>SVGQ01000155.1 GCA_015056245.1 Clostridiales bacterium | reverse complement strand
ACAATGTGAGCTTCACCGCCCGGGCAGGCGAGATCGTCTGCATTGCCGGTATCGATGGCAATGGTCAGACCGATCTGGTGCATGCGCTGACGGGTCTGGAAAAGCCCTCGGCAGGCACCATCACCCTGATGGGCAAGGATGTGAGCCACGCGCCGGTGCAGCAGCGCAGCGACGCTGGCATGAGCCACATTCCCGAGGATCGGCACAAGCATGGTCTGGTGCTGGACTTTACGCTGGAGCAGAACATGGTGCTGCAGCGGTTCAACGAAAAGCGTTTCCAGCAGGTGGGCTTCATCAAGTTCGATGAGGTGCGCAAGTACGCGGACGAGCTGATCGAGCAGTACGACGTGCGCTCCGGTCAGGGCGCGGAAACCATCGTGCGCAGCATGTCCGGCGGCAACCAGCAGAAGGCCATCGTGGCCCGCGAGATCGACCGGGACAAGCCGCTGATCATTGCCGTGCAGCCCACCCGCGGTCTGGATGTGGGCGCGATCGAATACATCCATGGTCAGCTGGTGAAGCAGCGGGATGCCGGCAAGGCTGTGCTGCTGGTATCGCTGGAACTGGACGAGGTGATGAACCTTTCCGACCGCATCCTTGTGATGTACGAGGGCGAGATCGTGGGCGAGTTTGATCCCAAGCAGATCACCGTGGAAGAGCTGGGCCTGTACATGGCTGGCGCAAAACGGCAGGAGGTGGCTGAGTAAATGAATAAGACTCCCTTCTTTCAGAAAACCGGCACCCGCTCCGTGATGGCGTCCGTTATTTCCATCCTGATCGGCCTGCTGGCTGGCAGCGTGCTGATCTTCTTTGTGGGCCTGTTCAACAAGGCCATCAGCTCCAAGGGCACCTGGGAAGGCATCCAGCTGGTGGTTGCCGGTCTGTTCTCCACGGGCCGCAACGCAGCCGGTACCCTGACCTTCGGCTTTAACCCCACCAACATCGGCAACATGCTCTTCCGCGCCACGCCGCTGGTGCTGACGGGCCTTTCCGTTGCCGTTGCCTTCAAGACCGGCCTGTTCAACATCGGCGCGCCGGGTCAGTATCTGGCGGGCATCTGCGCCACGCTGTTCATCGCCCTGAGCCTGTCCACCGGCGGCGGTGTGCTGTACGACTGGCAGGTGGCTCAAGGCATCGCGCCCACCGTATTCTTCCCCGCCTGGCTGGTATGGACGCTGGCCTTCATCGGCGGTATGATGGCAGGCGCTATCTGGGGCGCCATCCCCGGCATGCTCAAATCCCTGCTGAACATCAACGAAGTGCTGGCCTGCATCATGACCAACTGGATCGCTGCCAATCTGGTCACCTGGGCCTTTGACATCTCCAACCTGAAGAACCTGATCGAGGGCACCAAGACCAGCTACATCTACAAGACCAGCGTCAACGGCGTGGAAACCTCCAAGATGGGGCTGGATCAGATCTTCCCCAATTCGCAGGTGAACGGCGGCATCATCATCGCCATCATTCTGGCAGTGATCGTTTATGTGATCCTCACCCGCACCACCTTCGGCTACCAGCTCAAGGCCTGCGGTTCCAACCGTTTCGCCGCCCGCTACGCTGGTATCAAGGACAAGCGGAACATCGTGATGAGCATGGCCATCGCCGGTGCGCTGGCTGGCGCAGCCGGTTCCCTGTATGCCCTCAGCGGCAACACCGAGTTCTTCTGGACCACCTACCAGCAGCTGCCCGCCGTGGGCTTCAACGGCATCCCCGTTGCGCTGCTGGCTTCCAACCACCCCATCGGTGTCGTCTTCACGGGCATCTTCATGTCCATGCTGGATATCTGCGGTACCCAGCTGACCAAGTTCACCGCCTTCAATGAGTACATCACCGACGTTATCATCGCTGTGATCGTGTACATGAGCGCCTTTGCCCTGCTGATCAAGACCATGATCGGCAAGCGCCGCCGCAAGGCCGACACCGTGCTGGAGACGGCAGCGGATGCTGCGCCCGCCATGGAGCAGATCCCGGTGGCAGACACCGAGCCGGTCGTGGAAGCGGTGCAGGAGGCACCGGTGGAAACCGCTGCCCCGGAAGTGGCGCAAGAGGCTGCCCCCGCAGCAGAAACCACCGAACCCCAGCAGCCTGCCAGAGAGGAGGAAAACGTATGAGTACCCTGTTTAGCAATCTGACCTCGGACAGTACGGTTTACCTCATTCAGCAGACCCTGATCTACGCGGTTCCCCTGATGATCGTGGCGCTGGCGGGCATTTACGCTGAGCGCAGCGGTATCATCAATCTGGCGCTGGAAGGTATCATGATCTTCGGCGCGTTCATCGGCGTTCTGTTTGTGCGCCTTGTGCAGCAGTGGGGCTGGTTCGAGGCCGTTTATCAGGCCAAGAACTGGGTGGGCCTGCAAAGCTTCGCCCTGCTGACCATGCTGGTATCGGCGGCCTTGGGCGCGCTGTTCTCCCTGCTTTTGGCCTTTGCCGCCATCAACCTGAAGGCGGACCAGACCATCGGCGGCACCGCCCTGAACCTGCTGGCCCCTGCGCTGGTATTGTTCTTCGTGCGTCTCATCGCCAACCAGAACACCCTGCAGATGGCCTCCGGCGACAGCGCGGGCTGGTTCATGCTCAAGAAGGCCATGTTTGGCTACGGTCGTCTGGACAAGCCCGGCTTCCTGTTTGAAACCTTCATCAACAAAGTGTACCCTGCCACCTACATCTGCATTCTGGTGTTCGTCATCATGTCCGTGATCCTCTACAAGACCCGCTTCGGTCTGCGCCTGCGCAGCTGCGGCGAGAATCCTCAGGCAGCGGACAGCCTGGGCATCAATGTGTTCAAGATGCGTTACGCCGGTGTGTGCATCTCCGGCGCGCTGGCGGGTATGGGCGGCTTCGTCTACGCCCTCACCACCACCAACTGCACCGCCAACGGCGACGTAGCAGGTTTCGGTTTCCTGGCGCTGGCGGTTATGATCTTCGGTAACTGGAAGCCTCTGGGCGTGGCTGGCGCAGCCCTGCTGTTCGGCCTGTTCAAGTGCATCGCCGCCGGTTACGGCAGCCTGTTCATCCTCAACGGCGCAGGCGAGAAGGTTCATTTCCTCAAGGAGCTGAACATCAATCCCAACTTCTACCGTCTCCTGCCCTACCTGATCACCCTCGTGGTGCTGGCCTTCACCTCCAAGAGCTCCCGCGCTCCCAAGGCGGAAGGTATTCCGTATGATAAGGGGAGCAGGTAAAACAAAGAAACTGAGCAGGGGGGAGGATATCCCCTTGTGTCACGCTGCAATTTGCGCTGTGACGCAGAGTTGCGGGCTATCACAACTGTTTAGGTCCCCTTTCTACCCCCACCGGCCTGTATCCCTCCGGATACAGGCCGGTTTTCCTTAGTTGCTGAGTATATCACCGATAATTTCGGTATCAAGCTACATAAGATACCTGAAGGAAAGATCACACTAATGATATTCGATTACCATGTAAACTTGAAATACAAATTATTGAAATCGACGTTTCTGGGCAGAAGGTTATGATGTATCAACCGTAGGGTTGAACGAAGCAACAATCAAAAAATACATTGCTGATCAAGATAAGCATGATATTGCTCTTGATAAGTTAAGTGAGAAAGAATACGAAGAACCTTTTAGGGTGGCAAGTAATACGCTGCCCCTTAAGCGGCAGCAAAAGAGGCAATAGGCTTGAATACCGTGAAACCCAGCACATTTAGACGCTGGCCGGTAATAAAGGCTTTTAGCCTTTGTGCAAATCACCAGCTTCATAGGTGGTTGTTCATTCCCCCTCCCCACCTGTGAATCAGTTGTGAATTTTGGATACAAGCCAGTAGGAAAAACCCGGTAGGTGTGATATACTGTACCATGTTTGATTTTGACAATATTTGACCGCTGCCTGTCGAACGGTTTTTGATGCATTCGACAGGATGCGCCGAAGGTTGCTATGGCAACGGAGACGGATCGGGCGTATGATGATCATAGCCGCCCGCCGCTGACTCTTCGGCGGCGGAGAAGGAGTCTCATCTTGGCCAAGGAAAAGACCCTGTACGTATGCGGAAGCTGCGGCTACGAAGCAGCCCGGTGGCTGGGCTGCTGCCCGGACTGCGGCGAATGGAATACGTTTGAGGAACGCAGGGCTGTGGCAGCCCCTGCGGCAAGCAAAACCGCTGAGAAGGCGGCCCGCTACCAGACCACCCGCAAGGCGGAGATCGTTCCCCTGTCGCAGGTGGAGGAAAAGCAGGAAGCCCGCGTGACCACCGGCAACGAGGAGCTGGACCGGGTGCTGGGCGGCGGCTTGGTGCAGGGCAGCGCCATTCTGCTGGGCGGCGACCCGGGCATCGGAAAATCCACGCTGCTGCTGCAGGTGGCAGCCAGCCTGAGCCAGACCCAGCGGGTTCTGTATGTCAGCGGCGAGGAAAGCGCAAGACAGATCAAGATGCGGGCTGTGCGCCTGCAGGTTCCTCAGGACAAGCTGTTCGTGCTGGCGGAAAACGATGTGGAAAGCATACTGGAAAAATGCGAGGGCATGCAGCCGGATGTGCTCATCATCGACTCCATTCAGACCATGGTGTCCGAGGACAGCGGCAGCGCACCGGGCAGCGTATCCCAGGTGCGGCAGAGCGCGGGCGCCATTGTGCGCTACGCCAAGGAAAGCGGCACTGCCACCTTCATTGTGGGCCATGTAACCAAGGAAGGCAGCCTTGCCGGTCCCAGGGTGCTGGAGCATATGGTGGACGCGGTGCTGTACTTTGAAGGCGACCGGCAGCATGAGTACCGGCTGCTGCGGGCGGTGAAGAACCGCTTCGGTTCTGTTAAT
>SVGQ01000031.1 GCA_015056245.1 Clostridiales bacterium | reverse complement strand
GAGTAGCTCATGTTGTTCATGCGGGCAGCCGCATTGATGCGGGTGATCCACAGACGACGGAAATCACGCTTGCGCAGGCGACGGCCCACATAGGCGTAACGAAGGCTGCGGGCGACCTGCTCGCTGGCAGCGCGGTACTGCTTGGACTTGGCGCCGAAATAGCCCTTGGCAAGCTTAAACACCTTGCGGCGCTTCTTGTGGGCATTAACAGCTGCTTTGATACGTGCCATATTCTTTATCCTCCTTGAATGTTAGCAAAGCTTATTTGTAGGGCAGCAACTTGCGGATGGTACGGGCTTCGGCCGCGTTATCCACGATGCCGTCCGCACGCAGGTGACGGGTGCGCTTGGTGGTCTTCAAATGCACCTGGTGGTTGGCGTTCATCTGCTTGTGGGTGACTTTGCCATTCTTGGTGAAAGAAAAGCGTTTGGCTGCGCCGCGGTGGGATTTCTGCTTAGGCATAGGGGTTGTCCTCCTTCCGTATGCTATCCATAACCTGTCAGGCCTTGGCCTGAACCGGGGATGGCGGGGTTAACAGGGTCAAATCATGTTTTCGCTTTCGCGCTTGACCTTCTTCTTGGGCTGAGGCTTGGCTTCCTTGGGAGCATTCTGCTGCTCGGCCTCCTTGGCAGCCTTCTTTTCCTTGCGTTCCTGGCTCTTTTCGGCAAAGCTCTTCTTCTCAGCCTTGGGAGCGAGGATCATGATCATGTTGCGGCCCTCCAGCAGGGGGCGGCGTTCCACAGAGCCGTATTCTTCGATACGGGCTGCGAAATCCTGCATGATCTTCATACCGATATCAGCGTGCGCGATCTGACGGCCGCGGAAGCGGATGCTGACTTTCACCTTGTCGCCATCCTGCAGGAACTTGACGGCATTCTTGAACTTGGTCTGCACGTCGTTTTCCTCGATGGTGGCGGAAAGCTGCACTTCCTTGAGCGTAACGATACGCTGATTCTTGCGCATATCGCGCTCGCGCTTGGACTGTTCGTAGCGGTGCTTGTCATAGTCCATCAGCTTGCAGACGGGGGGCGTAGCATTGGCGGCAATTTTGACCAGATCCAGTCCGGCTTCCTCAGCCTTTTCCAGTGCTGCACGGGTAGGCATCACGCCCAGCTTGGTACCGTCTTCTGCGATCAGAAGCACTTCTTTGTCGCGGATTTCTTCGTTGATCATCGGCTCGTTGATATCCATACACCTCCAAAAGTCTTTGGCGCTTTTCGGCTTTGCGCACAAAAAAACGCCGGGCACATGCTACCCGCCGCATTGCACCCCATGGACTTATGTGCCATGACCGACGCAAGATGTTCGCGCGGTGAGAAGCGGGCAGCCTCTACTTACGGATGAGAGTATACCATGGGGTACCGGGGATGTCAAGGGATTTTCTGACGGATTTTATCTTTTTTCTCCCTGATTTTTGCGCGATTATCCCGCTGGCAGCCAGATAAACGCTCCATGGATCAGTCGGTGAGCACAACGCCCAGCAGCCCGCTCAGCGCCGTCAGCTGACCGGAAGAGAGACGCACACCGAACAAATCCGGCAGCGCAATGCGGATGCCTTCAATGCGGCACTGATGCAGATCCTGCCCTTTCAGCGGCGTAAAGCTCCACTCAGACTGGGTCAGATCCCCATCGCCGAAATCCACCCGGCCCAGTTTTCCATTCACCCACAGGCTTTCCCGCAGGCGGCAATGGTCAAATCGCACCCTGTCCAATTTGCTCTCGCTGACGGAAAGATAGTCCATCATGCAGTTTTCAAAGGCTACATCGGTCAGAGCGGATTTTTCCAACCCCAATCCCGTCAGATGGCAATCCACAAAACGTACCCGCTTCATGGCAGCGCCGTACAGCGCCAGATTGCTCAGCTCGCATTTGATGAACTCGCAGTCCACAAAGCTCATTCTGTCGGGCTGCACATCCGAAAAGGAGCAGCGGTCAAAGCGGCAGGCCTTGAATTCCAGCACGCCGCCGGTAACACTGGCAAGGGTTTGCTGGGTAAACAGACGGTTGGATACATCCTCATCGTCATCCATCGCTTGAATGGCTGCCCGCTGCAAGGGATAATCCGCCCGAAGTTTTTCAGGCAGATTAGGGGCGTCCAGTTTCCAGTCAGCCATCACGCAGCATCCTTTCCGATTTGTTGTGGCATGTTTGAAACATACCCTTATGCTTTCTCCAGCGCCCATTTCCGGATGGCATATGCCACACCATCCTCTGCGTTGGTCAGAGTAACCGCATGGGCAGCCGCTTTGACAGCCTCCGACGCATTGCCCATAGCAACAGCAAAACCTGCGCAACGGAACATGCTCAGGTCGTTGTCATAATCGCCGATGACCATCACTTGCGAAAGATCCAGCCCGAGGTGCTGTGCCAGTTCCCGCACAGCCAGTCCCTTGTCCACACCGGCAGGCATCAGTTCCAGATTGTTCACCCAGGAACTGGTCACCTGCAGGCCATCCAGCTTTTTCATTTCCTTGCGGACAGCACTCAGCGCAGCGGGATCCTCCTCCACGCAAACGATCTTGTTGATGCCCTGTGCTGCCAGTTGCTCCATATTGCCGCCATAGGTCATCACAGGTGCGCCAGACGTATCCCAATGCCCGCCCCAATCGCAGCGGCGAAGCTCCGCTTTTCCCTGAAAAATGACCACTTGGTTGCGCAAAAACAAACCAAAGGTCATACCTTTTTCCGCACACAGGCGACAACAGGCCAGCGCAAGGGGAGCAGGCAACACATGGTTTGCATAGGGAGCAGCCACAGGCGACAGCTGACAGCAGCCGCCGTTGAGCCCCAGAATGGCGATTTGTTCCAGCCTGTTTTCCAAGGCAAACAGAGCGCTGTCCCCGGGCATGCGGCCTGAGCAGATCGCCAGCCGGATCCCGGCCCGATGCGCATCCAGCAGCGCAAGCCGGTTTTCCCGGCTCAACTGCTGGGCGGGATTGAGCAAAGTGCCGTCCATATCCATGGCAATAAGCCTGATGGTTGGTTTCATACGCGCATCTCCAGTCAAAAGGAGGGTTTCACCGACAGTTTCAGGTCGTTCAGGTAAGCCCAGCGGCCTTCCAGCGCAAAACGGAGTTCCGTGGCGCAGAGCATCAGGCGGCGGGTTTTGTGCTGCTTATTAAAGGCACGGTCGCCGTATTGATCGTCCCCCAGCAAAGGGTGTCCGATGGCAGCCATCTGCGCACGGATCTGATGAGTCCTGCCGGTGTGCAGGGTTACCATCAATCGGGCGCATTCCCCCGCCTCCGCCACCCGGTATTCGGTGATGATGGGCAGCGCGCCGGGAGCGTCGTGGGTAAGCACCTGCACCCGGGCTTTGGCGGCATCCTTGCGCAGCCATGCCCGCAGGGTGCGTTCCCGGGGTTCGGGCGTTCCTTTGACGATACAAGTGTAGCGTTTACGGATCTTGTGGTGATAGAAGCCTTCTTCCATGGCAAGCCGGGCTTCTTCGGTCAACGCAAGCAGCAAGAGGCCCTCGGTCTGGTTATCCAGCCGGTGGCAGGCCACGGGGCAGGAAGCGCCCGGTCTTTGCTCAAGCAACGCTTGATGAGCCAGCTGACTGATGGTCAGGCCACCCTTTCCATCCTCCTGGCAACTGACACCGGCAGGCTTATGCACTACCATGATATGCTCATCCAGATAGACGATGGGCAGCGCGGGGGCAGTCTCTTCAAATGCTGTGTACAGTTTCACTTCCGCTCCGGGGATCAGCTGCGCATCCCGGCTGACCCGCGCCCCGTCCATTTTCACATCCCGCTTATCAAAAGCCTGACGCACAACGTGGTCAGGCAATTGGGGCAGCATGCGCCGGATCAGCGGATACAGGCGGCCCGGCTGTTGATTTTCAGGAATCACGAATGTATACAGTTTCATTTATTGCACCCTTGCTGCCCTGAGGCTCACCCAGCGGGGCGTACTCAGGTACAGTTCCCTGAGGGCAGCGTCCATTTCCTTGGTGGGCAGCTGCACCAGCATGGCCTTCATGGCCTCGTTCACTTCTTCGTAGGGATAATCCTGCTTGATGAGCAGGCGCAGATCCTCCGCGCACTCGTCCGGCTCGTAATCAGGACGGACAGCGTCCAAAAGCAGCAGCGTCATCTGATTATGGGCAGGGATCTCATCCGGCAGGATGTCCAGCCGCTGATCATATTCCGGTGAAGCGACCCAGCGCTCCATGGAAATGCCGAACATCCCGGCGGCGATCATCAACTGGCTCTGCTCCACCTGCGCGGGTAGGAAACCGTCCGGGCGCTGAAGCAGCAGCATCCTCTCCGGATCCACCAGTGCGGGATGCACCAGAATCAGCTTGCCGTTGGCATCGGTGATGTAGTCAAACTGGGCTTTCATGTACCGGCGGGCGATGTCGCAGGCCATCCAGTCATCCCGCTGGATCACATCCTGCAGGAACATGTCCATGGGGCGGCGTTCATCCACCAATCCGGCAGTGTACAGCAGACTGAAAATAATATTGTTGAAATGATACAGGCGGCGCTGGCTGGCGCTGTTGATCCATTGCTGCTGCGCCAGCTCCAGCGGCTCGTGCAGGGCATCTGGCAAGGTGATCTGCCAGCCCTCGCCTTCCGGACGGACGCTGCACCACAACCGCTTCACCAGCGATTCCACCGCGCCGAAACGGGCGGGATCCTCCACAACGGCGCTGCCGCCCTCCTGCAACAGCACCATCAGCAGATAGCGTTCGCTTACATCCAGAAACTGTGCTTCCAACGGCAGCCGTGTCAGCACCGCAGCCCGCAGTTCCGCAATGGTGAGCAACTGGCGTTTGCTCAGATCAGTGGCATTATCAAAGGATGCTGTCAGCAACGCCTGAGCATCCGCATCGGTTGCCTGATCGGAAAAAAGCGCGATCTTCGGGCAGACGGACAATCGGCGTTCGCAGGCCTCAAACTGCTTGATGCGCAGCATGGTCATGGTCATATCGAACGGATCTCCATGAATGACGGCTTCCCTCAGCAAACGCATCCCTTCCTTTCTTTTTTCTCATGATCCGTTTTATTCGGCAGAAGGCAGACGCACACTGAGCATCTGCGCACTCTCGTCCAATTCAAAAATCATCCCGGTGAGCTCCGTCACCGCATCAGCAGGCAGATAGAGCAGCCCCTCCAGTTGACGGATATCTCCGTTTTCAATGGGCACAAGCGCGTCATCACAATAGGTTTCCAAACCGGTGGGCTGCCCCTGCTGATCCTCGGTAAAGGCCAGCCGGTACAGGTGATCGCCCAGTGCAAAACCGATCTCCAGCTTTTCAACACTATCGCTGGACGATACCACAAACACGCCTTCACCTTCCAGAATGGGCACCAGTGGCACATAGACACTCTCTCCCAGCCGATAAGGCAGGATGGAATGCGTCGTGTCCTCCTTGCGTCCTTCCTGCGTAACCACCAGCGGCAGATCCACATCTGCCAGACGGATCATCCAGCCCTCCATGGCTTCAAAGACCGGGGTGGCGGTAGGCGCGGGGGTGGTATCGGGTTCCTGCGTCACTTCCGGGGTTGGCTCAGCAGTGGGGGCGGGCGTTTCAGTAGGCGCGGGGGTATCCTGCTGCTGGGGCTGCACCGTCTCCGTTGGCAGGGCAATGGTCAGGGAATCGCCTTCCGGAGTGGGGGTAGGTTCAGGCTCGGCGGGACGCACCTGATTGCTGTCGTAAAGCACCGTCAGCGTATTTTTGCCGGCAATACCATCCGCTATCAGACCGTGATTATATTGAAAGTGTTCCACTGCATAACGGGTCTGGTTGCCGTAGCGGCCATCCAGATCGCCTTCGTAGTAGCCATACTCCATCAAAGTTTGCTGCAAACGGAGCACCGCATCGCCTTTATCGCCCATCTGCAATGTTTTGTATTCCGGGTTGGGGGATACAGCAATGGTGGGCACCGGCGTGGGCGAAGGAGTAAGCACGGGCGCGGGGGTGACCACCGCCGTGGGTTCCGGGGTATGATACTGCACCATAAACTCCTCTGCGTCCGGCATGGACTGCACGGAGGAGGCAAAAACCATGGTCATATACAATACAAGCGTTTTCAGAAGATCCATACGAATCCCTCCTTCAGCTTATCGTTTCCATCCATCCCATCAGGCATGAAGAGTGCTGCTGTGCCCCTTGCGGTAGGCTTTGCCGTCAGCTTTATAGACGTTCTTGAGCTGACGCTTCTTCACACCGACAAACACCACGCCGCTGAGTTTGACAGCACGTTGGCGCAAGCCCTCCGCCACACCGGTCAGTTCTTTGGCGGTGTAACGTTCATTCTTCGCCACCAGCACCGTCTGGTCTGCCGCACTGCCGACTGCCGCTGCTCCGCTGCCAAAGGCAGCAGGCGGCGCACTGAGAATCACATAGTCATAGATTGCCAGAGCATTGGCGGTAAAGGCGGCAAACGCCGGGGAAGCTGCTGCCTGCCGGACGGTTTCGCCATCATGGCAGCAATCGATCAGATGCAGATTGGGCGTGGCGGTTCTCAGCAGCGCCAGCGGCAATTGACTGTCATCCACCAGGCAATCCACCGCATCCGCCTGACCGCGGATGCCCAGATAACGGCCCAGCATGGGCGCATCGCCATCCATATCCATCATCAGCACAGAAAAGCCGTCCTCAGCCAGCGTTTGGCCCAGCATCACAGCAAAGGCAGGCGCTCGATCCTCGGCGCGAACACCGGTGACCGCCAGAGAGCAGCTGCGCATGCCGGCAGCCGAGCGCAAAGACAGCGCTGCTTCCTCCGTGCCCTCGCGCACCAGACGGTCCACATGGGAGAGAAGCTGGTAATCCTGCGGCTGGTTTTTCTTGCGGCGCATCTGTTTTGCACAGTATTCACATTCCTCGCCGCATTCAGTCACCTGACCAAGCACGGGCATGCTCAGCTGAGCGGGCGGGGTCATCCAGCCCACAGATTCACGGCGGGAACCAAAGAGGATCGCCAAAAGCGACAGCACGCCAAAGGTGATCAGCATCATTTTGAGAACCCGGAACCAGTCCTCGGTTTCAGAAGGCTGGGGCAGCATATGTGCCCGTTTCACCGTGCGGGCAGAGGATACGCCCAACAGCGTCGCGGACTCGGCTGCCAGCCGGTCGCCCACAGCATCGGCAAGACTGCAGACAATGACCGGATCCACACCCACAGCACGAATGACGACCATGTGGTCCATCGCCGTTCCCCGGGCGCTGATAAACGTGCGCCCATCGCTGACATGCTCTGACACGATCTGCTGACGGAAATCAGCATCATCCAACAGAAGGTTGTAATCCCGAAGCAGCATCCACATGCTCAGGGGCGCAGGGGTCTTTCCTTCCTCCCGCACCGCATTGAGGGTATATTCTGCAATATACCGCTCCGGCTCATACAACTTGATATATACACCGGCTGTCAGCGTAACGATAAACGTAAGCAGAAGAATCCAGCCCATGGCCCTGCCCCATCTGCGTCCTGCTCTGCGGAACATCTCAACGCCTCCCTTGCATGTGATCCCACCATAGAATAGCACGCACAGCCGCAAATGACAAGGGCAAGGAAAGTTGCTTTCTGCGTTTTCTTGACATCACTCCTGCCGGGGATGTATGATATATATATTTGGTAGCATCGCCTGTTTGGGCGATGTTCCTTCATTCTGAAAGCTTGAAGGAGGCACTATGAACAATCAGAAGCGGCATCGGTTTTTATGGAAAATTCTTTATACGATTCTTCGCCCTTATATCATCCTCAAGTTTGCGTACACCCATGACAAAGCCTCCCGGGAAGAACCCTGCCTGATCATCTCCAACCATGTGTCCAACTGGGATCCCTTCCTGTTGGCAATGAGTTTCAAGGATCAGCATATTTCCTACGTGGCCAGCGAGCACCTCTTCCGTATGGGCTGGCTCAGCAGTCTGATCCAGTGGCTGGTGGCGCTGATCCCGCGGCGCAAAGGTTCCACGGGCATGGATACCGCTATGACCTGCCTGCGTCAGCTCAGAGCCGGACAGTCGGTGTGTATTTTCGGCTCCGGTGAAACCACCTGGGATGGCCTGACCGTACCAGTGCTGCCCGCTACCGCCATGCTGGCGCAGATCAGCGGCGCCACGCTGATCACCTACCGCATCGAGGGCGGCTATCTGACCAATCCCCGCTGGGGCAAGGGCCTGCGCCGGGGCAAGATGCACGGCAGTGTGGTAGGGGTCTATACCGCTGAGCAGCTCAAGGGCATGAAAAAAGACGAGATCCTTGCCGCCATCAATAGTGATATCAACGAGGACACCTGGGCCAATCAGACCGTGAACCCCATCGCCTACAAAGGCAAGAACCGGGCACAGTACATGGAGACTGCCATGTTCATCTGCCCCCAGTGCAAAACGGCGGGCACACTGAAAGGCGAAGGCGACCACATCCGCTGCGGTTGCGGCTTTGACCTGCGCTTTACTGAAACCGGCTTCTTTGAGCCTGCTGAGCCTTTCCGTACCATCGCGGACTGGGATGCATGGCAGCTGGAGCACTGGCGCAATGGTGACTACATCGTGCCGGAGGGCGGCATCGCGGATGACAACATTACCTATATAAAGGTAGCGGATGATCACCACACCGAGTTGCTGGCAGAAGGCCGGCTGACCCTGAAGGACAGCAGCCTGTCCATCAGCGGGCATGCCCTGCCCCTCAGCGACATCAGCAACATGGCGATCGTACGCACAAACCGCCTGATCTTCTCCATGAACGGAGAGTACTACGAGCTGAAGAGCAAAGTCTGGGGCCCCTGCATGCGTAAATACCTGCTGGCGTGGCAAAACGCCAAGGCCGATCAGAACGCAGACGGCAGCAAAGCGTAAATGGCTGAACACAAAACCTCCGGGTAACTCCTGCTGGGAGCGTCCGGAGGTTTCAGGTTGTCAAAAAAGGGGAAGGTGCAGGAAACTCAGTTTCCTGCCGGGTGTGGGCAGAGCCCACAAAACCTGCGCCGCAGCGCTTTTCGGCAAGCACAGCGAGCACCGAAGGTGCAAGATGTGCGACTTTTGAACAGAAGTATGGGTTTTTCGACGGTCCGAAACCTCCGGGCAACTCCTGATGGGAGCTCCCGGAGGTTTTTCATATTCTGGCAGCTTACTTCTTGTCGTTTGCGGCAGCCTGCACCACTTTGCGGTAGGGGCCAATCATTCCCTCGTTCATCTGATTGCCCATCTTGGCTTTGATTTTCGGGTTGGACAGCAGCGCGCCCACCAGATACATTTTCAGGATCAGACCCTTCTTTTTCTGGGGGAAGTCGTACTCGCCGTGCTGCTTGTAGAACTTGTGGTCTGCCTTCATCATACCCTGCATCTGATAGATCAGGTCGCGGAAGATCTTCATGCCGCCCACGCCAAGGAAGTTCTTGGGTTGATGGTAGCGGGTCTCCAGCATGCGCTGGAGGGTAGCCGCCATCTGGTCAATGGCAGCGTTGGTGTCCACCTCGTCGGTCGCAACGCCTGCCAGCGGATTCTGGCCCACCTGCGAGCGACCCTCCAGTATGGTTTGCAAGTTGCTCTCCAGCCGGTAGTTACCGCTGACCAGATAGCCCACGGGCATGCCCACCGTTACCGTACGGTGACCATTGCAGAACTGACGGTCATCATAGAGCTTGAAGCGCGCGCCCATGGAATGATCCCGGATGGTGAAGGCGTAAACAATAGCCTCACCGGACTGCACCTGATGGCGCAGGAAATCATCGAAGCCGTCCTTGTAGATACACACGCCGTCAGTGGCGCAGTTGAAGCAACCCAGACAGCCGCCCTTGAAGGGATACTCCCGCAGGTTGATCACCCGTGTTTTGCGTGGCAGCACCTGACGGAAGCGCTCGATCATGCCGGACAGCTGGGTCTCCTCTGGCAGCAGGTCCGTAACGATGACCACGTCGCCGGGTTTGTCTTCTTCTTTCATGGTGTCAGCAGGCAAAGCTGCGGGAATAGGCTGCGCAGGTATATTCTGAATATTGACAGGCTCGCTGTAGCCCTGCTCCATACTCCACAGCAGGTGGCTGAAGAACAGTTCTGCTTCCTGCTGACCCTTCTCCGTCAGCAGGTCATCCATATCCGCGGACAGGCCCCGCAGCGCTTTCATGCCCATATCCTGTGCGTTATCCTGCACATAGCGATGGGCAGTCACATCGTAGAAGTGCTTGGAGGTGCTGATCTGGCTCATGTATTTTCCGGATACAGGCGCGTTGTGTTCCTTCATCAGTTCGATAAAGCGGTGCAACTGATAGGGCGCGATAAAGGTATACACCGGATAGGCGAACAGCAGCAGATCCGCTCTTTCGATCGCTTCCAGCGCAGGGGTGAAGTCCTTCTCCAGCGCCTTGATGCGGTGGCCTGCGTTGAGCACCTCAAAGGTATGCTCCGGGTGGCGTTTTTTCAGGTACAGAGCTGTTTGCAGGGTAATGCTGTAATCGCCCTTGGGGCTTCCGTTGATGACCAGAATGTTCATGGGTTCCTCCCTATCATCAGCAATGACTGATTTGCTTGTTGTGATAACAGATGATTTCTATAGGAAATGTTGCTTTTCCTGCTAAAAAGGCAAAGAAAAGCCGCAGACTGGCAGCGTTCCGGAATTGCCACGCAGTCTGCGGCCTTATCGGGCACCAATCCATCAACGGACAAAGTTGGTATATACCTTGTCGTTTTCCGGCGGGTAAAGACCATTTTCCTTGCCCAGCTGAATGCATTTCAGTAGCCATGCCATGTTTTTGCCCAGATTGGTCATGGTTTGCAGGCCTTCAGGATCCTGCTCCACTTGGGCAGGGCTGTTGCCGTGGACATGGTTCCAGTAGGTGGAGGATACCACCGGCATCTCATTGATGGTGAAATGCTTGTTGATCACATCAAAGGAGGCGGTGTTACCGGCGCGCCGGGCGCTGAGCACTGCGGCTGCGGGCTTGAAGCGGAAATTGCCGCCATTGGCATAGAAGGCGCGATCCATAAAGCTGAGCAGCCTGCCGCTGGGATGGGCATAGTATACCGGCGAACCGAAAACAAAGCCATCGAATGCTGCGGCGCGGATGGCGAATTCAGCAGCTGCATCGTTGATCACGCAGTGGCCTAACTTGCCGCACTGACCGCAGGCAAGGCAATCCGCGATAGGTTGATTGCCAATGAACAGGGTTTCGGTTTCAATGCCTTCAGCCTGCAAAGCCTTGGCCACTTCCTCCAGTGCCCGGGCAGTGCAGCCATGTTCCCGGGAACTGCCGTTGACGAGCGCTACTTTCATCATCCATCATCCTCCATATGCAAATTTCTTATTGTGACAATTGATATATCCCGTTTTGAAAAGAGGGGCCGCCAAAGCAGCCCCTCGATGCTATTGTGAAACCTTACAGCTGTACGGTCAGTTCCTTATCGGTCTTGTTCAGGGTGAACTGGCCCTTCTTGCCATCGCACTGGAGGGCATACAGGCCGCGGAAACCTTCCACCGTGCACTGACCATTCTCGTCGGTCATCAGAGTCAGGCTGGTATGCCAATCCTTGAGCACGCGCTGCTTGAGAGCTTCGTAGGAGGGCTTGGGGGTGCCGTCCTTATGCACCAGACCGGAGGGAGCGCCCAGCCATGCGCCGTCCTCAAAGTCCCAGGTGGTGAAGGCTTCCACCTGCGGATGGGCAAAGAGGGTATCCAGCATGGTGAGCAGGTCGCAGGCCTGACGATCCTCGCCTTCGGGGGTGGAAGGCCACTCAGGCACCTGCCAGTCGTTCAGGTCCACAATGTGGGCGGGCATCAGATCGCCGGAAACGAACGTGTTCTCGGTGAAATGCATGGGCTTGCCGAACTTTTCGAAACGTTCCAGCACTTCCAGCAGCTTTTCCATGCCCCAGAAGCCCTGATGCTGGTGGGACTGGATGCCGATCACATCGATCGGAACATCTGCGGCGAGGCAGTCTTCGATCAGCTGGCGGTAGCTCTCGCTGGTGTTGAAATCGTTGAGCAGCAGGGTGGCATTGGGATCCATCTGACGGGCCATGTCAAACACAGCCTTTACCAGCGGCACGCGGCCCATTTCCTGACACAGGCGGGTGATGGCGTTTTCCTGCTTTTCAAAGATGGGCATGATGACCACTTCGTTGATCACATCCCACAGGGTGATATAGTCATGGAAAGCGCCGATTTCACGGCGGATACGGGCCAGCTGGTTTTCCAGAACGGCCTTGTTGTCCTTCTCCAAAAGCCACAGGGCAGAAGCGGTATGCCAGCACAGAGGATGGCCCTTGACGGTGTAGCCGTTTTCCTTGAGGTGCTTGGCGGCACGCAGGGTCACTTCTTCCTTGGTCTGGCCTTCCACAGGCTCATAGCGGCCCTGATAGAAGGGCAGCGTGGCATAGTTGAACACCGGGCTCCAGTTGTCCCAGTACTTTTGGAAGATTTCCTTCAGGTGGGGCGGCGTGGCGGGATTGAGCAGCTCCTGCAGCCAGAAACAACCGCTGCCAAACAGAAATTCATGGCGGGAAAGATCTACTTCTACCTTGCGACCGGGCATGGGATTGCCCTGCGCATCTTTCAGGGTGAGGGTACAGGACGATAGACGATGGGCGTACTTCGACATAGCGGAGTCCTCCTTGTATGCAATTTCATTGCAATATTTGTATTTATCATACCATCGATACGCCCAGCTTGCAAGATGACATTTCTGCATTTCAAAGAGGACAAAAGTACCAAAAACCTTGTCTTGCACGTATTTGTCCATCATTCTTGCATACATAATGCATACGTTTGCATTGCCTTTCATGGCCGCCAACACATCGGACATTACAGTCAGATTTGCTGAATGCATGCAATTCGCCCCTATTTGTTTCATAAATTATGAAATTTTCTTCATGAATTTTCATACTGATTATTTCGTAACCATAATTGTAAGGTAAAAGGAACGAAAAAACTCGGTTTTCTGCCGGCATCCGACCCAATCCTTCCCGAAATCGAGCCATTTTACCACGGTTGACAGAGAAATAAAGAATAGGTATAATTTTAACATCGTTGCGAAACGAATGTCTCAAATGGCGTCGATTTCACCAAATCCGCAGGTGGATATTCGTGTTTGCAATCTTTTTTTCCGTTGCAAAAAAGGAAGAAAAGAGTCAATCATTGCTGTGGAATCTCCGCAGCAAACCGGGAGAGAAAGCTTCATGGGAACGAAAACACGGGGCGTACTGATTGGCATCATTTGCGCAGTGGTCGTTATCGCGGCGTTTCTTTTGCTTTCCCAGGGTACGACCAGTTTCCAGGCCAAGTATGAAGGCGTGGATCTGTCTACCGATGTGGAAGGCATTGGCCGCAGCGATACCTACGACGGCTATCTGGCTGCACACGCTGATGTAAGCAGCGGTGCTGAAATGGTAGCAGTGGATCTTGTCACCTTCGAAGGCGACGGTGAGGTACGGACGGAGGACGGCGCAGAATGCGTCTATACCGCCGACAACAACGTGACCACCTGGAAGGTGAACGTACCTGAAGAAGGTATGTACAACATCCTGCTGGATTACAAAACTGTAGATTCCCGCGGTGTGGATATTGAACGTGCAGTGTACATCAACGGCGAGCTGCCTTTCGCCGGTGCATCTACGCTGCGCTTTTCGCGCCTGTGGACGGACGATCCTTCGGACTTTGCTGAGGATGGTTCCTTCCGCAAGGACAATCAGGGCAACCACATCCGTCCTTCTCAGATTGAGCGCTTTGAGTGGCAGCAAGCCTATTGCCGCGATGACATGGGCTATACCACCGAACCGTATCAGTTCTATTTCCAGGCGGGTGAAAACACCCTGTCGCTGGAAGCCATCAACGAGCCGGTGATCCTTCGCGCCATCACGCTGACCCCCGTGGAGGTCAAGCAGGATTACAGCGCCTATCTGGCTCAGCAGCCCCAGATGGAAACCAGCGAGGAAAGCAAAAACTGGTCTCTCACCCTGCAGGGCGAAGAAGCTCAGCTGCGTTCCTCCCCCTCCCTCTACCCCCGCTACGATCACGCTTCTCCGGTGACGGAGCCCTACGATGTGAGCAAGACCGTGCTCAACTACATCGGCGGCGATCCGTGGAACAATGCCGGTCAGTGGATCCAGTGGGATTTTGAGGTGCCCGAAGACGGCTACTACAACATCACCATCAAGGCCCGTCAGGCTTATCAGCGCGGCGCGCTCTCTGCCCGCAGCGTGTACATCGACGGCGAGATTCCCTTCGATGGCCTGGCTGAGATCTCCTTCGGCTACGACACCGCCTGGCAGCTGTGCACGCTGGAAGACGGCGAAGGCACCCCCTACCGCTTCTACCTGACGGCCGGCAAGCACACCATCCGCCTGGAAGCCACGCTGGGCGCTATGGGCAACATCCTGAAGGATATGGAAGAGAGTATCTTCCGCCTCAACCAGATCTACCGCAAGGTGCTGGTGCTCACCGGCGTGAACCCCGACCGCTTCCGCGATTACAACCTTGCCAAGGTGTATCCCGAAGTGATCGAGGCCATGGATCTGGAATCCAAGCGCCTGTACAAGCTGGTGGATGACACCGTTGCGCTGACCGGTCAGAAGAGCGACCGTGTTGCTGTTGCCCAGACGCTGGCTGTTCAGCTGGAGCAGTTCGTGGAGCACAACGAGCGCATCACCCAGTCTTTTGTCAACTTCAAGGACAACATCACCTCTCTTGGTACCGCTATGCAGAACATGGCAGAAACCAAGCTGGATGTGGATGCCATCATCATCAGCGGCGAAAATGCGAAGCTTCCTAAATATAAGGATGGCTTCTTTGCCCGCATGGGCCATGAGATCCGCGCCTGCGTTGCTTCCTATTTTGTCGACTACAACGCGCTGGGCGACGTGTATGACGAAAACGCCGACGACCTGATCGAGGTCTGGCTGGTCACCGGTCGCGACCAGAGCACCGTGCTCAAGACCATGGTGGACGACACCTTCACCCCTGCCAGCGGCATCAAGGTAAACGTGAAACTGGTTGCTGCCGACGCGATTCTGAACGCAGTTATGGCTGGCAACGGCCCCGATGTGATCCTGAGCGTTGACGGCTGGTTTGCCGTCAACTACGCCATGCGTCACGCCGTTGAGGATCTGACCCAGTTTGAGGACTTTGAAGAAGTGATTCAGCCCTTCTATCAGAGCGCGCTGGATCCCCTCACCTATGACGACGGCACCCGCAAGGGCATCTACGCACTGCCGGAAACCCAGATCTTCTCCGTGCTGTTCTACCGTGAGGACGTACTGGAAGAGCTGGGGCTGGAAGTGCCTCAGACCTGGGAGGACCTGATCGCCATCCTGCCCACCATTCAGGGCAACAACATGTCAGTGGGCGTTCCCTTCCCGGATATCTCCACCGTTGATATGTCCGGCTTCAACGCTCTGATCTACCAGAATGGCGGCGCTATTTACAGCGAAGACAAACAGCGCACCGTCATCGACAGCGAAGCCGGTGTGGCAGCCTTCAAATTCTACACCAGCCTGTACAACGACTATGGCCTGCCCACGGTATTCGACTTTGTCAGCCGTTTCCGTTCCGGCGAAATGCCGGTCGGCGTTGGTCAGTACACGCTTTACAACACCCTGACGGTTTCCGCTCCCGAGATCCGCGGTTTGTGGGACTTCACCCTCTACCCCGGCACCCTGAAGGAAGACGGTACCATTGACCGCTCCGTGCACGCCAACGGCGCTTGCTGCATGATGGTCGCCACCGACGACGAAAACATGAAGCGCAACGCCTGGGAGTTCATGAAGTGGTGGGTCTCCGCTGATGCGCAGGTGCGTTTCGGTCGCGAAATGGAAAGCGTGCTGGGTTCTTCCGCCCGCTACACCACCGCCAACACCGAGGCGCTGGAGCAGCTGGCCTGGTCTACTGATCAGCTGGCTGTGCTCAAGGAGCAGCAGAAGTGGGCCCGCGGTTTCCCGGAAATCGCCGGCGGCTACTCCACCACCCGTCACATGACCAACGCCATCCGCAAGGTCATCAACGACAAGGATGACCCCCGCGAGACGTTGCTCACCTATACCCGCACCATTAATGAAGAAATCAAGATCAAGCGGCGCGAGTTCGGCCTGCCGATTGATGGAGAGGAGGGAACGAAATGAATCAAGTACAGACCGGTTCCTTCGGCAAGCGGTATTTGTCCATGAGATCTGAAAAACTCCAGTACGATTGGGCAAAAGCCAAGCGTATGAAGGTGTGCTACCTGTTCCTGGCTCCTTATGCCATCCTGTTCTTCACCTTCTTCATTCTCCCTATCTGTACATCCATTTTCTACAGCTTCACCTACTACAACATTCTGGAGCCTGCCCGCTTCATCGGCGTGCAGAACTACATCAACCTGGTTCTGCAGGACGAGGTCTTCCTCACCTCTGTGAAGAACACCTTCGTCATCGCCGTGATCACCGGTCCCGTGGGCTATATCCTCTCTTTCATGTTCGCCTGGTTCATCAACGAGCTGCCCAAGTGGCTGCGCGCCATCGCTGTGGTGGTGTTCTATGCGCCCAGTATTGCTGGTAACGCATACTCCATCTTCTCCATCATCTTCCGCGGCGATGCTTATGGCTACCTGAACTCCCTGCTTTTGAATTTCGGCTTCATCGATGCGCCCCTGCTGTGGCTCACCGACCCCCGCTACATCATGCCCGTGCTGATCATCGTTATCCTGTGGATGAGCATGGGTACCGGCTTCCTTTCCTTTGTGGCCGGTTTCCAGGGCATCGACAAGAGCATGTACGAAGCCGGTTATGTGGATGGCATCCGCAACCGCTGGCAGGAGCTGTACTACATCACTCTGCCCAGCATGAAGCCCATGCTGCTGTTCGGCGCTGTGATGAGCATCACCTCCGCTTTCAACGTTTGCGACGTGCCCCGCGCTCTGGCTGGCTTCCCCTCCACGGACTACGCAGCCCGCACCGTTGTTACTCACTTGTTCGACTACGGTTTCAGCCGCTTTGAAATGGGCTATGCTTCCGCCATCGCCACGCTGCTGTTCCTGGTCATGATTCTGTGCAAGAAAGTCATTTCTGCCGCACTGGAAAAGGTAGGTACCTGATATGAGCGAATTCAATAAGATCAAATCCAATGGTACCTTAACCCTGAACAAGAAGAAGATCAAAGGCTGCATGGTCTCCAATGAAACCGAAGCCGTCTTCTACAACAAAAAGAACGAAGCCGTTCTCACCATCCCCTACACCGAACTCAAGCAGCTCAGCAATATCCGTCACGGCGGCCTGTCCAGCACGGTTACCGCCAAAATGAAGGATGACAGCGAGTACAGCTTCCTGTTGATCGAAGGCCAGAAAGTCTATAACAACATGGACAAATTCTGGCTCAACAAGCCCCTGCAGAACTACAGCCGCGCTGACGAGCTCCGCCGTCTGGCAGAACTCCGCGGCGAAAAGGTGCAGAAGGTCAAGAAGCATGTCATCAAGCGCCGTCATCCCAACCGCTCTATCGGCGGTGACATCGGTATCTACGTCATGCTGGCGCTGGTGGGCCTGATGATGGCATTCCCGCTGATCTTCGCAGTGGGTTCTGCCCTGAAGCCGCTGGATGAACTGTTCCGCTTCCCGCCCACGATTCTGCCCCAGCACCCCACGCTGGATAACTTCTCCGACCTGCTGGTGACCATGGGTCAGAGCTGGGTGCCCTTCAGCCGTTACCTGACCAACACCGTTGCCATTACCTTCTTTGGCACATTCGGTCACCTGATCATTGCCTCCATGGCAGCTTTCGTGCTTGCCAAGTACGACTTCCCCGGCGGCAAGGTGTTCTTCAACATCGTCGTTACGGCGCTGATGTTCTCTGGCTACGTGACCGGTATTCCCAACTATGTCATCATGAGCAAGCTCAAGATGATCGACACCTACTGGGCGCTGCTGCTGCCCGCCTTCGCTGCTCCCATCGGTCTGTTCATGATGAAGCAGTTCATGGAGGGCCTGCCCACCGCGCTCATCGAGGCCGCTCACATCGACGGCGCCGGCGAGTTCCGCATCTTCTGGAGCATCGTGATGCCCAACGTGAAGCCCGCATGGCTGACCGTGATCATCTTCTCCGTGCAGAGCCTGTGGAACAACTCCGCTGCCACCGTCATCTACTCCGAAGCCAAGAAGACGCTGGTTTACGCTTTGCAGCAGATTCAGGCCGGCGGTATCGCCCGTACCGGTCAGGCTGCGGCGGTTACCGTTGTCGTCATGGCTGTTCCCATCATCATCTTCGTTCTGAGCCAGAGCCAGATTCTCGAAACCATGGCAAGCTCCGGTATCAAGGACTAATTTCCCCGGATCACTTCTTTGGTTTCAACATTATCAGAACAGGAGGGTGAAAAACCGTGAAAGTCATGTACAGGCTGATGGCACTGCTCATGATCCTTATGCTGCTTGCCGGAATGACCACCGCTTTCGCTGCGGACGACGGTTATCCCAGCTCGTATACCTATAACTACGACTATTGGGGCGATGTACGCGAATCCCCGGACGCTTACCGTGTGGATCAGGTGCTGCTCAGCTCCCAGCTGGGCCTTGAGGTTGCCATGAGGAAGCCTCAGAGCCTCTTTGTGCAGGGACAGGATCTCTATGTGTGCGATACCGGCAACAACCGGATCCTCCAGATCCGCCGCACGGGCGACAACTATGAGCTGGTCCGCATCATCGATACCATTCAGGGTACCGAACCTGCTACCTTCAATACGCCCAGCGATGTTTACGTGGACGAGGAAGAAAACCTCTATGTCTGCGATACCAACAACTACCGCGTTGTGATGGTTGACAAGGACCTGAACTTCATCAAGGCATTCACCAAGCCTACCGATTCCACGTTCGATCAGAGCCTGAACTTCCTGCCCAACAAGCTGGCGGTGGACGTTTCCGGTCGCGTGTTCTGTTTGGCGACCAACGTGAACAAGGGTCTGGTGAAGTTTGAAGCCGACACCACCTTTACCGGTTACATTGGCGCCAACAAGGTCGTCTATAACTTTGCCGAGTACATCTGGAAGGAATTCTTCACCACCAAGGAACAGCGCGCTCAGCAGGAATCCTTCGTTCCTACCGAGTACTGCAACATCTACATGGATGACGAATCCTTCATCTACGCCACCAATATCAGTTTTGAGGAAGGCGACCTGATGTGGGATAAGGCACTGCCCATCCGCCGCCTCAACGGCATCGGCAACGATATCCTCATCAAGAACGACCGCTATCCCCCCATCGGCGATCTGTGGTGGGTAGAGGGCAGCGTTGAACAGGGTCCCTCCAAGTTTATGGATATTACCGTCATGGAGGATGACATCTACGTTGCCATCGACCGTACCCGTGGACGCCTCTTCGGCTACGATGCTCAGGGCATCCTGCTGTGGGCTTTCGGCTCCATCGGCAACACAGAGGATACGTTCAACTCCGCTATTTCCGTGGAGCATATGGGCCGCGACCTGTTCGTTCTGGACCAGAACGAAGCAGACATCACCGTCTTCACCCCCACCGAGTACGGCAATCTGATCTACGATGCCAGCAGCGCTTACCTGAGCGGCGACTACGATGGTTCCGCCGACAAGTGGGAGGAAGTGCTCAAGCACAACGCCAACTACAATCTGGCCTTCATTGGCATCGGTCGCAGCCTGATGCGTCAGGAAAAGTTCAAGGAAGCCATGGATTACTTTGAAATGGCCCATGACCGCGACAATTACGGCCGCGCCTTCCGCCAGTACCGCAAGATCTGGGTGGAAGAGAACATCGGCTGGATGGTAGCTGTACTGGCTGCCGTGATGATCATCCCGCTGGTGATCCGAATGATCAAGAGAATGAGAATGGAGGTGGAAAGCTATGAGCGCAGCAAGATTGCAAAATGAGGCCAAGACCATGAGCCCCAGAGGAGAAAAGTGGAATAACTACAAAGAATCCATGAAGTATGCTTTCCATGTGATCTTCCATCCCTTCGACGGCTTCTGGGATCTGATCCACGAAAAGCGCGGCTCACTGGCTGCCGCCACCACCTGGCTGGCCTTGTTCCTGATCACCCGCGTGATCGTGCTGATGTATACCAACTTCCAGTTCATCAATGCTCCTCTGCAGTACATCAACGTATTTGAACAGATGGCCTCGCTGCTGTTCCCCTTCCTCATCCTGTGTCTGGCCAACTGGAGCCTGACCACCCTGTTTGATGGCAAGGGCCGCTTCAAGGACATTTACATGGCGATGTGCTATGCGCTGGTGCCCTATGTGCTCATTCAGCTGCCGCTGGTGTTCGTCAGCAACATCATTGCTTTTGATGAAGCTGCCTTCTACAGTGTGCTGCTGAGCGTGTCCCTCATCTGGTGCCTGCTGCTGGCTTTTGTCGGCCTGATGCAGGTACATGATTACGGCCCCGGCAAGACCATTATCTTCGTCATCGCTACGATTCTGGGCACCCTGATCATCCTGTTCCTGATGCTGGTGTTCCTGAGCCTTCTGAGCGATGCGTTGAGCTACTTCGTCTCCCTGTACAGAGAGATCGCATTCCGCTTGTATTAAGGAGGAAAGAAGAGAATGAAAAAGAAATTCATTTGGCGCTTGCTTCCTTGGCTCATCGTACTGGCGGCACTGGTGGCGCTGGTGGTGTTTGTGGGCATTCCCCTCTTCACCCCGGAAGTGCCCCGTGATATCCCCGCACCCGAGGTAGCTTATTATGAGGGTGACGAAACGCCCCTCATCCTTGAAAATGACGCTTTGCTCTTTGAAATGGATCCTACCACGACCCATTTCAAGGTAACGGAAAAGGCCACTGGTCGGGAATGGCTGTCCAACCCCGCCGATGCGGATTCTGACCCCATCGCCAAAGCAGCCAACAAGGAAATGCTGATGTCCACCCTGAGCCTGACCCACGCTACCGCTGCCGGTATCGCCGATATGAACAACTACAAGTATTCTATCGAAAACGGCACGTACAGCATTGAGGTGCAGGAAGACGGCGCTATCCGCGTCAACTACGCCATCGGCAAGATCGAAAAGATCTACATGATTCCCACCGCCATCACCAAGGAACGTTTCGACGTTTTCAAGGCGGAAATGAAGAAATCCACCCAGAAAAAGCTGACCAGCAACTATACCCTCTATGAGCCTGAAAAGCTGGACTCCAAGAAGAACAAGGACGAGATCATCGCCATGTACCCTGAGGTGCTGAATCAGGCGCTGTACATCCTCAAGTCCGACACTTCCGAGAACAACAAGGCCAAGATCGAGGGCTACTGGGCAGAGGTTGGCTATACAGCTGATGATTACGCCATCGACCAGCAGCTGGTTGCCGGTGCCAAGGATAACTCCGGCGCTGTGTTCAATGTGAGCATGGTGTACCGTCTGGACGGCAGCGATCTGGTTCTGGAGATCCCCTACGATTCCATCCGCTATAAAGAGGAGTATCCGATCACCTTCGTTACTCCCCTGCCTATGTTCGGCGCAGCCGGAACGGAAGACGAAGGCTTCATGTTCGTGCCCGAGGGCGGCGGCGCGCTGATCAACTTCAACAACGGCAAGCTGAACCAGAACAGCTATTACGCCAACATGTACGGCTGGGACTATGCCACCCGCCGCAACGAAGTGATCAACGAGACCCGCAACACCTTCCCGGTGTTCGGTATGGCGAAGAACGGTGGCTCCTTCATCTGCATCATGGAAGGCGCCACCTCCTACGGCGGTGTAATGGCTGATATCAGCGGTCGTTACAACAGCTACAACTGGCTCTGCGGCAAGTACAACGTGCTGCACAGCGACCAGTACAATGTTTCCAGCAAAACCGCGCAGTTGGTGTTCATGTACGAGCAAGATATTCCGGATGACTGCATCGTGCAGCGCTATAAGTTCATCGACAGCGACCGTTATGTGGATATGGCGAATGTCTATGGCGAGTACCTGCGCCAGCACAATCCTGAGCTGGCTGCCTCCGTCGCTTCCGAGCAGATGCCTGTGAGCGTGGAAATGGTGGGCGCAATCGACAAAACCATGGTCAAGTTCGGCCTCCCCATCGATTCTGTGGTGGCTACCACCACCTTTGAGCAGGCCCAGCAGATCATCGGCGAATTGGATGAGGGCGGCATTCAGAACCTGAGTGTTCGCTATAGCGGATGGGCCAACCGCGGCCTGACCCAGCGCGTGCTTACTGATGTAAAGGTGATCAAGCAGCTGGGCGGCGAAGCGGGAATGAAAAACCTCATCAGCTTTGCCAAGGATCATAATGCTAATGTCTACTTTGACGGCGTCAACTGCTTCGCTTATGACAGCGGCATCTTCCAGGGCTTTATCGGCTTCAGCGATGCTGCCCGTTACACCACCCGCGAGCAGGTGAAGATCTATCCCTACGATATCATCACCTATCTGGAATCCGACTGGCTGGATCCCTACTATCTGACGACTCCCTCCTACGCCAAGGAGAATGCTTCCAATCTGATCGACAAGCTCAGCGAGCTGGGCGCTCAGGGCGTGGCTTTCCGTGATATCGGCTATATGCTGAGCGCGGACTACAACCCCAAGAAGCTGGTAACCCGTGAAGAAGCGAAGGTCATTCATCAGGAGACCATGAAGGAGGCCAAGGCAGCCGGTCAGAACGTGATCATCCGCATGGGCAACGACTATGCTCTCCCCTATGCCGATCTGATCACCGACATGGATCTGAACGGTTCCAGCTACGCGATCCTTGACCGGAATGTTCCGTTCTATCAGATCGCTCTCCATGGCCTGAAGGATTACACCGGCGAACCCATCAATCTGGCCAGCGACACGGTGGAGCAGTTCCTGCAGTGCGTGGAGTACGGCGCAGGCCTCAATTACACCTTCATGGCTGAGGATACCAAGATTCTGCAGGATACCCTGCATTCCGGCTTCTACGCCGCTCACTACGACAGCTGGAAGGACAGCGCCATCGAGACCATCAACCGTTACCAGACGGATATGAATGGTCTGAACCAGCAGAAGATCGTGGATCATGAGATGCGCGACAGCGGCGTGGCAGTGACCACCTACGAAGACGGCACCAAGGTTTATGTCAACTACAGCGAGCGTCTGCGCCGCGTGGATGGCGTGAACATTCCTGCCCGTGATTATTCTGTAGAAAGGGGGAGCGGTAAATGAGCAAGCATGCCAAGGCGCTCAATGAGCACTGGTACAGCCCGCTGGTGGAAGGTGTCCAGACCTACATTCCCGGAAACGCCACCTACCGGACCATGAAGGCCCGCAGCGCCCGTACCGGTACCCTGTTCATCCTGCCTTTCATCATCGGCTTCCTGCTTTTCATGGCAAAGCCCATGGTAGAGAGCTTCATCATGAGCTTCAATGATGTCGCGCTGATCCCCGGACAGGGCTACGAGCAAACCTACGTTGGCCTAAACAATTACAAGCACGCTTTGACCGTTGACCCCGAATACAACAAGTATTTGGTGGAAGAAGTGGGCCAGATGGCGATCAACACCATTGCTACGCTGGTCATGAGCTTCGTCATCGCCGTCATCCTGAACCAGGAATTCAAGGGCCGCACCCTGTGCCGCGCCATCTTCTTCCTGCCCGTCATCCTGTCCAGCGGCGTTCTGCCCGGCATTGAACACCAGAACGAGTTCTACGACATGATGGCTGGTATGGCTGAGCAGCTGGGCGAATCCGGCGTTGACCTGTCCACCACACTGCAGGAACTCCTGTCGGTTTCCGGTGTTGGTGGTCAGGTATTCGAGGTCGTGTTTACCATGATCGACTCCATCTACGATATCGTGATGGCATCCGGTATCCAGATCATCGTTTTCCTGTCCGGCCTGCAGTCCATCTCCCCCTCCCTGTATGAGGCGGCAGATGTGGAAGGCTGTTCTGCCTGGGAAGCATTCTGGAAGATCACCTTCCCCATGGTCAGCCCCCTGCTGCTGGTCAACTGCATCTACACCATTATCGACTTCTTCATGAAGAACGATAACCGCGTGATGGAATTGATCTATCAGGTCACCTATCAGGACTTCAAGTTCGGTATCTCTGCTGCCATGAGTTGGCTCTACTTCGGTATTGCTCTTGTCTTCATTGGCATTAGCTCATTCATCATCTCGAAGGCGGTGAAGTCTTATGAGTAAGAGCAAGACAGTTTATGTAGGTTCCAACACAAGTTTCTGGGAGCGCAACCGGCGCAGTAACGGCTACCTGCTCCGGCACACCATCTCCAAGTATGTGGTGTCCATCGGTCGCGCGCTGCTGATGTTCGGCCTGTGCTTCATGATCATCCAGCCGCTGCTGATCCGCTTCTCCACCGGCTTGATGGAAGAGCCCGATCTGTACGATTCCACCATCGTGCTGGTGCCCCGCCATGTGACGCTGGATAACTACCGCATCGTTGGCGAATTGACCGATATGCCCCGTTCCCTGCTGAATACGCTGTGGACATCGCTGCTGGTATCGGTATTGCAGGTGGTCAGCTGTACGCTGGTTGCCTACGGCTTTGCCCGCTTTGAGTTCCCGCTGAAGAAGTTCTGGTTTGCCTGTGTGGTCATGCTGATCATCGTGCCTCCGCAGACCATTCAGACATCGCTGTACATGAGCTTTGCCAACTTCGACATCTTCGGCATCTTCAAAGCCACAACAGGCAAGACCATCAACCTGAGAACCTCCATCCTCCCCTATGCCCTGATGAGTCTGACCTGTATGGGCCTGAAAAACGGTCTGTACATCTACATCCTGCGTCAGTACTTCGTGGGCGTGCCCAAGAGCCTGGAAGAGGCAGCTTTTGTGGATGGTTGCGGTACGCTGCATACCTTCGCCCGCATCATGCTACCTGACGCTGTGCCCACCATCGCCAGCTGCTTCCTGTTCAGCTTTGTGTGGCAGTGGACGGACGTGTTCTATACCCGTAACTTCCTCAGTTCCTACTCCATTTACTCCAACCAGCTCTCCTCCATCGTCAGCCGCATGAGCCGCTACTTTGCGCAGGGTGCTGGACAGGCGGTCATCGTGCCCAACGGCCGTCAGCAGCAGCTGATCTCCATCGGCGTTCTGATCTGCTGTGTGCCGCTGATCATCCTGTATTGCTTCACTCAGAAGACTTTCGTCAAGTCTCTGGTGATGACCGGCAGCAAGGAGTAAGACTGCATAAAGTTGCATGATTGATACAATCTGCATCTTGCCAGTGGGACAAAAGTGTTGTATAATGATCCCATCACCTGCCGATAACGGCAAAAATTCCATTGAAACTGTATGGCGTTCATGCGTTTCTAACATGCACCCATATAGAAATAAAAAGGAGGAACCCAACATGAAGAAACTGGTTGCCCTGCTTCTGGCTGTCATGATGCTGTCCGTCAGCGTTCTGGCTCTGGCTGAAGCTCCCGAAGGCTATCCCGAAGTCGTGGCCGAAATGATTCAGGCCGAACCCACCACCATCACCATTTATGACTACTGGTCTGGCGACGGCGCCCGCGCCGAAGAACCCACCGAAGAGCAGCAGGCTCAGTACGACTACCGCGATTGGATCGAAGCTACCTACAATGTGAAGGTTCAGCAGATCCAGGGCGGCGACTGGGGCACCTGCGCCGAAGAAATGATCAACTTCACCTCCGCTCCCGATGGCAGCCTGCGCGCTTACATCATCGAGCCCGGTAAGGTTGGCTCTCTGGTCGCCAACGGCGTTGCCGCTTCCTGGGGCGACTACGATTTCTCCGCTGAGAAGTGGAACACCTTCACCCTGAACGCCTGGAAGATCGGCGACGACATCTACGGCGTCTCCACCGGCGCTACCGAGCCCCGTGGCTGCGTGTACTTCAACAAGCGCATCCTGGAAGAGGCCGGCATCGACTGGAACACCATTTATGACATGCAGGCTGAAGGCACCTGGACCTGGTCTGCTTGGGAAGAACTGCTGAAGAAGACCACCATCGACAGCGACAACGACGGCGTTATCGATATCTACGGTGTGTCCGGTTCCGGCGACGATATGTACGTCCTGGCCACCTTCGGCAACGGCGGCTCCTTCTTCGACTATGACGCCGAAGGCAAGCTGCAGCCCACCATGAACAGCAACGAGACCATCGAGGCTCTGAACTGGGGCAAGACCATCCAGGCTAACTACTGGATGCACACTCCCGAAGGTGCCAACTGGGATTGGTACAAGGAAGCCTGGAAGGCCGGTTCCTTCGCCTTCTACGTATACCAGACCTACGGCGGATACAACGACAACAGCGAAATGGCCGACATGGAAGACGAGTGGGGCTGCGTTGCTTTCCCCAAGCCTGACAAGGAAGGCGCTAAGTACCTGCACGTTGCTTCTGAGAACACCACTCTGATCCCCAACGTCTACACCGCTGAAGAGATCCAGAAGATCGCTTTCTTCTACGATCTGTGGACCAACCCCACCCCCGGCTATGACGATGAAGACGCTTGGATCGGCAACAAGTACAACTACACCGACGAGCGCGCTGTGGACGAAACCTACGCCATGCTGCGTCAGGGCGAACACGCTGTGGACAACAAGGTTGTGTATCTGGGCACCCAGAACGACATCCTCGGCGCTTCCCTGCTGTGGGGCCTGGCTGGCGGCGACGTCAACGCTCTGATCGAAGCTGGCATGCCCGCTTGGCAGGCTGCTTGCGACACCTTCAACAACAAGTAATTGATTGTTTAAGGATCAGCGTAAAGCCAAACGGTTCGGGAGAGGCTGAAAAGCCTCTCCCCCACCGCAAGAGGAACGGGAAACCGTTCCTCTTTTTGTATGCTCTTTTCTGTGACAGCGCTAAAAAAGGGAAGGTGCAGGAAACTCAGTTTCCTGCCGAGTGTGGGCAGAGCCCACAAAACCTTGCGCCGCAGCGCTTTTCAGCAAGCACAGCGAGCACCGTAGGTGCAAGATGTGCGACTTTTGAACAGAAGTATGGGTTTTTCGACAGTCCGAAAAGCCCGGTGCAGCAGATATGCTGTACCGGGCTTTTGCTATATAGGTATATTTCTGCTTTTTCAGCAAACAATCAAACCAGCTTCTTCGCCAGCTCCGCAATGGCCTGCTTGTTTTCCTCGTTCATGGCGGAACGGATGGTGATTACATCCTCCAGCACATTCAGGTTCTTGCCGCCCTCCAGCAGGCCGCGCATCACCTTGGCAGCGTTGGGCGCCCAGGTGCCGTTTTCCATCAGGGCAATGGTACGGTTCTGATAGTTGCGCTCCGTCAGAAGATGGATGAAGGTCTTCATGAAGGGGAACACATCGTTGTTGTAGGTGGAAGCAGCCAGCACCAGCTTGGGATAGCGGAAGGCATCCTCCACAGTTTCAGCCTGATCGCAGCGGGCCAGATCGTGCAGGGCAACCTTCACGCCCAGTTTTTCCAGCTCATCAGCCAGCAACTGAGCCGCTTTGCCGGTATTACCATAAATGGAAGCATAGGCAACGGTTACACCTTCATCCTCGGGGGTATAGGTGGTCCACAGCTGGTACTTGCCGATGTAGTAAGCCAGATTCTCCTGAAGCACCGGGCCGTGCAGGGGACAGATGGTCTGGATATCCAGACCGACAGCCTTTTTCAGCAAAGCCTGCGCCTGTGCGCCATACTTGCCCACAATACCGAAGTAATAGCGGCGGGCTTCGCAGGCCCAGTCCTCTTCCACATCCAGTGCGCCGAATTTGCCAAAGGCATCCGCAGAGAACAGCACTTTCTCGTTGCTTTCGTAGGTAACCAGCACCTCAGGCCAATGCACCATGGGGGCGGTGACGAAGGTGAGGGTATGCTCGCCTAGAGACAGTGTGCTGCCCTCCGCAGCCACAATGCGGCGATCCTCAAATTCCTCGCCGAAGAACTGCTTCATCATGGCAAACGCCTTGGCAGAAGCCACAACCGTGGTTTCGGGATAGGCTGCCAACGCCTTGGCTACACTGCCGGAATGATCCGGCTCCATGTGCTGCACGATCAGATAATCCGGATGGCGGTCGCCCAGTTCCTTTTGAAGATTATCCAGCCATGCATCGCAGAAACGGCTGTCCACCGTATCCATCACAGCGGTTTTCTCGTCCAGAATCACATAGGAATTGTAGGCCATGCCATTGGGAACGATGTACTGACCTTCAAACAGATCGATTTCATGATCGTTCACGCCAATGTAGCGAATCTTATCGGAAATGTACATAATGGTTCTCCTTTGCTGTTCCCGTCCGTGCGGGGAGTATAGCAATGATACCATATTTTTTTCGTTTCCGCCATAGTGGATTGGTGGCAGAAATCAGTTGCCCTGCGCGGCAGCGCCGATTTCCACATCCGGTTTGATTTCTTTCGCCCGCTCATGCCACTTGCCCAGATGGCGACCATCCCAGCTCCAATAGTCGTCCACATGGCAGGTGCGCACAGCTGCAATGCGCTGGAGCAGTTCTGCATGGGTAAGTGTTTCATCCATCAGGCTTTCCTCTTTCAGGGTGTTGCGGATGCGGCAAATGAAAACAACACAATCCTCCTGATTGGTCGCGATCTCCTGCGCCACTTCCAGCTCAAAGCACACCGGGCTGGAAACCAGCACCGGCACATCCAACTCAGGACTTGCTTCCCATGCCACGGGAATATCCATTTTGCCGCTTTCACGTCCGTCTGCGGTGCCGAAATAATCCGCCAAAGGCAAGTTGTCCTCCACCACCAGATTCGCCGAAAACACCCCATTCCGGCGGATATTGGCAAGGGTTCGCTTGGTGCCGCCAATGGCGCAGATCACGCCCAGTTGATCCAGCCAGCAATAGCTGAACCAACAGAACAGGCCAAAGTCCGGGGAGTTATCCTCGTTACGGGTTCCATAGACAAACAGCGTCTGAGGGCAGAAATCGTTGGTGGCGGCAACAGAAACTTTACTCATGGTTCTTTTCTCCTTCCAGATTGTTCAGTATGCGCTCAAGGTAGCCTTCCAGCTGCCGGATCTCATCTTCTGTGAAGCCCTGATAATACAGCTGGTTCATCTGCTGGGAGATCCGGTCA
>SVGQ01000154.1 GCA_015056245.1 Clostridiales bacterium | reverse complement strand
CAAAGCCTTGCGCCGCAGCGCTTTTCAGCAAGCACAGCGAGCACCGTAGGTGCAAGATGTGCGACTTTTGAACAGAAGTATGGGTTTTTCGACAGTCTGGCGGACAGACAGTTGTCTGCCCGTACTTGTGCGTTTGCTTATCTCCTGTTGCGTCCGTCGTTGAGGTACTTTTTCAGCTCTGTGGGATTCTCCAGCACGCGCCCGCAGCCGATTACCACGTTGTTCTGGGGGTCTTCGGCACAGGAACAGGGCACCTGCAGCGCGCGGGAGATGGCCTCGCACAGGCCGAGCATCTGCGCCCCGCCGCCGGTGAGCAGGATGCCGTACTCAAAAATGTCGGAAGCCAATTCAGCAGGGGTGTGCTCCAATACGCCCTGAATGGCTTCGGTAAGCAGACGCAGGGGCTCGTCGATGGCTTCGGTGATATCATCGCTGTAGATGCGCATGGTCTTGGGCAGGCCGGAGAGCATGTTGCGTCCGGTCACGTCCATGTAGATCTGCTCGGTGCGGGGCATGGCGGAACCAAGGTTGATCTTCAGTTCTTCAGCGGTGCGCTCGCCGATGTACAAGTGGTGCTTGCGGCGAAGATGGCGGATGATGGCATCACTGAAGGCGTCGCCGCCAACTTTTACGCAGTCCTCCACCAGCACCCGGTCAGTGGAAATGACGCCGATATCGGTCACGCCTGCGCTGATATCCACGATCAGCGTACCATAGGCGCTGTCGATGGGCAGACCCGCGCCCAGCGCGGCTGCCAGCGAACGGTGGATCAACTGGGTGCGGCGCATACCCACGTCAAACATGGTGGAGATCAGGCTGCGGCGCTCCGTTTCGTTCACACCGCTGGGCACTGCCATCACGGCGCGGGGACGGGCAAAGAAGTGCTTGCCCACCACCTGGCTCACAAATGCCTTGAGCATGGCGCTCACCAGATCAAAGTCCACAATGCCGCCAGTACGCAGAGGGCTGATGGCCAGAATGTTGCTGGGGGTGCGGCCGATCATCTTTTCTGCATCGTCGCCGATGGCAATAATGTTCCGGGTGTCCCGGTCCACTGCCACGACGGCGGGCTCGTTAAGCTGAATGCCGCGTCCCTTCATATAAATGAGAACGCGCGATGTTCCCAGATCGATAGCGATATCGCTGACACGTGCCATGGATTAGCCTCCTTGTTTTGCTGCACACAAAAAATACTGTCTGCACAGCTTACCTTGGAAGTATTCGCCATGGAAACGTTTTTTCCTGCTTTTTGGCTGAATGGGTTGCCTGCAGTGTCAGTCCGTGCTATGATGACGGTACTTCCGGCGGGTGGCATCTCCGCCCCGCAAATGGCGTACTGCCTTGTTATAGCTGAGCACCGCCCGTACCTGCCCTGCCAGCGTCTGGTTGATCAGCGGCAGCCGCTGGTCCATATCCTTGTGCACAGAAGATTTGCTCATGCCAAAATGCTGTGCCGCTGCCCGCACGGTAGCCCCTGTATCCGCAATGTATTGCCCGATAGCGATGCATCTTTCTTCGATTGGTTGTCGCACACAGACCCCTCCCAGCGTTTTGGAAAGCATATGCGGTGGAAGAGAGGAAAATGGCTGAGAATCGGTACAATGATTCCCTCATCATTTTCTAAGAAATCTCCCAGACAATCCTCAAGCATTGCCCGCAGTTCTGTGCTACAATAGCAGCGTAATAAGGAGGGGATCCATAATGGCGAACTACACCATCGATGATATCGAGATTTTGCGCAGGAAAAGCGGCATCACCTATGAAGAAGCAGTCAATCTGCTGGAATACCACAATGGCAGCCTGACCCGTTCTCTGATTGATCTGGAGAGGAATGGCCGCCTCAGGGAGGACGGTCCCCAGACCCGGGCTGCTGCCGGCGGCGAGCAGACGGGGCTGAAAAAGCTGTTCAACACCCTGTACCATATTCGCCTGATGGTGAAGAACAACGGCTTGATCGTCGCCAATCTGAGCGTGCTGTTCATGATTGCCACGGTGATGGTCGCGCCCCATTTGGCGGTCATCGGCTTGATTCTTTCGCTGGTCTTTGGCTATCGCATTTCCATCGACCGCAACAACCCGGCTTTTGCGGACGATACTTTTGACAGCATGGTGGAGACCGCCAGAAGCAATGTGCAAAGCACCGTGCAGAACTTCTCCCGCTCTTTTTCCGAGGAGGAGAAAACGCAGCCCGAGGAGACAGAGCGCCCCCGCAGCGCCAGCGCTGCCAGCGGCACCCGTCCGGTGAATGTACAGTTCCCCGGCGGCACGCAGGTGGATATCCGTGCAGACGATGATGGTTACCACGAGGCCGATATCGGTTAATAAAGCACAGGAGGTAGGGTTATGAGCAGGATTCTGATCGTTGAGGATGAGGTCAAGATCGCCCGTTTTGTCACGCTGGAACTCCAACATGAAGGCTACGAGGTGGAGGTGGCTCACGATGGGCGCACGGGTCTGGAAAAGGCTGAAACCTGGAAGCCGGATCTGCTGATTCTGGATCTGATGCTGCCGGGCCTCAGCGGCATTGAAGTTTGCCGCCGCCTGCGTCAGACCAGTGATCTGCCTATCATTATGCTCACTGCCAAGGATGATGTGAGCGACAAGGTCATGGGCCTTGACATGGGCGCGGATGATTACATGACCAAGCCCTTCGCCATCGAAGAACTGCTGGCCCGTATCCGGGTATGCCTGAAAAAGCACCGGGTGGATGTAGCCAAGGACAGCGGCTCCCGGGAGGTGGGCGGCCTGAAGATTGAGCCTGGCAGCTACAGCGCCAGCTTCAATGCCACACCCATCTCTCTGACCAAAAAGGAGTTTGACCTGCTCAACTACCTTTGGCAGCATGAGAATCATGCCATTACCCGGGATGAGTTGCTCACCAATGTATGGGGCTACGAGTTCACCGGTGATACCAACATCGTGGATGTGTACATCCGCTACCTGCGCCAGAAGATCGACGACAAGTTCGGCATCAAGACCATCCATACCATTCGTGCAGTGGGGTATATGTTCCGCTATGAACAGAACGCATAAAGAAGTCACCCTCAGCGCAGAGGAAACCGGTCAGGAAGCTGCTGCGCCGCAAGCAGAGGAAAAAACTCTGTCCATCAACCGCCTGTCGGACTGGACCCATGGTCTGCTGGTGGATGCTGTCAGCCATCTGCGCCTGTCGCTGAAACTTCGCATTGCCCTGCACTACGCGGGACAGTTGCTCCGCACCACCATTCCCGCGCTGCTGGCGGTGACCATAGCGCTTTGCTGTCTGGAAATCGCGCCTATGCGAGCTGCACTGTATGAAGTCGCCAGTCTGGAACCGGAGCAGGGCCTCGTGTATTCGCCTCAGCAGCTTACTTACCTGACCGCCACAGAGGCTTACCTGACGGAGGAACCCTACCCCGATGGCTGGAATGGACTGACACAACGGGTAAAGTTGTCCCATTCCACTTTCACCGATGGAGTCAGGAATAATGGTATGCTGCTCTATTGCCACAGCCACCGGGGTGGTCTGGTGATCCGTTATCCTTTGGATACCTTGCGCCGGAATCTGACGGTGATGTTCTGGCTCACCCTGTGCAGCGATCTGATGCGCATCATCTATCTGATCAACCACCGGAACCGGCTGAATAAGAAGGTATTCAAGCCCATCTCCGATATGGCAGAGACCGCTGCCACCCTCAGCGCCAACAACCTGAGCGACCGCATCAGCGTGGATGGTGCCAAGAATGAGCTGAAGGATCTGGCATTGGTCATCAATGGCATGCTGGACCGCATTGAGCTGAGTTACAACAGCCAGAAGCAGTTCGTCAGTGACGCTTCCCATGAATTGCGCACCCCCATCGCGGTCATTCAGGGGTATGTGAGCATGCTGGAACGCTGGGGCAAGACGGATAAAGAAGTGCTGGATGAAGGCATCACCGCCATTTCGCAGGAAGCAGCCAGCATGAAGGAACTGGTGGAGCGGCTTCTGTTCCTGGCCCGCCACGATAAGAAGACCCTGATGCTGGAAATGGAAGTGTTTGATCCGCTGGAAGTGATGAGCGAACTGCACCGGGAGGCCAGAATGCTCTCCGATGCGCATGAGTTTGCGCTGGAGCCGGCAGAGAATGCTTTCATCAACGGTGATAAGGGCATGATCAAGCAGCTGATGCGGGTGTTGGTGGACAATGCCATCAAGTATACGCCCGCAGGCGGCAAGATCACCCTTGGCATGCGCAACGAAGGCCGGCATTGCATCCTGTCGGTGACGGACACCGGCGAAGGCATCTCTCCTGAGGAGCTGACCAAGGTATTCGATCGTTTCTATCGTTGCGATCAGTCCCGCAAATCCCAGACCAGCGGTCACGGACTGGGCCTGTCCATTGCCCGGATCATTGCTGTTGCTCATGGCGGCAAGATCCGTGTCCGCAGCAAGGTGGGGGTAGGAACCACCTTCTCGGTACTTCTGCCTACAGAAAATATTACCTAATTGTTAGCACCCTTCCAAACTAACGGAAGGGTGCTTTTTTGTTATTTCCGCTTGATTTTCGATGATTTCGGACTTTGCCGTCAGAAAAAAAGTCAAAAATGTTGCTTTTGGGGTATTGACATCCGAATAAAACAAGATTATAATGCAGTCACAGGTTAACAGTAACCTAACTGTTTAATTAACAAAGGGAGGAACAAACCATGAAGAAGATCCTGGCTTTGGCTCTGAGCCTGATGCTCATCCTGTCCGCGTTCAGCTTTGCTACCGCGGAAGCCCTGCCCACTTTCGACGCTATCGTTCTGGGCACCGA
>SVGQ01000153.1 GCA_015056245.1 Clostridiales bacterium | reverse complement strand
GGGGTCCACCAGGTGTCCGCAGAGCACGCCCGGGAAGCTGTTGCAGGCCAGCATGGCGCCCTCGCCGGTACCGCAGCCGGTGACCACATAGTCGGCCGCGCCGGTGGTCAGCAGCAGTGAGGCCAGCAAGCCGCACTTGACATAGGTAAGCTGGCAAGCGTCATCGGCGGCGTACATGCCATAATTGATCACGGCGTGGCCCATGGGCTCCACGACCTTCTTCAGAGAGGCCTCGATCATGGCGTTCTTGGCCGCCTGGCTGTTTTCGTTAATCAGAGCGATACGCATTGGTATGTCATCCTTTCTGTGAGGGGGGATGGCTTTATCATAGCACGGATGTGGCGGAATGCAATTGCTTTTCTGGCAAAAAGCGCATGCTTACTCAACTTCAGGGGAAAGCTCCTGTTTTCGACGCTGCTCATGCTGCTGCTTAAGGGTTTTTTCTGGGCCAGCTTCACCCTGCAGGAGCAGGGCAGCAACAAGACGCTGACTGCCCGGAATATCGTGGAAGCACGGTTGTCTTCCCCGGGATTGAGTGTACGGCGGTTGGCGAATATGCCTACACCATTAGCCAGGTCGAAGAAACGCTGGGCGGTGTAACGTATGACGCCCACACTATAACAGCCTCCGTAACCGTAACCATAACCGGCAACAGCAAGGGTGCCATGGAGGCAATTGCTGCCTACAGCGGTGAAACAACGTTCAGCAACATTTACACCGCCAGCAGCAACCTGAGTCTGACAGCCAACAAAACCGTGAACAGCGCTGAACCCCGCGAGATTCAGGTGTGCGAATTCACCCTGACCACCAAGGATGACAATACTATCCTGGCCGAGAACGCCAACGAAATCAGCTTCGCGAACAAGTTCAAGACCACCATGTTCATGGTAAAGAGGAACTGACGCTGCATGCGGGCTGGATTCAGCATCGTATACAGCGTGTTTTGTTGGATTTACTTCCTGCGCAGCGTCACCGCGAAGCAGATCTGATCCTTGTCAACCGGGCTGGCCTTGATCGCGCCGCCGTGCCATTGAGCGGCCTTGCTCGCGATGGACAGCCCCACGCCAAAGCCGTTGCGGATGCTGTCCTTGCTGCGAGCGGGATCGGCTTTATAAAAGCGGTAAAACATCCGCTCATAAATGGCGGTGTCCTTCGCATGTGGCCAGGGGTTCTGGATGCGCAGGGTAATCGCTTTGGGCTTTGCGGACAGGGACAGCACAATATTGCCTTCGCCGCGGGCATGCTTGATGGCATTGTCACACAGGACGGAGAGCATCCGCCGCAGCAGCTCCTCGTTGCCCAGCATGGTGATACCTTCCGGTGCGTTCACCTCAATGGTGCGTCCGGTGGTTTCCGCCATGGGCATGAAGCAGGTGACCGCATCCGTCACCAGCTCGCTGAAGTCCAGCTCCTGCTTTTTACCGTAGAGGGAGGCCTCCTCGTCCATGCGGGCAGTGCAGATCAGCTGATCCACCAGCCTCCTCAGCATGCTGAGCTGATCGTTGGTACTGGCGATCCACTCGTTCTCGCCCAGCTCCATGCCCAGCAGCTCCATGTTGACTGAAATGGCGGACAGGGGCGTTTTCAATTCATGGCTGGCATCGGTGATGAACTGCTGCTGCTTCTGACTGCTGACGATGACGGGGCGGATCGCCCGCTGGGAAAGCCACAGCACAATCAGGAAGGTCATCGCCAGCCCGGCAGTGCCCGAAATAACAGATATGAAAGCAAAGCTTTTTACTGCGGTCAGCTTTTCCTGCCAGTCCAGAAAGATAATGTGGGTGTTGGGGCTGCCCTCGCGGGTACTGACCTTATAAATGTAGTTACCTGCAAAGCCGTATTCCTGGCCTGATGCTGCAGCTTTTTGACCAAGAGCAGCGGCTTGCTGATCGTCCACGGCTGCGATCTGCTGAAGATTAACATGAATGATGTCACCCTCTGGCGAGACCGTTACCACAAAAAAACGGACACGATGCTCGGATTCCTCGGTGATCTCATAGCTATGGCCAGGGCGTCTCTTGCTCATCGGCGAACCAAAGGTCGGGAAGCGTCCGCCGTTTTCCAACAGGATCGACAGAATATCCTTCTGCTCTGCGACGACGCTGAAGCAGTTGAACAGGTTAATCATCGTCAGCAGGAGCACCAGGCAGGCTGTCATGGCCGTCATAGCAATGAGGATGAATTTCCGGCGGTATGTCTGTATGTTCATTTCTGCTCCTCCAGCGAGTATCCGGTTCCGCGCAGGGTTTTGATGAATGCCCGGCTGCCCAGAGCAGTCAGCTGCTTGCGCAGGAAGGACACATTAACCCACACCACATGGATCTCCGCCTCCGAGTCCCAGCCCCAGATGCGCTCCATAAGCTGCTCTGGCGAAGTGACCATGCGGGGATTGCGCATAAAGGCTTCCATCACCTGATAGGCCCGACGGCTGAGGATGATGCGCTTCTCTGCGCAGCTCAGTTCACAGGTGCCGGTGTCCAGTGTGAGATCGGCAAAGGTCAGCCGGTTGGGGGTGTACTCGGTCCTGCGGCGCAGCAGAGCCCGTACCCGCGCTCGCAGTTCGCTTCCGGCGAAGGGCTTGGGCAGATAATCATCTGCCCCGGCGTCCAGACCAACGACTCTATCCTGCAGAGAGCCTTTGGCAGAGAGAATCAGCACAGGCGCATTATTCTGAGACTGACGAAGCTTGCGAACCACGCTCAGGCCGTCCAGCCCAGGCATCATCACATCCAGGATGATGCAGTCGTAGGATTCCCGTTCTGCAAAGGTCACGGCATCCTGTCCGTCTGCCACCGCATCAACAATGTAGCCATCGTGCTCCAGCAGCACTGTAACGCCCCGGGAAAGGGTCTTGTCATCTTCTGCCAACAGAATACGCATGATTTGTCACCTCGCTTCCATTATACACCTTGCAGTTAAAACCAGCCTAATAAGCGGCTTCAAAAAAAGTTCATAACTGGTTTTAGGTCTGCTTTAAGTACCGGTGGTAGCATGGCTTTGCAAACCGGCAGCAGTACCCACATTATACAGCGGGCGGCATCCATCCGCAAACATCTGCCGGAAACACCGAAAGGAGCCTCGAAGGATGAGCGAAATGATCCATCCGAACACCGAACAGCTGACATTACAGAAGAAAAAGAAACGCAGGAAGGTGCTGCGCACGATCCTGCGCACATCCCTGATCCTGCTGCTGGTGGCCGCGCTGCTTCTTGCCGGCCTGTTCATCTACAGGAAGACCGATACCAGCAAAACCGTGACCTACCGGCCTTACACAGCATCGCAAGGCACTATCTCCAATGCCCTGTCCTTCAGCGGAAGCCTGCAGCTGATCGACAATGTTATTTACACAGCCGATGCCGCCAGCGAGGTACGTACCGTCTATGTTGCCGCGGGAGATCAGGTAACTGCCGGACAGAAGCTGATACGCCTGTCCAATGGGCAGACCATTGAAGCTGAGTTTTCAGGACGAGTCAACCAACTGCTGGTCGGCGTGGGCGACAAGGTCGCTGTGGGCGATCAACTTGTACAGGTGGCAGATTTCAGCCGCATGAAGGTGTCCATCCGCGTGGACGAGTACGACATCAGCGATATCCATGTGGGGCAAACCGCCCGCGTGACTGTCACCGCTACGGAGCAGACCATCGAAACCGAGATTGACTCCATCAACTACATTTCCGCCTCCACCGGCAATGTGGCCTACTACACCGCCACCGCCTACGTGGATGTGCCCGCAGGCGTGTACCCAGGTATGCAGGCGACCATTTCCATCCCCCAATCCGAGGCGCAGAACGTTGTCGTGCTGAACCTGGATGCCATCAGCTTTGACGAAACGAATCAGGCTTATGTGCTGATGCAGATCAGCAACGGAACTATGCGGAAGGTGAGCATCACCACGGGCGTGAGCAACGGCAATTATGTGGAAATCACTTCCGGGCTGCAAAACGGTGATGTCGTTTATATGGAAACGAAAGCCGAGGAAGCAAACGGCGGCATGTTTGATGGGCTCTTTAACTTTGGCGGCGGACAGAACATGATGCCGAACCAAACCCGGACCATGCCCGGTGGTATGCAGTTCCCGGGTGGTGACGGTACCCAGCGCAACTTCACCCGTCAAAACAACGGCGGCGGTCAGGGTGGTGGACGCTGATGGGAACCGACTTTTTCTCCATGCAAGATATCCACAAGATTTATCATGTGGGAGACGAAGAACTTCACGTTCTCAAGGCTGTGAACCTGTCCATCCAGCAGGGCGAATACCTGTCCATTCTTGGGCCCTCCGGCAGCGGTAAATCCACGCTGATGAACATCATCGGCTGTCTGGACACGCCGTCAAAGGGCAGCTACATCCTGCACGGGCGGCAGGTGGATGACATGAACGAAAAAGAGCTGGCCCGCCTGCGCAGCAAGGAGATTGGTTTTGTGTTCCAGAACTCCCAGCTGCTGCCGAAACTCACAGCCCAGCAGAACGTGGAGCTGCCCCTGATCTACGCCGACGTCTCCACCAAAGAGCGCAAGCGCCGCGCCAGGGAAATGCTGGATCGTGTCGGCCTGTCCGACCGCATGGGGCACTACCCCAACCAACTTTCCGGCGGTCAGCAGCAGCGCGTCGCCATCGCCCGGGCGCTGGTGGGCAATCCCTCCATCCTGCTGGCGGACGAACCCACCGGCGCGCTGGATCAGAAGACCGGCAAACAGGTCATGCAGCTCTTTCAGTCCCTCAATGACGAAGGCCGCACGGTCATCATGATCACCCACGATATGAACGTTGCCGCCAATGCGCGGCGCACGGTGCATATCATCGACGGCGAGCTGACGGAAGGCGGTGACGCAGCGGATGCTTAAGAAGATCAAGCAATTCTTCCGGATGCTGCGGGAATGCTTCGTGATGTCTATTCACAACATTCTGGGCAGCCGGATGCG
>SVGQ01000030.1 GCA_015056245.1 Clostridiales bacterium | reverse complement strand
TTCGCAACCTCCATAGAACGTTATTCAATAATATATCACAGCAGTACACGAAACCGCAAGCCTTGGCGGGCTTGCGGTTTCGGCATTTTTGGGTGTAATGAGGAAGGATAACTCTTTCCTTTCCATCCCCCGCGCTGCGGACTGCCTTTTTGTGTGAAAATGCTCTCCCTTGCTTTCCCATGCAGCCTTTGTTATACTACAATCGAAATCGGTCCCATGATTACAGCATGAACCACAGGAGGCGGCTCCATGAATACGGCAGGCCAGATCAAGGTGCTTACGCTGGCAGGGCAGATCATTCTGGAAAACGGCGGCGAAACCTACCGGGCGGAGGATACCATCTTCCGTATGGCAAAGACCATGGGCTTGCAGGAACCGGATGCTTTCGGCGTGCCCAGCGGCTTGTTTATCTCCTTTACAGACAGCTTGGGCGAGCGGCGCACCTCTGTGTGCCGGGTGCACGGGCATGATACGGATCTGAGCCGGGTGGATGCAGTGAACCAACTCAGCCGCCAGCTCAGTGCGGGGTTGCTTACAGAGGACGAACTGCTTCTTAGATTGACGGAGCTGGCAAAGCCGGTTCGCCATTCCCGGTGGCATGCGCCGCTGACGGCTGCACTGACGGCATTGGGTTTTGCACTGATGTTCGAAGGTTCCATCTGGGAGATGCTCATCAGCGCTCTCTGCGCCGCATTGACTCAGATGATCCCCTGGATTTGGGCATGGGAGCACGACAACATGGTCAAATTGGTGCTGGGCAGCGCCATTTCCACGCTGCTGCCCATGCTGTTCCATCACCTGACCGGTCTTGGACTGGTGGATGCCATGGTTGCCGGGGCATTGATGCCGCTGGTGCCCGGCCTCAGCATGACAAATGCTGTGCTGGATGTGGTTCGCGGGGATATGGTATCAGGAACGGCACACGGTTCCCGTGCGCTGTTGACGGCCGCTTTGGTGGCTGGCGGCGCATTGATCGGTGCGGCAGTATTTGGTTGGATAGGAGGCATGCTGTGATGCTGGAAGGTCTGCTTCGGGCACTGGTGTCCGGTTTTTTGGGCTCAGCGGGATTCGGCGCATTACTGCACGCCCCCAGAAAAGGGATCCTCTGGGGCGCTGTGATCGGTTCGGTGGGCTATACTGCCTACTGGCTCATCTTCCAATTGTCCGGCTCCGAGCTTCCCGCCATGTTTGTGGGTGCTCTGCTGGCAGCGGCGCTGGGGCAGATCGCCGCCCGCCAATTCCATATGATTTCTACCGTATTTGTGACGATTGCCATCCTGCCGCTGGTGCCGGGTATCGGGTTGTACCGGGCCATGAGCGCCATGGGTCAGGGGGATATGATGATGGGTGCAACCACAGCGGTGCATGCCATGAGTCTGATTCTGATGATTGTTATGGGAACTGGTATCGGGTCTGCGCTGTTTTCCCTGCGCAAGCCCGCTGATGCAAAGGAGGAATGAGCGTGACAGAAACCACTCAGCAAAAGATGAACCGTTGGTCAGCGGTCCTGTGCAATGCCTCTGTTTTGCTCTATGTTGTCTGGCTGCTGCTGCCCGCGCTGCAGACCACCGGCAGGGCTATCACCGGTGTGGTGGCAGTTTGGTTGTTTGCGCTGGGGGTGCTGCTGGACTGCGGTACATGGAAAAAGGACTGGCTGGGACTGGCGGCCCGGGCGCTGAGCATGGTCGCCATGCCGCTGGTACTGTTTTTCTTTGCAGGCCGCGGCGGTGACAATCTGCCCTCGTTTGTCGCCCAGAACGGCATGTTTTTCTTTCCGCTGGTGTTTTGCGGTTATGCCCGTCAGCGGGGTGACAGCCGTCTGTGGCGCTGGCTGAAGCCGGTGCTGCTTGCTGCGGTCACAGCAACAGTGCTCACCACCATCTTCTGGCTGATCGAGGGTATGTTTTTCCGCGGAGATACCGTGTATGCCTATTCCCGCTCGCTGGGCAATGCGGAGCCGGGCTATGAAGCCTATCTGAAGGAACTGATGTTGAAGAACATCGGCGGCTATGATTTTGTTTATGCCATGGTGGCAGCGCTCCCGCTGACCATTCTGGGTATCCAGAACTGCAGGGGCTGGAAGCGTGGACTTTATGCTGTTCTGCTGGCTCTTGAAACCCTCATGATCGTTCTGTCTCAGTATACCTATGCCATGTTGTATGCCGCTGTGATTCTGGCAGTGGAGATTCTGGCAGCGCTGCTGCGCTGGCTGTCCCGCGGCAGGGTCAAAATGGGACTGTCGCTGGTATGCGGACTTGTGCCGCTGCTGCTGGTCTGGTTTTTGAGAATGCCCTTGCTCCGTCTGGCACAGGATCTGTTTACGCAGGCTGGCTTGGAAAGCTTCGCTTTTTCCTTGGAGCAATTGATGATCGCCTTGGAGGGCGGCGTAACGGATGAGAATTCCCGTCTGGTGCACTACCAGCAGGCTGTGCAGGGGATCCGGCAGTCGCCGCTGCTTGGCTCTCTTCTGGGTGGAGAGAAACTGCTGAGCCGACACAGCGATGTGCTGGACATTCTTTCTGGCATGGGCATATTGGGCGGCCTTGCGGTCTGCGGGATGCTCTGGCTCATGGGCCGTGGCGGTTTCCGGGGCATGCGCAGCCACCCGGCTAAGGCGCAGCTTTGCGTCGTGTGGCTCAGTGTGCTGCTGACAGCTACGCTGGGAACTGTCTGCTACAGTCGGGATGTTATGGCGGTGGCAGCACTTGGAACATTGCTGGTGCTGGAAGGCGCGCAGCCTGACTGTAGTGAAAGCGCCTCAGCAGCCGATGGGATTCCGGCAACGGAAGACCTGCCTGACGAAACGGAGTGAAACCTATGGATGAAATTCGTTTGATCGAGCCTGACGAGGCTTATGCCGATCAAATCTGGGAATACCGTACCCGCTTTTTGGAAAGCAAAGAAGATGACGGCGGCTGTGGTATGCTGCTGGATTGTTCCACCTTTGAAGAGTGGCTGGATATTACCCGGGCGATGACGGATGCCAGCACCTGTCCGGAGGGCCGGGTACCGTCTGATTGCTATCTGGCGGTGCGTACCAGCGATCAAAAGCTGGTGGGCATGATCGACATGCGGCACCATATCGACCATCCGATCCTTGGCACATGGGGCGGTCACATTGGATACTCGGTGCACCCGGATGAGCGCCGCAAGGGGTATGCCACCCGCATGCTGCAGCTGGATCTGGAGAACGCCCGCAAGCTTGGTATCCAGCGGGTGATGGTCACCTGCGATGACGGCAATACCGCCAGTGAAAAAACCATTCTGAAAAATGGTGGCGTATACGAAAAAGATGTACTCGTGGACGGGCGCGTGGTCAAGCGTTTCTGGATCGAACTGTAAGTATGGAGAATGCCAAAAGCAACGCCTGAAATGGAAGGATTCCGTTTCAGGTGTTGCTTTTTTCATCACGAAGCAGCCTTCAGGCATTTGCTCAGTGCAGAGAAGCAGGCTCGTTATTCAGTAAAAGCGGGTTGCCAGACAACCGTTTCGTATGTTGACGCGATGAGGAAAAGAATGTATACTGTCCATAAGTGCTTTGCATTTCAATACAAAGGAGATCATTCATATGGCAAAAAAAGTCGGCGCTCTGATTAAGGAAGCCCGCACAGATGCAGGCTTTACTCAGGAAGAATTGGCCCGGAAACTGGCGGGTGTGTCTGCCAGCGATATCAGCAAGGCGGAACGCGGCGAGTTGGAACTGTCTCAGGCTAACCTGAAGAAAATCGCAAAGGCTTGCGGCGTAACCCAGGCTTCTCTCATCAATGCCGCGAAGGGCACGACCACCAAGAAGACCACCTCCGGCAAGAAGACGGAAAAGAAGACCGAAAAGAAAACCACCGCCAAAAAGACCAGTACTGCCAAAAAGACCTCCATGCAGGTGACTGCCACCGAACGCAAGCTGGTGGAAGCCTATCGTGAGGCGACCAGCGATAACAAGAAGCGGGCCATGAAGGTGCTCAAGGATCAGGACGATTCTCTGGCTGGTTCTCTGGGCGATGTGCTGGGCGGCCTGCTGGGCTGATCCATAGCATCCTTGGAGGGTCTCCCTCCAGCGTTTTTCATTTCAACATGATAAAAGCCAAGGCGTTTTCGTTTGTGAAAACGCCTTGGCTTTTGCTATATTGCTGATTGTTGGCTGCCTTTTTTATTCATTCAAGGGCAGGAAAGCCGCGCCATCGGCTTGGCTGATGCCGCCGTAAAGCAGGCTGGTATGTCGGCCCTCTGCCAGCCAATGGTCAACGGCCTGCCGGGCGGACGGAGGCATGGGCAGGTCGTGGAGTTCGCTGGTGGAAAACCATTTCAGACTCCCTTCATCGGAAACCAGCCCGGCCTCCGCGCCAGCTTTCAATTGCGCAAAGAAGAAATAGTTCTGCCGAACTTCCCCCTTGGCATTGCGCAGCACGATATACCGCAGGGTCAGGCTGTCCAGCTGGCTTTCCGTCAGCCCCAGTTCCTCGCCCAGTTCCCGCAGCACGCAGGCTTTGGGATCGTTCAGCTCCTCCGGTTCAAAATGCCCGCCGGCAGAGCCTACCCACACATTGTTGACCACCCGGCCGCCCTGACGGTATAAAAGCAGAATCTTGTCCCCTTGGCAGAGGTATACGGCTGTCATGTGACGCAGACGGTCCGGTGTGGGGGAGTAGGACATGGCGGGTTCCTCCTTTTCTGCAAAAACAAAACATCCCGTAAGCGAACTTACGGGATATTTCTGGCAGCTCCAAGGGGAATCGAACCCCTGATTTCGCCTTGAGAGGGCGACGTCTTAACCGCTTGACCATGGAGCCAAAGTTGGCTGGGGAACTAGGATTCGAACCTAGACAATACGAGTCAGAGTCGTAGGTGCTGCCATTACACAATTCCCCAACAGCCTTGCACCTCATCGGTGCGAAAGCTATTATAGGACAAACCGGGTCTGGTGTCAAGCGATTTTTGCAAAAAAATCGAAAAAAATTTGCGAGTATCGGAAAGCCTTGAAAAATCAGAACTTTTTCTTGCGGTGGCGACGCTGTTGCGGCTTCTGGATATCCTTTTTTTCGCCCTTGAGTTGGAACAGTTGGTCACGCAGCTTGGCAGCTTTCTCGAAATCCAGCTCTTTGGCAGCGGACAGCATCTGATCCTCCACGCTCTTCATCAGTGCGGTGAGTTCTTCCTCGCTCATGGTATCCGGCGCACCGGCAGCCATGCTGTCGGTAATGCGGATGAGGGCCTGCACCGTGCTCTTGACGCTCTGAGGCGTGATGCCGTGCATCTCGTTGTAGGCCTGCTGCAAAGCGCGGCGGCGGTTGGTCTCGTTCATGGCCTTTTCCATGCTTTCGGTCAGCTGGTCTCCATAGAGGATCACCCGCCCATCCACGTTTCGGGCAGCGCGCCCAATGGTCTGGATCAGCGTGGTTTCGCTGCGCAGGAAGCCTTCTTTATCAGCATCCAGGATGGCTACAAGGCTCACTTCCGGCATGTCCAGACCTTCGCGCAGCAGGTTGATGCCCACCAGCACATCGTATTCACCAAGGCGCAGATCCCGGATCAGCTGGGTGCGCTCCATGGTCTGGATATCGCTGTGCAGGTAGCGGACACGGATGCCCAAATTCCGCAGGTATTCGGTCAGGCTTTCCGCCATGCGCTTGGTAAGGGTGGTCACCAGAACGCGCTCATCTTTGGTAACGGTTTTGTTGATCTCGCCTACCAGATCGTCCACCTGACCGGTGGCGGGGCGCAGGATCAGCTTGGGATCCAGCAAGCCTGTGGGACGAATGATCTGCTCCACAGTATTCTGGCTCATTTGCAGCTCGTAGTCGCCCGGGGTGGCGCTGACATAGATCACCTGATTGACCCGTTCCCGGAATTCATCGTAGACCAAGGGCCGGTTGTCGTAAGCCGAAGGCAGACGGAAGCCGTAGTCCACCAGGCTCTTCTTGCGGGCGTGGTCGCCGTTGTACATGGCCCGCACCTGGGGCAGGGTCACGTGGCTTTCGTCGATGAACAGAAGGAAGTCCTTGGGGAAGTAGTCCAGCAACGAATAGGGCGCGTCGCCGGGCTTGCGTCCGTCAAAGTAGCGGGAGTAGTTCTCAATGCCGGTGCAGAAGCCGATCTGGCGCATCATCTCCAAATCGTACCGGGTACGCTGCCGAAGGCGTAGAGCGTACAGCGGTTGTCCTTCGTCCTCCAGCTCCTTGACCCGCTTTTCCAGATCGATCTCGATCTGGTCGATGTTCTGGTTCATCTTGTCCCGGTCCATGGCGTAGTGGGTGGCGGGGAATACCATGGCATGCTCCAGCGTGCTCAGGGCATTGCCGGTGACCACCTCGATCTCCCGGATCCGGTCGATCTCATCGCCAAAAAATTCGATGCGCAGACCGTGCTCCCGTTCGTTGGCAGGAATGATCTCCAGAACATCCCCGTGCACCCGGAAAGAACCGCGGCTGAAGTCCACATCGTTTCGGGTGTACTGGATCTCCACCAGCCGCTCAATCAGCTGATCCCGGCTGATCTGCATCCCCGGGCGCATGCTGACCATCATGCCTTCGTACTCGCTGGGGTCGCCCATGGAGTAAATGCAGCTGACGCTGGCAACGATAATCACGTCCTTACGCTCGCGAACAGCCGCTGTGGCGCTGTGGCGCAGCCGGTCGATCTCTTCGTTGATGGAGGCGTCTTTTTCGATGTAGGTATCGCTGGCGGCAATGTAGGCCTCTGGCTGGTAATAATCGTAATAGCTGACGAAATACTCCACCGCGCTGTCCGGGAAAAAGGCGCGCAGCTCGCTGCACAACTGGGCTGCCAACGTTTTGTTGTGGGCCAGCACCAGCGTGGGCTTCTGAATTTTCTCGATGATGGAAGCCATGGTAAAGGTTTTACCGCTGCCGGTAACGCCCAGCAGTACCTGATCCTTCAATCCCTGCTTGACACCGTTGGCTAAGGCTTCGATGGCGGCGGGCTGGTCGCCGGCGGCGGGATAGGGCGCTTTCAAAACAAACTGATTCATGGAATGATTCCTTTCCTGTGTGTCGCTTCTATTATAGCACGGCATGGCGCGGGCGCATAGTGCATGGTTTGCGGGATTTGTCTGTTGGCTGCTTTGCTGTGGATGCTGCGTTGCCAGTCGGGTCAGAAATCGCCAGCTTTCATTGTTTTTTGACATGGGAATGATTGTGACCGCAGCCACGGTAAATGGCTGAGAGAGGGGTCTATACTCCCAATCTCTGCCCGGCAGGCAGCACAGGCATCAGAACAGGGTGATCTGCGAATGGTTTCCACCGGGCATGGTGGGCGACTGCTCAGGCTACAATGACCCCGACAGGAGGGATGACGCATGAAAGATCATGGAAAAATAGGGAATACGGCACTTGGCAGCGCATCTGGGGTGAGTAAGCCATGGCTACATATCTGATCCGGCACAGTCCCAAGCTCAGCGGCGAGGTGGAGGTGAGCACCGCCAAGAATGCGGTGCTTCCGTTGCTGGCAGCAGGCCTTTTGACCGAGGATCCGCTGGTCATTAAAGAAGTACCCCATATTACAGATGTTGAAACGCTTTTGGGCATTCTGCGGGATTGCGGCGCGGAGGTGAAGCGCAACGGCAGCGATGTATCCGTCTGCGCGCTGCAACCCCAGAGTCCCACCCACGATGAACACATGCGGAAGCTGCGAGCCAGTATTCTGGTACTGGGGCCGATCCTGACTCGCAGCGGCAGCGCCTGTGTGGGGCTGCCGGGAGGCTGCGCCATCGGGCAGCGGCCTATCGACCTGCATCTGAAAGGTTTGCAGGCCATGGGTGCGCAGGTGTATCCCATCGGCGGCAGGAGGCAGCTCAGCGGAAGGCTCACCGGCACACGCATCTATCTGGATCTGCCAAGCGTGGGCGCAACAGAAAACCTGATGATGGCAGCAACGCTGGCGGACGGCCTGACCACGTTGGAAAATGCCGCCAAGGAGCCGGAGATCGTGGATCTGGCGAACTGCCTCAACCGGATGGGCGCATGTATCAATGGCGCAGGCACGGGAACCATGACCATCATGGGCGTGGATCGGCTCCATGGTGCCATCTACAAACCCATTCCCGACCGGGTGGAAGCGGGTACCCTGCTGTGCGCCGCCGCCATTACGGAGGGCAGTGTGCTGGTACGGGGTGCATGCGCAGAGCATCTGCGGTCGCTGCTGTTCAAGCTGGCAGAAACCGGCGTGGGCCTCCGGGAAACCCCGGCAGGTATCCGGGTGAATGGGCGTGCCATTTCGCCCTTTGAGGTTCGTACCTTAGCCTACCCTGGCTTTCCCACGGACATGCAAGCCCCCATGACGGTGGTGGCGCTGGGCTGTCATGGCAGCAGCATGCTGCATGAAACCGTGTTTGAGAACCGTTTCATGCACGTGACGGAGCTGAACCGCCTTGGGGCGCAGATTCGCGTGGAGGGCGGGATCGCCATTGTGGAGGGCGGCGCACCGCTCCGGGGCGGTGTGGTACGTTCCACGGATCTGCGGGCAGGCGCGGCGCTGATGCTGGCAGGTCTGATGGCAAAAGGCGAAACAGTGCTCAACGATCCCGCCGGACATATTGAGCGGGGCTATCAGGATCTGCCGGAAAAATTGCGCGCTTTGGGAGCGGATATCGAAAAAATAGAGGACCTGGTAGGAGTTTGATTTACTTCGCTTTGTTCTTTCCACCTTTCGCCCATAAAATGGGCGAAACTGTGGGATTCTTAAGGGGCTCTTAGCCCCTTAAGCGGGTTCCCCAAGGGCAGAGCCCTTGGGCCTGCGGAGCCTCCCGCCCATTCACTTGGTCGCCTTGAAATAGGGTTCCGGCACCAGCACATGCTCCTCCTGCGGGTTGATGCTGCCCAGTGCTTCGTCGGTGAGCATGACGGCCCGGCGAATGGCAAAGTAGCCGTAGCGTTCCCGGATGGCATCCAGCGCGTGCTCCAGCAGGTGCTGCCGCTGGTGGGCTGCGTCCTCCGGCAGGAAGGACAGTTGCAGATGACCCTCGCAGCGGGACAGCCGGGATACGCCCACGCCCATACTGCGCAAGGGGGAGAAGCAGACCAGCCCGTCGCCCATGAGGTGATAGGCAGCTTGAAACAGCTCCTGACAAAGGTTGGTGGGAATGGGCAGGGTACATTGGCGGGAGGTGGTCACCAGCTCCGTATCCCGCAGATACACCTCCAGTACCTGCGCCTGCAGTCCCTGCCTGCGCAGGCGCATGCCCACGCTTTCGCACAGGCCGTAGAGGGTGATGCGGATGTCGTCGTCACAGCGCAGATCGTGGGCTGCGGTGATGGAGTTGCTTACGCTTTTGACCACCGTGGACGCATCGGTGGCGATGACGCCGGAGGCATCGTTGCCGTGGGCAAAGCCGCTGAGCATCAGGCCGGTCTTGCCCAGGAGGCTGCGCAGGGTCTCCGGCGGGGCGGCTGTCAACTGCCCGATAGTGTAAATGCCGATGCTGTTGAGTTTGCGGGTGGTGGCTCGCCCAATAAAGAGCAGATCGCCCACGGGCAGGGGATCCAGCACCCGGGCGCGATTTTCTTCGCAGATGACGCTGACGGCATCGGGCTTTTTCAGGTCGCTGCCCAGCTTGGCAAAGATCCGGTTGTCGCTGACGCCAATGCTGGCAGTGAGGCCGGTTTCCTCCCGGATGGTGTGACGCAGATGATTGGCAATGCGCACCCCTTCCCGGATGGTGGTGGTAGGCCCGGAAATATCCAGCCATGCTTCATCCGAGCCAAAGGGCTGCACATGGCTGGTGTAGCGGGAGAAGATCCCCCGCACGGTGTAGCTCATACGCTGCACTTCCCGGCTGTCCACGCCCACGGTAATCAGGTGAGGGCATAGCTCCTTGGCCTGCCAGATGGCCTGCCCGGTTTTAATGCCCAGTTTCTTGGCAGGAGTATTTTTGGCCAGCACGATGCCGTGGCGTTTCTCCGGGTCACCGCACACGGCTACGGGTACTTCCATCAGGGCGGGCCGCCCCCGGCAGGAAACCGAAGCGAAAAAGTTGTTCAGGTCAGCGTGGAGAATCACCCGGGCCATGGCGTACACCTTCTTCCAAAACTCGAACGTTTGTTCTCTTATTATAAGAACGTTTGTTCGTTTTTGCAACCGCCAGATGTTGGGGATATGAGCCGGACTTCACCACAAGAAGATATCAAAACATTGTCACAAAACGGTTTTCATGCTATACTCCCATTAGAGGATTCCGGGAGGGAAGCACTATGGTCACTCTGAGAAAAATCACCGCCGATAATCTGTGGGACATCGTGGCGCTGAAGGTGGGGGATAGTCAGCGCACCTTCGTGGCGGATAACACCCGCAGCATTCTGGAGGCCTATGTGGCGATTACCAGCGGCGGCACGGCGCTGCCTTTCGGCATTTACGCAGGGGAGATGCCAGTCGGGTTCCTTATGCTCAGCTACGGCTGCGAGGACTGGCCTGATGCTCCTGCCATCGCCCACGATAACTACAGCCTGTGGCGGCTGATGATCGATGAAAAGCATCAGGGGAAGGGCTACGGCAAAGCTGCCGTCGAAGCTGCGCTGGCCTATATCCGTACACTACCCTGCGGTCCGGCAACGCATTGCTGGCTCAGCTATGAGCCAGAGAATACCGTGGCAAAGAAACTGTACGCTTCCTTTGGCTTTCAGGAAACCGGCGACAGGGATGAGAACGAGATCATTGCTGCGCTGATGCTGTAACCTTTGCGTTTCCTTTCTGTTTGTGGTACAATCAAAACGAAAAGAGGCAGTTCCTTCCGGCTGCCGCATGATAAAAGTGAATGCGCGTTTCAACCACCGCCGCACCGCCGCATCCTGTGCGCATAGGATGAAGGGGCGGCGCTTGCGCGTGCCAAAAGGTCGCCGCCAAGCGCCCTCTGACCAACTGTCACCGGAGTGTGAGTTGTGATGAAACGAGGCGAAATCTATATGGCAGCGCTGGACCCTGTGGTAGGCAGCGAACAGGGCGGACGCAGGCCGGTGCTGATCGTGCAGAACGACCGCGGCAACCGTTATTCGCCAACGGTGATCGTGGTTCCCCTGACCAGTTCGGAGCGAAAGCCCGGACTACCCACCCATGTGTACCTGCCGCAGGGGGTGGGCGGACTGAAAAAACCGTCCGTGGTGCTTTGCGAGCAGGTACGTACCTTGGAAAAAACAAGGCTGACCCGGTATATGGGCAGCCTTGATGCGGAAAACCTGAGAGAGGTGGAGCGCGCGTTGTCTGTGTCACTGGATATGGATACGCCGCCCGCCTGAACCATACGAACAGGAGAGAATCATCGGATGAAACAGAAGCGCTTGCTGACCCGGGAAAACTTGATCGCATGGGGACAGATCGTGCTGGGCTGCCTGATCGGCGCATTGGCATACCCCTGGTTTCTGGTACCCAATCACATTGCGCCGGGCGGCCTGACGGGTTTGGCTACGGTGTTGAATTATCTGTTTGGCTGGCCGGTGGGTACCACCAGCCTTCTGATGAATATCCCTCTGTTCCTGATCGGTTTCAAGTCCATGGGCGGCGGCTTTGCCATCCGTTCACTGACGGCTACACTGCTGTTTTCCCTGTTCATCGATCTTCTGCCCCTTGGGTGCCTGACGCAGGATCCCATGCTGGCATCGGTATTTGGCGGCGCATTGCTGGGCATCGGTCTGGGTCTGATTCTGCGGGCAGGCGCCACCACCGGCGGCACGGATATGGCGGCACGCATGGTGCACAAGTTTATGCCCTATCTGACCGTGGGCATGATTCTGTTTGTCATCGATGGCATTGTGGTGGTACTGGCGGGCATCTACATTCACATCGAGCATGCACTGTACGCGTTTATCAGTATTTACGTTTCGAGTATGCTTATCAACTTGATGGTTGATGGTCTCACCACGGAAAAAGCGTGCTATATCATTGCTTCGGCTTATGAGCAGATCAAAGCAGAACTGATGGCGGAATTGAATCGTGGCGTGACGGTATTGGATGCCAGGGGTGGTTTCAGCGGGGAAGAGAGGCCTGTCCTTTTGTGCGTGGTCAGCGCCCAGGAGGTGGCCCGCCTGAAACTGATCGTTCGCCGCATCGACGACAAAGCCTTTGTGTTTATCAGCGACGCTCATGAAGTGTTGGGAGAGGGTTTCCGGCAATTGACGGAGGAATGAGAAAAGTGCCGCTGGGATGCAGCGGCACTCAGGTTGTCAAAAAAGGGGAAGGTGCAGGAAACTCAGTTTCCTGCCGGGTGTGGGCAGAGCCCACAAAACCTTGCGCCGCAGCGCTTTTCAGCAAGCGCAGCGAGCACCGAAGGTGCAAGATGTGCGGCTCATGTTGGCATGTATGGTTTTTTCGACAGTCTGAAGTGCCGCTGGGATGCAGCGGCACTTTTTGAATAATCGTCAGCAGTCCTCCTGCTCATCCAGCCGGTTCCGTCTACGCTTGTAAAGCCACAGAAGCATGCTCAGAATGACCAGACACAGGATATAGGCAGCAACCATGGCAAGCAGAATGATAGAAATCGAAACTGTATCCTGCATGTCTGCCGACAGGGCATTGCGAACGAAAAGAAGAATGCCCACTGCAACTGCCGGAATCAGGCTGACCAGCAGATTGGTTTTCATAGAGGGTTTCAGTCTGCTGTCCCAGATACCTTCGTAGAGATAGGCACAGGCCACATAGATCACCAGAATAAAGAAGACAATACCCTCACCAATGATGCTGGAAAAATCCCGTTTTACCAGCCATTGAATCAGAATGGCAGCCAAAAGTCCGGCATAGCAGAGGTTCATACCGTTGCTGTGAATTTTCAGTAGCTTACCCTGTTGCATTTCGTCCAACTGAGATTGATTGCGCTTACGCATGGTCGTTGTCCTCCTCTCCAAACAGTTCGTCCAAAGTTTTCCCCAGTACCCGGCAGATGGCACGGCATAGTTTGATGGTGGGGTTGTATTCCCCCTGTTCAATGGCATTCATGGTCTGGCGGGAAATGCCGACGGCTTCAGCCAGCGCTTTTTGCGTCATATCCTTTTCTGCCCGTGCCACTTTGATTTTGAGATTGCGAGCGATAGAAACCGCCTCCCTTCGATGAGTAGCTTATCACTGAATTGACATTTTGTCAACTATATACGACATTCATTCTATTAAAAATGACTTGAGGAAGTAAAAAAGAAAGGCTGCTCTGAACAAACAGAGCAGTCTCAAGCCATATCTTGCTGTAGCACATTTGAGGCTTTACCCCAACTTCTTCCCCGCCACCACATGAAAGATGGGACAAACCTCCTTGTTCTGCCACCTATACTGATAAAACAGTGAATACCCTTTCTCCACAATGCTGGCTTTCGCATTCAATACATCGATGCAACGCAACATGCCTGCCAAGTAAGCGGGTTCGTCCTTGCATGCTTCCGCTTTCTCAAATGGCGCAGCTGGTCTGATCACATAATGAATCTCCCAGTCGGGCTGCGGGTGTTTCAGAATGCAGATCTGGTCGTCTTGGTAAATCACCGGCATGTTGGTTGCCTGCGAAGGAGTATCCTTCACAATCCGATGACCCGTGAAAAGGTGAAAATGTACCTGCTGAACCTCCTGCCGTTTACCGCCGTTGGCAACCAGTGTATAGCCATCGCTGTATACAGGTTGGGAACGCTGTAATTCCATCACCGTCCGCCAGATGGCGATCCAATAGGGATGATAGCGTTCCTGCGCCAGCTGCAGCAAATCCCGGACGGGCTGCTTGGGCGATAGAATGAGATGATTCTCGTAGCAGGGCTTTGGATGCTGGAACGCCATCACATCCTTATGGCTTTTTTCTTTCCGTACCGGAATCGCCCAGCCGAAATACCGGAAGGCGATTCCAACCATTTTGCCCATCAGGGGCGCTTTGGCGATTTGAAACAGCAGCTCCTTCACTGCCCCGTAAGCTCCGCAAAGGCTTCAAAGAAGCCGGGGCAGCTCCACGTGCCGCAGGCGCTGACGGTATCGTCGCCCACCAGCAGCTGCAGGGTCAGGCCGTTGGTCATGCCGATCTGCAACGATCCCTTGCCGCTGGCGCTGGTGGAGCGGAAATCTGCGTCATCCAGCAGGATCTGCATCAGTTCCTGAGCTTCTGCGCCGCTGATGGTGGTACCGTTGAGGTTGAGCCAGTTCACCTGTGAGGGCTTGCACAGGGTATCTTCCAGCGTTTCGCCGCCGATGGTGGCAGTGCCGGAGTAGCTGACCCGCTGGAATACCCGCAGGCTGCCGCTGACATTGGCTGCCACCATGGCGCCCTTCATGCCGCTGATGGCATACACCGGCGCGCCGGGGTTGACTGCGTTGGATACGATATCGCCGCTGCCCAGCGCCGGTTCCAGATTGAACTCATTCACCAGCCCCAGTTCGCTGCCCAGCAGGGCGGAGGAAATGCCGTCCGGGTAGGTGAGCATGCGGTAAGTGGCACCGCCTGCTGTAATCAGCGGGAAACTGTTGCCCTGACCAGTGGCGAACAGATTGCTGCCGCTGCGCGCGCCTGCGCCGCTCATGGTGATGGTGCCTTCGGGCAGATCGCCGATGGCGGGCGGGGCAGTGGTGATCACTGTGCTGCCGGCGGCGTGGGTGTCGATCAGGTTGTGGTCATTGGCAGGCAGCAGGGGAGCGTCGCCGGGATCCATGGCCCAGAGTACGCCGCCGATGCACAGAACCAGCGCGCAGCAGGCCGCCAGCACCACCTGAAACCGGGGACCGGTGCGGTACCGCTGCTTTTCTCCTTCTGCGGCATTGATCCTGATCCGGGCCAGCAAACGGGCATCGGCCTCCAGACCGCCCAGCTGTCGATCCACCACTTCGGGCAACTGATTGAGCACTTTCATGACGCAAGTCCTCCTTTGGTCAATATCTCCTCCAGCTTTTTCCGTGCGCGGGAAAGGCGGCTGGAGATGGTGCCTTCCGGCAGATCGAGCATCTGCGCGATTTCGCTGATGCCGTATCCTTGATAGTAATAAAGCAGAATAGCTTCGCGGAAGGTGGCAGGCAGCTGATGGATGGCAACCATCATGGCTTCTTCCTCATCCCGCTTCTCGTGCTCGTCCGGGGCAGGGATCATTTCAAACATGGGACTGCCCAGCACCACACGCTTGACCCAGGAGCCGCGCCATAAATCCCGGCAGCGGTTCAGCGCCACCTTCAACAGCCACGCTTTCTCCCGGCCTTCTTCCAGCTCGGGGGCGTTGGTCATCAGGCGAACAAACACATCCTGACACACATCCTCGGCCCGTTGCCGGTCACCCAGATAGAAGTAGCTTACCCTGAGCACATCGGTAGCGTACTTCTCGTAGAGTTCCTCAAAGTTCGTCATTCCCGAACCTCCGTAAATACCGCCGCCGGGCGCTCGTTTGCCTGTTGGCGGATCTTACTCGTCCATTCAACGAATCATCCATCGCATTTCTTGCATCAAAACCCAAAATTTCTCGAAACTTTTTCTGAAATGAAAGAAGTTACGCTGTTATCATATCATGCCCCCTGAGCCTTTGCAAAGCGGTACTTTTTACAAAGAATTCACCAATCGGCGGCACAAGTGTGCTATAATCATCCGGTATGAATCCATCCAACCGGGCAAGGAGGCCATGACGGAATGATCCAGCTTCATGAGGTAACCAAGCGATACGGCAGCGTTCAGGCGCTGGACGGCATCAGCCTGACGGTGCAGAAGGGCGAGGTGTTGGGCCTGCTGGGCCAGAATGGCGCGGGCAAGACCACCCTTTTGAATATTCTGACCGGCTATCTGGCCCCCACCTCCGGGCATGCCCTCATCGATGGCTGCGATTCCCTGCTGAATCCGCAGGAGGCCAAGCGGCGGCTGGGTTATCTGCCGGAGCAGCCGCCTCTGTACGATGAGATGACTGTGCGGGAATATCTGACTTTTGCTGCGGAACTTCGTGGTGTTGCCCGCAAAGCCATTCCGGCCCATGTGGACGAGATTATGGCCCTGACTGGCCTTACCGAGATGCGCAGCCGCCTGTTGGGCCATCTGAGCAAGGGCTACCGCCAGCGGGCGGGGTTTGCTCAGGCTCTTTGCGGCGACCCGGATGTGCTGGTGCTGGATGAACCTACCGTAGGTCTGGATCCCAAGCAGATCACAGAGATCCGTCAGCTGATCCGCTCCCTGTCCAAGGGGCGTACCATCGTGTTTTCGTCTCACATTCTCACCGAGGTGCAGCAGCTTTGCGACCATGTGGTCATTCTGCATCATGGACAGGTGAAACTGGACAGCCCCATGAGCCAGTTGGGCATGGGGGAGGAAACCACCCTGCATCTCCGGGCTGCTGCGGCTCCGGGTACGCTGCAAGCCAAGTTGCGGCAGCTGGATGGCGTAACCGATGTCGCCCTTCAGCCTACGGGAGAAGAAAACGTGACCGATGCCCTGCTTACCTTCCATCAGGTGCAGGAGCCGGAACGCCGTCTCTTCGCCCTGATGAGCCATCTGGGCACGCCCATTCTGCATCTGTCCCGGCAAGGGGACAGTCTGGAGCAGATTTTCCTCAGCGCCATCTCCGGCGACTGATTCTTTATCCTTCGTTACAGGAGGCATTGCATGGGAACCATTTTTCGGCGGGATTTTCTCGCCTTTTATCGAACACCCGTAGGCTATGTGTTTGCCGGTGCGTTTCTGACGCTGGCGGGCTTGATTTTCTACCTGTACAACCTGCAGAATCTCTCTGGCGATCTGTTGGGCTTTCTGTCCCAAATGACGCTGATGAGCATGCTGCTGTGCCCGCTGCTGAGCATGCGCCTTCTCTGTGAGGAACGGCAGAAAGGTACGGAGCAGCTGCCCCTGACCGCGCCGGTATCCCTTGCCGGGGTGATCACGGGCAAGTATCTGGCGGCGGCTTGCGTGATGCTCATCACCATCCTGCTCAGCAATGTATACACGCTGATCATTGCCATCTACGGCAGGGTGTATTTCGGCGAATGGCTGGTGGGTTATCTGGGCTTTACACTGCAAAGCCTGAGCTTCCTTGCGCTGGATCTGCTGGTGAGCTGCTTTGCCAAAAACCAGATGACCGGCGCCATCGCAGGCTTTGCTGCTAATTTCTTTCTGTGGATGGTGGATCTGCTGGCAGCCCATGTGCCCATGGCGTGGCTCAGTGCTGCCCTCAGTTTCGTCAGTCTGTATGATCGCTACGAGCCCTTCCTGCTGGGCCAGCTGAGTCCAGCCTGCGTGGTATTCTTCCTGAGTTTTATTGCGGTTTGCCTTGTGGGAGCCGTTCGGGTGCTGGATGCCCGCCGCTTCTCGGAAGGAGGCGGACGATGAAAAAGCTGCTTCTGTCTGTAAAAAGCAAACTGAGTCAACCCAAGTGGCGGCATGGCCGCTGGGGTACGCTGCTGATGGCGCTGGTGATTGTGGTGGCGGTGCTGCTGAATATAGCAGTGCAGTCGGCAGAGGAATCCTATGGCTTGCGCCGGGATCTGAGCTTTAACCGCTACGCCACCACCGGCGAGGAGACCGAAGCCGCCATGGCGCGCCTCCAAAAGGAGGTGGAGCTGTATCTGCTGTACCAGAATGGCGAGGAGAACTCCCAGCTGCTGCAGGTCTTGCAGCGCTATGGCACCCTGTCGGAGCAGATTGCTGTGCTGCCCACAGATATCAACCGCAATCCCGGCATCCTGACCCGCTTTGCCAGTGACCCGGAGTCGCCGCTGGAAGCGGATACTGTGGTGGTCAACTGTCCGGCCACAGGCCGCTATCGGGTGCTGAACTACGGCGATTTCTATACCCAGGGATTTGATATCGAACTGGGTGATTTTGTGCTGGAAGGCATCAACTACGAAAAACAGCTCACTGAAGCCATTCTCTACACGGCGCAGGAGACGGTGCCCATGGTGGGTTTCCTGCAAGGCCATGGGGAGTATACGCTGGAGGATTTTTCTGTGCTGGTGGAATTCCTGCGCAGCTACCAGTATGATGCCTGTCAGGTGAACCTGCTGGCAGGGGATACGCTGGAGGGCATCAGTGTGCTGCTGCTGGGCTGTCCGGTGAATGACTTGGACGATACGGAGATTGAGCAGATCAAAACCTTCGCCCAGAACGGCGGCAACCTGTTCGTGGTGCGGGATTACACCGACCCGGTGGAGCACATGCCCAACTACCTGAGTCTTCTGCGCAGCTACGGGGTAGTGCCTCTCAAAGGCGTAGCGGTGGCTGGTGCGCAGGATACAGGCAGTTACTACGGCGAACCCCTGTATCTGCTGCCCTACATGACAGAGATCGACCTGACCCTGCCCCTGATCGCCTCCGGAATGGATGTGCTGATGATGCCCGCCGCCTGCGCCTTTGAAGTGCCGCCGGAACCGGGCACGGGCGATCTGACCCTGAGCGTGGGCACGGTGCTGAAAACCGGCCCCAATGCCTATCTGCGGGACACCACTGATGGCCTGGATACCATCCAGCAGCAGCCCGGCGACCGCACCGGCGAGCTGCCGCTGGCGCTGTACGCCCACCGGATGCACGCCAACGGCAATGTAAGCCGCCTGTTCGCCATCGGCAACAGCGCCACCCTGATGGATTCGTATATTTATCAACGTACCTTTGGCGAGCAGTTCATCATGGCGGTGATGAACGAACTGATGCCGGAAAACACCGTCTCACTGGATATCGTGGCCTCAGCAGCCTTCCGTCCCGCTTTGACGGCAGGCAGTCAGGGCCTTGGCATCGCGCTGATCATTGCCATGCCGCTGTTGTGCCTTGCGGCAGCCCTGCTGGTACTGATTCCGCGCCGCAACCGCTGAAGCCGAAAGGAGGGGAGCGCCTGTGCAGCATCCGCAGAAACGCAAGGAAAAGAAAAGCCTGCCAGTACGCTGGCTGATATTGGGGCTGTGCATCGCAGCACTGCTGCTGGCAGCCGCGCTGCTGATCCCCGAACTCCTTCCTGCACGCAGCGGCAAGCTTTATCCCGACCCGGAACCTGTATTGAATTTTGAAACCCTGAAAGTGAATGAACCCGCCCAGCTTCAAAGCATCACCATCACCCATTTGGGCAGCGAACCCTACACCCTGCGCTATCAGAACGATACACTGCTGCTGGAAATGGAAGATCAGCTGCTGGATATCAACGACAGCCTGTGCGCTGATTTGCTGAAAGCCGCCACCACCATTGCCGTGGAGGATGTGGTCACCCGGGACGCGGCAGAGGTGGCGGCGCACTTGCCCGACATGGGCCTTGAACCGCCGCAGATCACCGCTGCTGTTACCTATACCGACGGGCGGCAGGAGGTTCTGTCTATTGGCGCGGGCGTGCCCCACACCACGTACAACTATTTTCGCTGGTCGGAGGACCCGGGTGTGTACATGTGCGATGCCGGCATAGCGGAGACCTTTGGTCACACTGCCAATCAGCTGCTGCCGGTCACTCAGCCTCAGCTGGTGAACAGTCTGGTGGACCGGCTGGTCATCCGGAATGCTGCCGGGGAATTGGAACTCACCCTGTCGATTGATGCGGGCGGCATCATCACAGGGCGGTTGGTGTCGCCGATGAGCTATCCCATGGCTGGTGATGCGGCATCTGCCCTGATGACTTCGCTGGAGAATTTCCGGCTGGGTACCCGCATGGGGGAAGCAGAAGGATTGTCTGCTGAATATGGGTTTGATGAGCCGGTATGCACCGTGGACATTCACCAGAAGGAGGGCATGTTCACCCGTATCAACGATACCGGTGAGCTGGTGGTGGAGAGTCTTCCTGCCCAGCAGCTGCGTTTTGTGTTTGGGCGCGCGGAAGGAGACTACTTCTACACCTGTGCCTATGAAGGCGGCGCGTATCTGGTCAGCCGTTTTCTGGTGGAACCGCTGATTGCTGCCCTGCCCGATAAACTGTTCACCCACCATCCGGCAGACCTGGGCAGCGTGCCCGCCCTGATCGAAGTGGAAACAGAGCAGGGCGCGCTGACATTTGAAATCAGCCGGACCCTGCGCTTGTTGGAAAATGGTCAGCCGGAAACCAATGAAGACGGCGAATGGCTGTATGATACCACTGCCACCCTGAACGGGGAATCCATCACCGCAGAACAGGCCGATGCGCTGGTAAAGCGCCTTCGTGCGCTGAGCTTTTCCGGGAATGCACCCGTGGGCTGGCTGCCCGGAAATGTGCTGCCCCGCTGGCGTATGCGCCTTGTGGCAGAGGATGGCACCACCCGCATGCTGACCGCCTATCCTATGGATGCATTTGCCGATGTGGTGGCTGTGGATGGCGTTGCGCTCCACATCTGCTATACGGAGGCGCTGGCAACCGCGTTGGGCGAATGGATGCCGCAGGGAGTATCACCACATTAACAATGGAAACAGACACCCACGTTCCGGTGTGAAATAACACATCGAAACGTGGGTGTCTTTCGGTTGAAATGTTCCTATCGATGAAAGCTTTCCATCTTGCGCCTTTGGCGCTCGTTGCGGCGCGGGGATGTGATCTCCCTGTTCCTTTTGATAAGCATCCCCAGTTTCAGCATGAAAAGACACACGAAAGCAGGGGATGATCCCTACAGAATCATCAGATCAATCCGCGGTCTGCCAGTTCCATCTTCACGTTTTCGACCATTTCTTGCCCCTGTTTGTCGCTGGCAAGCGGATGGAGCTGCGACCAGTCGGAAATGACGATTCTGCCATTTGAGGGGATCACATGCCAGGTCTGGGTAGACAGGAGGGCATCATTGATCGTTTTATGGTCCTGAAGGGTTTCTGCATCGGCAATCAACTGCTGCGCACCGGCTGGAGATACATGACTCCAGTCCACGCCGGAACAGGGGAGCGGCATGGATTCGCGGACTCCCTGAACCCGGGTGATCAGTACGCAGTGCTTGTTATTGGTCAGCCGGATATAGGCGATCCATTCCGGTGCGGAAGCAATTCCCCAACTGTTGGCAACTTTCAGCCCGCTGGCATGGGCTTCCATGGCAAAGCGTATGCCCACATTGAACAGGTAGTCGCCATAACGGTACAGCATGCTGTTGATCCCTTCGAAACCATCCTGCTGTTTTGCCAGATCGGATAGATACTGAATCGCATCGCCCAGCCGCTCGAGCGTTGCCAGATCCTCGGCAGCCCGACGGACAATCGCTTCGGGATTGGATGCAGTCTGCGCAGTAAATGCATACATCCGATAAATTTTTCTGGCAAACTTTCCTGCGAACAGCTTGCGGAAAAACGTCTTCTCCAGCCCCTTCAGATGCATGATCAGATCCTCAGGAGCCATGTTGTGCTCCTGCACATACTCGATCCCCGCCGCTTCTGCCAGCTGGGCCGGGTCGTCGATGCCGTAGGTCATGGTCACGCCCACGGTGTTGATGGGGTTTTTGTATTTGCTGGCCTTGGCACCAAAGGTGGTGTAGCAGTCCATGAGCAGATGCAACTTGGCAAACCGGCCTTTCAGTGCCGCAAGCAGGCTTGTCAGCGCTTCGGGTTTCAGGTACATGCTGATGCCTTCCATCACCACGATGGCGGTTTTCGCCTGCGGCAAGGTTTCCAGCCAACCGGTTTCGGTGGCATCGCCGGGAAGCATCCGGTAGGTTTCGCTTTCGGTATAGTACCGCTTCCGCTCCTCAATCACATCGGAGAAATCAATATCGACCCACTGGCAGCCGTTGCACTGTCCCACTCGCTCGGCACGGCTGTCCATCCCGCAGCCGATGTGCAGCACCAGTGCGTCCGGGTTTTCTTCCATCTGCTGCGCGGCCCAGCGGTCAAAGGCTACAGCCCGCATCGCCATGGAATAGGCCAACCATTTGGATTTGGCTTTGCCTTGCAGCGCAAAGCCTTCTGCAGCCCAGATGGCTTCTGCTTTGGGGTCGTTCAGGATGATGCCCCTCTGGCTCACATATGCCTTTCCGTAAAGAGGAATGTACAGGGTTTTGCTTATGTTGTTCATCTGCTGCCTCCGTGTGTTGTGGCGGCATGGATAAAGCCGCCGCTTTGGTTCGGGAAAGAACCTGCTAATGATATTATAATGCATTGCTGGGCGATTGAACAGTTTTTTGCTGAAAAACCGCCTGTGAATGTTTCAAAACCTCATTCTTTGAGCACTGCCCGCAATACGCCCATCATCACCGGCCCTCCAATGAGCCCCAGCACGCCGAACAGCCGGAAACCTGCGTACATCGCCATCATGGTCACCAATGGATACAGACCCAGATTGCGGCCTACGATGCGGGGTTCCAATACCTGACGGATGATCACTGTACCCAGATAGGCAGCTGCCATGAGGATGCCGGTACCCGTGTTGCCGCCAATGAAGGAAAGCAGGCTCCATGGCACCAGAAACAGCCCGGCCCCCAGTACAGGCAGCGCATCCATCAGCCCGATACCCAGTCCGGCAACCAGACCATACGGCACTCGGAACACCCAGAACAGCAGCACCAGAAAAACCATGATCAACAGCGAAAGCAGTAACTGGCTTCTCAGCTGTCCATAGATGCTGCGCAGTACATCCTCCTTGATCCGCTGGCCTTGCCTGCGCAAACCGGCTGGCAGCAGCCTGCCCCAAAAGCGGATGATTCGCTCCCTGTCAGCCGTCAGGTAGTAGGTGCCCATGGCGACCAGCACCAGAGCCAGCAGCACATGGGGAATGCCCAGCGCGGTACTCCATGCGCCTGTGGTCAGCCAACCGGACAGGCTTGCCGCCCAACCCACTGCCCGCTGCGCCAGCGAAGCGATGGCGTTGCTGAGCAGCTCCGGCACATAGGAGGGCATCAGCGCCAGATAGCGGTCATATAAAGCCCGCAGATTGGGCAGCGCCGTACCGGTGATCCATACCACCAGCTGCGGCAGGGTGCGCACCATGGCAAGGAATTCCTGACTGAGCCTGCCCAGCAGAAGCCCCGCCAAGGTGCCCGCCACGCCGAAGAGCAACAGCATGCCCAGCAGGGTTGCCGTTCTGCGGCCCAAGTGCAGGGGCTTGAGCAAACCTGCCATGCGCCGCACGAAAGGTTCCAATAGCCGGGAACAGCCCAGCGCCAGCGCAAAGGGCCATAGGTACGGCAGGGCAACAAAAAGAACCGCCGTCAGCGCGATCACCAGAAGGATCACCAGCCCTTTGCGGGGCAGGCCGCTGAGACGGCAGTTCCATTGTTTTACTTGTTGGGTCCATTCCATGCTATCCCTCCGCGGGGCTGCGGCGGAAGCAGCACAGCTCGTGGTCGTTGACCAGACCAATGGCCTGAAGATAGCTGTACACCGTTACCGAGCCCATATACTTCATGCCGCGCTTGCGAAGGTCTTTGGAAATGGCATCGCTCAGGGGGGAGGTGGTCATCGGTTGCCCTTGGTTGACCACCGGCTGCCCTTCAGGGGTAAAGTGGTAAAGATAATCGGCAAAGCAGCCGAATTCCTTGCAAATGTCCAGATACACACGCGCATTGCATACCGCGCCTTCGATTTTTCGCCTGCAGCGCACAATGCCCGCGTCCTTCATCAGCGCATCAATCTTATCCTGCCCATAGGCGGCGATTTGATGCGCATCGAAACCATCGAACGCCCTGCGGAAATTCTCCCGCTTGCTGAGGATCACGTGCCAGCTGAGGCCTGCCTGAAAGGCTTCCAGCAATAACAACTCATATAGCAAAGCCTCATCCCGGGTGGGCTGACCCCATTCCTCATCGTGGTAGCGGGTAAGCAAAGGGCCCCGCGCCCAAGAGCAACGGGGCCGATCATCGGTGGGGCGCATCAGAAATGTCCACCGCCGCCGCCATGGCTGGAACCGCTGGAGCCGATGTGAACACCGCTGCCACCGCCGCCGCTGAATCCGCCGCCGCTGGAGCGGGGAGGTTCGGGCTTGCGGACGCGGGTGGTGGTGGTGTGCAGATAGGTATCCTCGGTATCCGTCATGCGCAGGGAACTGTTTTCGTTTACATTGTATTTGTAAGTATTGCCCTTGAGCTTGTAGCTGCTGTTTACACTGCGGTTGAAGATGAAGCCGATAATCGCAGCGATCACACCGCTGAAGGTTAGCTCGCCGCTGGTGAGGGCTTTGTGGCGGGCGGTAAGTACCTGACCGGTGAGAATATCGTACTGGTACTGGCCTTCGGGGATGCCGCGGCGGTAGCAGTCCTCCACCATGTCGATCATGTTCATGGCTGCCTGAGCATACTGTCCGCCGGACAGGTAGCGGGTATTGTTGTTGATGGCGCTGTCGATGCGCTCATCGGTCATGTAGTCGATCATCTGACCGGTGGTGGAGATGTAGTGGTAGCGCTCATACATATCGATGTAGTAAGCAACACCGCTGTTTTCCTCGTCCAGGCCATAGCCGCCGTAATCGTAGAAATCGTCTGCCAGCTGCATGGCGCTGAGTCCTTCATGAGACTTTTTGGAAGTCATCACCACAAAGTCCATGCCGGTATTCTTCTGGAACTGGGCAATACGCTCGGCGATTTTGATCTCCTGCTCCGAGGTGAACAGATTCGCGTCATCCCGGATGCGGGAGGTATCCGCAGAAGCATCCGGCAGGGTGACCGGCGTCACGGGAGCGGCTGCAGGGGCAGCAGTGACCACGGGAGCGACTTCTTCGTAGTCTTCTTCATCATCGCTGGTGTCGATCAGGCTGGTGCTGGGCTGAGCAGCGTTTTCGCTGAGAAAATCCGCCCAGATGGAAGAAGCCTGTGCGGCTACAGGCGCAGCGAACAAAAGCAACGCTGCTGCCAGCGCCATCAGTCGGTTGAGTGTGTTTTTCATGGTGTCACTCCTTATCAGAACTGCGTCAGCATGCTGGTAACAACGCTGACGATACTGGTCAGAAACAGCATGACGGCTGCTGTAGAGGGCAGTTGAGAGATGGATGTTTCCTGTGTTGCAGATGGATCTGTGCCGGAAACGGAAGTGGTTTCCGTCTGCTGGGCTCCCTCGGGATAATCCTGCAGATAAAAGGTTTCAATGGTGAGGAGCATCTCCAGCACCGCATCGGCATACCGGCCTTCGCTGAGCAACTCGCCACCCATATCAATGGCATAGTCCATCCGCTCATCCGTCATACAATCCACCATCAGGCCGGTGGTGGTCAGGTGGTGGTAGCCTTCGTTCATATCAATGAAATAGGCAATTCCGCTGCAGTGTTCATCCAGACCATAGCCGCCTTCATTGTAGAAGGTTTCCACATACACATCAGAGGCTTGGTCGCCGATGCCCACGCTGGTGGTGAGCAACACAAAGTCCATGCCGGTGTTTTTCTGAAAGGCAGCGATTTGCTGCGCTACACGGATCTGCTCGCTGGCGCTGAGCAGCATGGCTTCGTCCAATACCCGGGTTTCCAGCACCGGCACAATTTCATTCATACTCTGAGCCTGATCAACATCCAGCGCATTGAATACTGCGGCCTGACCTGTCGCAGGTATCAGGAAAAGTATCAAGCACAGGCAAAACAAACGATGCAAAGGGCGATTCATGCTTTCCGCCTCCCTTGATCAGAACAGGAAATAGCTGGCTACCGCACACACCGCAAGGGCGATGACGGCAATCAATGCCGATTTGCGGAACAGCTTTTTGTTATCAACGGGAAGCTTGCCGCAGATCTCGCCGGTGCAGCCGTTCATGGCGAAATAGTAGGGATCGTTCTGATCTTTGGGGTTGGGGTAGGTGAGTACCCAGGTGGGCAGAAGCACGTATTCGCTCTGGATGTCCCTCAGCTGGGTGGCGGTGGAGCCGCGGCAGCTGGCATAGCCGTGGTTGGCGGTGAGCATGGGCTGGATATAGCCTGCCACTTCGCTTTCCACATCCCGATGAACATCGCTTTCCACGATATCCTTGCGCTCTGCCAAAAAGCCGGACAGGTAAGCGTCGGCAAAGGGCTTGGCTTCAGCCAGCGGGAAGGGATGGATACCGTCAGACAGCTTGCGGTTGGCCTTTTGCAGGGCGGGGCGCATCACGTTTTTGAACTGCACGCGGCCTTCCCGGCGCACCCGATAGTGATGGGTGTTGGTGATGATGTAGTCGCCGCGGGTCATGGTATCGCTGCGGGTACCCTCGCCGGAGAAAGCGCCGTCCATGGTGCAGTTGGTCACGTAGTGGGGATAATACACGCCGTTCATCTTCTGTACTTCGGATTCCTTGAAGAAGTTACTGGGCACGTATTTCTTGGCTTTGGCCCATTTCATGAAGGCCTGAACCGCCTGCTCCTTGCTGATGGTGAAAGGCAGCACCTTGTGGGGCCGCATATCCTCAGTCAGTTTGCCTTCCAGCACCACGGGACTGTGGCAGTAGTAGCAGTGGGTGGCAACGGTGGTTTCATCGGTCATGATCTCGCTGCCGCAGCTCTTGCAGCGGTAGATGACCTGCGAGCCGGTGCTTTCCGAAGCGGTTTCATTCTCTTCGTAGGAGGCATCGTAGCCTTCCTGGGTTTCGCTGCTCTGGGCTTCCTGTGACGCTGCATCGCCCATGACATCGCTTTCGGCAAAAATGGAGCCGCAGAAGGGGCACTTCCATTTCTGGCTTTCCGGGTCAAAATTCAGATATGCGCCGCAGCTTTGGCACTTATAGGTGGTTCCGGCCATACTGTCACCTCATTTATGTTCTGGATGATGGAATATCATTGTAACTCCATGAATAGTACCATTATAGCATGCATCTGCCAAAAAAACAACGATAGCAAGAGGCGGCTCTGACTTGTGTGCAAATGAAAAACAGCCGCCTGACTGGGCGGCTGTTTTTGCTGAGTTGATTAAGCTTCCTTGGCTTCCACGGGCACTTCGCTGGCGCAGTGGGGGCACTTGGTGGCTTCTTCGTGGATCGCCATCTTGCAGTAGGGGCAGAGACGGTCTTCCTTCTTGGGCTCTTCTTCCTTCTTGGGCAGCAGCTTGCTCATGGCCTTCACCAGCATGAAGATGCAGAAGGCGATGATCAGGAAATTGAAGATAGCCTGCAGGAAAGCGCCGTAGTTCAGGGTGCCCACACCGGCAGCCTTGGCGGCGTCGATGGTCTTGTACTGGTCAAACTGGAAGTCCAGCGGGATAAACAGGCCGCTCATATCCAAACCGCCGGTCAGGATACCGATCACGGGCATCAATACATCGTTCACCAGAGAGTTGACGATGGTGGTGAACGCGCTGCCGATCATCATACCGGTTGCCAGCTCGAGAATGTTGCCCTTGGAACAGAAAGTCTTGAATTCGTTGATGAGTTTCTTCATTAGAAAAGATCCTGCCTTTCCGCTGTACTTTGGTTGATTGAAAACCCATTCTGTATTATAGTATAACGTGCTGAAAAATCAATATGGAAACAAAAGATTTTAGCGATTTACTTGACTAAAGTGGTAAAGTGTGCTAAGATCACCCCATGCCTGCAAGGGGCAGGCGGTAAGGGCAAGGAGGAGAAGAAATGAGTTCAATGTCTTTTCTCAGCGAGCAGGAACGGCTGGTGCTGGCGCTGCGGGAGTTGTATCAGGGCCACGGCTGCGTCCGTTTTCCCATGAGACGGTTTGAGGAATATGCGCTGTACCTTGAAAACAAAAGCTTCCTCACCAGCGAGCGGGTGCTCAGCTTTACCGATGGCAATGGCAAATTGATGGCCTTAAAGCCGGACGTGACCCTGTCCATCGTCAAGCATGCCAGCCGGGGCCGGGAAGGCGTTGAGAAACTGTACTATATCGAAAGCGTCTACCGTGCCTCTCCCACCGATCATGAGTTCAAGGAGATTGAGCAGATCGGTGTGGAATATCTGGGCAATGTGGATCGCTACGCCACCTGCGAGGTGCTCTGGCTGGCGCTGGAAAGTCTGCGGCTGTGTCTGCGTGAATATGTGCTGGACATCAGCCATATGGGCATGATCGACGGTCTGATGGATGACTGCCGTCTGGATGACGAAACCCGTCGGGACGTGTTCCGTCTCATCAGCCAGAAGAATGTGCACGAGCTGCGCAATCTGCTGGCTGCCAAGCATGTGGCGCAAGACGCTGCCGAGCGTTTCACCAGCCTGCTGACCCTGTCCGGTACCACGGAAGAAATGTTGGAGAAGGCAGCCCAGCTGGCAGTGGGAGAGAAATCCCGCAAGGCAGTGCAGGAGCTTTCTCAGCTTTACGGCGATCTGAAAGCCTTGGGTCTGCAGAACCGTATCCGGCTGGATTTCTCCATCGCCAGCGATCTGGAGTACTACAATGGCATCGTATTCCGCGGCTATGTGGCGGGCGCGCCCAGAGCCGTGCTCAGCGGCGGTCGTTATGACCGGCTGATGGCAAAAATGGGCAAGGATGCGGACGGCTTTGGTTTCGCCTTGTATCTGGATGAGCTCAACAGCCTGTTCATGCTACCCCGCCGGGAGGAAGTGGATGTGATCGCCCGCTATTCCCCCGAAGATGACATGGCTAAGGTGTTGGCAGGCGTAAAGGATCTGCGGGATTTCGGCCTGCGTGTGCTGGCTGCCTGCGGCGAAGCACCGGATGTGTTCGCCTACCGGCATTACCAGTTCAATGGCGAACGCTTTGTGGAGGTGGAGTAAGATGCTGAATGTGGCTCTGCCCAAAGGACGACTGGGCGATAAGGTATACAATCTGTTCAAGCAGATCGGCTACGACTGCCGGGCCATGGAGGATGGCGACCGCAAGCTGGTTTTGCGGGATCCGGATGGGGAAGTGAGCTATCTGCTGGTGAAGCCCTCCGATGTAGCCATCTATGTGGAGCATGGCGCGGCGGATATCGGCGTGGTGGGCAAGGATGTGCTGCTGGAAGGCGGCAACGATGTGTATGAACTGCTGGATCTGGGTTTTGGCAAATGCCGTATGGCAGAGGCTGCCCCCGTGGATTTTCAGGAAAACCGGCAGCGCCCCCTTCGCGTGGCAACCAAGTATCCCCGCATTGCCAAGAAGTATTACAACAGCATCTGCCGGGAGATCGAAGTGATCAAGCTGAACGGCTCCATCGAGCTGGCCCCCATTCTGGGTCTCAGCGATGTGATCGTGGATATTGTGGAAACCGGCACCACCCTCAAGCAGAATGGTCTGGATGTGCGCCGGGAGATCTTGCCCATCAGCGCCCGGTTTATCGCCAACAAGGCTTCCATGAAGTTCAAGGAAGCCCAGATCCGGGATATTCAGGAAAAGCTGGCGGCAGCCATTATGGAAAAAGCAGGTGAGGCAAAATGATGAAGATTTTGAAATACAATGGTCAGCGGGCAGATGAACTGCTCAACCGTGCCGAGGAAACCAAGAAGGATGTTACCGCCATTGTCAGCGAGATTCTGGAAACCATCCGCAAGGGTGGCGACAAGGCAGTGCTGGACTATTGCGAGAAGTTCGACGGCGTGCGCCCGGATACCCTGCTGGTGACCGATGCGGAAGTGGAAGCCGCCTACAAGGCCGTGGAGCCGGAACTGATCGCCACCATGGAACTGGCGGCTGCCAATATTGAGCGCTTCCATCAGCAGCAGAAGCGCACCGGCTTTGTGGATACCCCCAAGGCCGGCGTGGTGGTGGGCCAGCGGGTGCTGCCGCTCAAGAGCGTTGGCCTGTATGTTCCCGGCGGCACGGCTCGCTATCCCAGTTCCGTGCTGATGGATGCCATTCCCGCCAAGATCGCTGGCGTTCAGAATATCGTCATGACCACCCCGCCCGATAAAGAAGGCAATGTGCCTGCCGTGATTCTGGCGGCTGCCAAGATCGCCGGTGTGCGCACCATCGTCAAGCTGGGCGGCGCGCAGGCCGTGGCTGCGCTGGCTTACGGTACCGAGTCCGTGCCCAAGGTGGACAAGATCGTGGGCCCCGGCAACATCTTCGTGGCAACTGCCAAGCAACTGTGCTATGCCCAGGGCCTCATCGATGTGGATATGGTGGCTGGCCCCAGCGAGATCATGGTCATTGCTGATGAAAAGAGCAACCCCACCCACGTGGCTGCCGACCTGCTCTCTCAGGCCGAGCACGACAAGCTGGCTTCCGCCTGGCTGGCAACCACCAGCGAAAAGCTGGCCTTTGCCGTGCAGGCGGAGGTGGAGCGTCAGCTGAGCTTGCTGCCCCGGGAAGAGATCGCTCGCACCTCCATCGAGGAGAACGGTCGCATCATCATCGTGGACAGTCTGGAAACCGCTGCCAAGGTAGCCGATGAAATCGCTCCCGAGCATCTGGAAGTATGCGTGGATGATCCCTTTGGCTTGCTGCCCCTGCTCAACCACGCCGGCAGCATCTTCCTGGGCCGCAACTGCCCCGAACCGCTGGGCGACTATCTGGCTGGCCCCAATCACACCCTGCCCA
>SVGQ01000029.1 GCA_015056245.1 Clostridiales bacterium | reverse complement strand
GTGTCGCTGGGCAAATGACTTTTATGGTAATGTAAAGTAATTTGGGTGAAAGTCGTTGCAATTTCATACTTTTATACGGTTACTTTACATTACTATTTGCTTTTCATAAATGCTGCGTCAGGCTGAGTATGTGGTGGCTTATGTGGTGCATTCTGTCGGGAAGTCATCGCAGTTTGTTGAGATGGCAGCGAGACAAGGGAAGAGGATTGTTCGTATATAGCAGACAGCTTCATGAGGTGTTGTTTGATGTATCCATAATTGGAGGTATGAATATGAAACGAGAAGAAATCAAATACGGGAAGGCAGTCTCAGGCTGTTTTGATCGTGAGAATCATCCGATGGACGGAGAGGAAACAGCGCATGCTATTCACCAAATACGGGATGCTTTCACCGGATTTGCAGAGGAAAATGGCTTGGAATCAGAAGAGGATGTAGTGGCTATGGTGAAAGAAATGCGCTCTGAAAAGAACTGATAGATGCATAGGTACTTGTACAGGTGAACAATATGTTGGAGAGAAAAGAGTATTTGGATGCACTTCGCCGCTGGCGGGATAGGCGGGCAATCAAAGTCATTACAGGTGTTCGCCGTTGCGGCAAAACGACGCTGATGAAGCAGTTTCGAGATGAACTGCTCCGGGAGGGAATACCGGAAGAATACTTGATCACTATCAATTTGGATGATTACAGCAATTTGTTGCTGCAAGATCCGATGAAGCTGCATGCCTATATCCTCGATCATGTGCCATCGGTTGGAAAAGCTTATGTATTTCTGGATGAGATTCAGAATGTGTCGGATTATCCATCCATGCTCAAAAGTCTGTTTCTTCAACGGAATCTTGATCTGTATCTGACTTGCTCCAATGCCAACAGTTTCCTTGAGGAAGTGGCGATGCAGTTGCCTGGCTGTTATGTGACGGTGAGTATGCTGCCGCTTTCATTTGCGGAGTATGTGCAATGGACTGACGATCAGAGCGACCTGAGCGGGAAATTCCGCAACTATATTGAACATGGTGCCTTTCCCTATACCACGGGGCTGAACGGTAACCAAGAGGCTGCGAAGGAATTCCTGAGCGGTACCTATCATACGATTCTTTTGAAAGAGGTGGTGGGCAGGGTAAAAAGCGCTGCCCCCATGATACTGGACAGGATTCTGCACATTGTTTTCAGCAGGATTGGCAGCACGATGTCTACGAAGGAAATATCAGACGCATTGACATCAGAGGGGTACAAGCCGGATATACGGACTGTCAAAAAGTATCTGAAAGCTTTTCTGGACAGCTATCTCATTTATCAAGTGAAGCAATATGATATCTGTAGCAAACAACCGCTCAAAATACAGGATAAGTATTATGCCGTTGATATGGGGTTGCACACTTTTTTGCTGGGAAGAAGCGATACAAATCTTTCCCGGCAGCTTGAGAATGTGGTGTATCTGGAACTGATGCGCCGCGGATATCGTGTATTCCATGGGAAAGTGAAAGGACTTTTTGTGGATTTTGTTGCTGTAAATCGGGAAGCTACTCTTTATGTACAAGTGGCAGCTACCGTTCGGGATGTGAAAATCTTGCGCAGTAAGCTTCGTCCGCTGCAATGCATTCATGACAATTATCCCAAACTCATTCTTACATTGGATGACGATCCCGATGTGGAGTATGCAGGCATCAGGCGTATCAATGCCTTGTTGTGGTTGATTGGAACTTCTGATTGCAAGTGAGATTGGAAACATGGATGCTCCGCTGAGAAGTTGTTTGATTTATCAAAGAACTTCTCAATACAATCAGATCATCTTTCGTAAATGTCGGGCGAAGGATTGATTACAAAAGGTTAATTCCATTCCGATTGCATCAAAAAGTTTCGGATGTTGCAATGCTTAATGCCATCACGGCTCATGTCGATTTCATCCATGGAAACCACATACTTGGGATAGTTATCGGGAATGGATAAGTAAACACCAAATTCTCGGTTGATGGTATCTTCGGATGCCAGCAGATAGCAAACTTGCACATACAATTTCTGATTCTGCTTCTGGCATACAAAATCAATCTCTTTGTCGCTTACCTTACCAACGGTTACGGTATAGCCGCGACGAAGCAATTCCATGTATACGATGTTTTCGAGGATAAGGTTAATATCCTTCAGGTTTCCACCGAAAACAGCTTCTCGAAGACCGTGATCCGCCATATAGTATTTTTCATTGGTTGCGAGAATTTGTTTTCCATGCAGATCCTGCCGATTGACCTGATAAAACAGATAGGCATCCGTGCAATACTTGATGTAGTTCAGGATTGTCTCTGGAGCAACCGTGCGTCGTTCACTTTTGAGGAATTTGGCAATGGATGTTGATGCAAAGGTGGTGCCCACATTAGCCATCACATAAGCAACAATCCGGGAGAGAAGATCTACATCTCGAATTTTGTTGCGCTTTACTACATCGTTGAGCACAACAGAGTGATAGATATCGTTGAGGTACTGTTTGCTGGGTTCCGGCGCATAACGCAGGTTGGCCAGATAGGGCATGCCGCCGATGAGTAGATACTTCTGGAATGCTTCAGTATCAGAAATGGACGGTTCGACCGTATGGTACAGTTCCAAGAACTCGGCATAGGAGAAAGGGTAGATGGTAAACTCTACATATCGACCACCCAGTACGGTTGCCAACTCTCCGGAAAGGAGCTTGGCGTTGGATCCGGTGATGTAGATGTCGCAGTCCAATTCCACCCGAAAAGAGTTAATTGCTTTTTCCCATTGCTTGACTTCCTGTATTTCATCGAAAAACAGATAAACTTTGCCATCGATATCGTTGGCGCGCTTCATTACTTCGCTATGTAATGCTTCCGCAGTACACAAATGCGCATTGCTCATGGCTTCAAAATTGAAAGCAATCATTTGCGTTGCACTGGTGCCGGATTCTATCAATTCTTCCTTAATCAGATCCAGCATGACCGACTTACCGCAGCGTCGGATGCCAGTCATAACTTTCACAAGATCGGTACCGATAAACGGACGGATGCGGCTCATATAAGTCTCTCTCTTGATCATGTAAATCGCCTCCTTAAGCATAATAGCAGTATGTCACATTTATAGAAAAAATACAATGTATTTTGAAGAAGTTTTTCAGATATAACTGAAAATTTTCTGAAATGTACTGGCTGTGAAAATTGTATAGAGTTTTACCGGTTGATATATCTATAGAAGGAATCCAAACCTCTTGCTACAGATCAGTTCGGAAGGAAAGGAACTGTCTGAAACGCCCTCTGTTGCAAAGGCTCCCTACCCGTTTTTATGCATAGCCCTGGGCTGCCGTGCATAAGGAACAAGCAGGGAGCAAACCGTGGTTTTTGTTCTTGCTTTGTGGATGGGTTGGGAGCTTGTAAGTGTTGTGGTTACAGCGTTTGTGGAGTTCACTTGCTGGATGCGTCAGGGTGTCCGGAATTACGCAAGCGCTAATTGGAACATCAAACCCTGGAAACACAACGTTTTCAGGGTTTTTTCTTTTGTCTTGGTTTGATCCATTTTGACCTGGTTATCCAGTTTGTGATTGGTGAAACAAAGGAAAAAATCAGGCTGAAACTCTCAAATAGCTGAAATGATGAGATGATCTACCAGTAACCTAATTCAGGATAACAAACGATCTTTGGTCTTATGCTGTGCGGTTTACACGTTTGTAACAATTTGGTAAAGAAACGGCATCGGCAGCCCTCTTTTCCTCCCGACGAATTGATAGCCCCCCTCGAAAACAATATACCATTGCAGAACAGGCGCCTGATTGGGATCATCAGACAGGGTGTAGTCAATCAGGCGCTTTGTTTGCTATGCGGACAAAATATTCTACTTAGTAAACGAATTGTCTCTAACTTTGTCGAATATATGATGTTTTGTTAAGAATGCCGTGGAAAAGGTATGTAAAATGTAATATTGTTATGTTGTTTGATATGGTAAAATAAAACAGTGACAATATATCCTGATATATTCATGCAAATGTTTAGAATACACTAGGTCTGGAGTGGGGTTGTATGACAGTAAAACAGTATCGGATCAAGCGGACGCTGATATCCGTAATGGTATTGCTGGTTCTTCTGAGCTTGTTTGGTGCAGGGCTTCTGTATCACCAGACGGCGTTGGCAGAAAACGGCGGCCACGCGGGTAGCAGTACCTACAACGAGGCAGATGGTAACAAGATTGAGTCTGTCCATTTGGTGTGGAATACGCCCGATACCAGAGACGATGGGGAAAAGGATTTTCTTTGGTTGTCCTCTTCCAGCACCACTCCGCTGTCGATGAAGTTTACCGTGCAGGTCAACCTGTCCGGTCAGGCAGACGCAGGCGACTACGCCCCCGGCTCTCTCCGCATCCGTATCCCCAGACAGATCTGGCACAAGCGCGATACCCAAGGCGAACCGGGCAGTATGCTGGAGGATCTGTATGGCAAGATGGACCTGCCCATCACCATCAGACCCAATGCAAACGTTGACTGGTATTATGAAGTAGACGGCGATGATTACGTCTTCATCAACAACAAACAGATTGGCGCTACTTCCAACCACTCATTTGAATGCACCATCTATGATATCAATCCTTTGTATATCGTGGATGAATCCATTTCCGAGCAGTTGCAGGCCCATGTGGATGCCCTCACCAGCATGGGCAACACCATTTGGATGGATTCTAATATCCTTCAGGCCCAGATCGATACTTCCGAACGAATTGTCAGCGCCAGCAAGAGCCCCAAACTCTATGAGTTTATCGATGATGATAATGGTGTTCCTCAGGCCGTGCTGGATCGCCTGCCCTCCGGTACGCCGGATGAATATGTTTATGTCAAATGGACGACCTATTCCCGTATGTCGGGCAACCAGTATTTCAGCCTGAAGATGGATGACCCCTCCACTTGGTGCTATGACCGGGTGCTGAATAAGGAAACCAACGAAACGGAAGATATTCCGGTGTGTCAGGGCATTTTTCTGGCTGAGACATCCGGTCACAGTTCGGTGGTTGTGGGCCTTGGCGATGCCCCCGAGCAGGGAAAAGGTGAGATTTACAACGATGGCTACAGCTACAAAAATGATTATGTAGCAACCAATACTTATGCTACGGAAAGCCGCACCATTACCCTGTGGGCTGCGTATCCCAACGAAACATTCCAGAATGGACATACCTATATTTTCAAAAACTACGATGACTGGACGCTGAACGAATACGATCCCGAAGTGGAGTATTGGGAAGGCACCGATGAGCAGCTCATCACAGAAGCGGATGCCAACGGATCCGAGAAGCTTCTGCGTATGGACTGGGTCTATCCTCCGGGACGCTTTTTGGCGTTCAAATTTATCGAAACCGATCGGACGCATAAACATCCTTATTATGATTCCAATCACAATTCGCATAAAAAACAGCATACCTACGAGATGGCGCTCAACAAAATCAGGGATGGCAAGGACATCACCATGGATTATGAGCTGCTGACAGTCGGGTATGGCTATATGTTTACGGCAGGCCCGCTTACCAACGAAGTAGCATGGGAAGATCAATACGGCAACGAACATAAGGCTAAGATCAACGACGCGTACGATGATCAGTGGGATTCGGAAGAGTGGATTCAGGATCCCGATCATTTCCTGAACTGGTATTATGTGATGGATACCAGCGACAGATGGGACTTCTTCAATTATTGCAACCGCGCTGGCGGTGACCCGCAGCTGACGGGAGAGGATTACCAGTTTGACGGCGTGTATATTCAGGCACCGGAAATGTTCAGCTACAGCCGCCAGAAGGACTCGGCCTATCGTTTTCAGCAGGATCTGCCCTTTGGCTATAAACCGGATGAATCGCCTGAAAAGAAGCCCAACGTGGAATTGTGGGTGGAGTATGATAACGGCGCGACCATTGACCGTGAAAGCGCCAGCGGCAATCCCGAAGGCTGGGTCTACATGGGTGAGTACGAGGTCCGTGAGGGCTGTATTTGGGTACCCTTTGACAACACCACGGACAAAGGAATCATTACCGGTTTCCGTACGCGTGTAACCACCAATGAGGCGGCCTGCAAGCTCACCGTTTATCCGCGCATCACCCTGAAGGCTACAGACCGGGTGAAGGGGATTGTGGAGCAGCTTTTCGCGGAAAGCGGTACGCCCAGCACCAATTTCCGCAATGACGACAACCTGCATGTTGAGTTGTTCAAAACGGCTGAAGATCAGTCGATCTATGATCCTGTAACCAATCCTGAAGGCAAGGTGCATCCCAATCAGCAGATGTTCCTTGATGAGGATGTATATTTCCGTCAGGATATCTGGGATGACAGCGCCATCGCCAAGTTTACCGGCGCTGGATACGGCATTACGCTGAGCAAGGGCGTGGCCTTCAATCCCAATTCCATCGAAAATGGCGGCGATAACGATATCATCAACAAACGTGCCATCCTGCACTATACTGCTACTTGTACACAGGAGAGCAACCTGACCTCTACGGCGCTCTATCAGGAAGCAGTGGAATCCGGCGCAGTGAAACAGGATTACAGTTGCGTTTGGTACGATTTGCTGCCTGAAAATGTGCAGCCTATTGTGGATAGTGTCCGGATGGTCCGTTCGGGCGATAAGGTGCTGCGTGTGTCCACCATTCCCGATTATCAGGGAACAGGACGCATTATGATGATTGTGGAGTGCGAACTGACGCCCAGCCCGGAGCGTTTCGGCTCCACGAATCTCGTCGGCGATAGGATTCAGCTCAAGTTTGATGCGTATATCACGTGGCTGGACCTGAACGCCATGCCGGATAATTACGAGTTTATGAACTATGTTGCCTACCAGTCCGGCATTGAGGGGCAGGTGGGTACAATCAAAGGGAAACAGGGTGAAAAGGACACCATCACCCCCGCTCCCAAACTGAATACCTCTACGCCCGGCAATGTGCCTGCTGAGATTGCCGCTGTCTTTACCGATCTGGATCCCAACACGGATGACGGCCGCTTTGTGTACGCACGCGTACCGATTACGCCGCGTGTGAATATGGATGCCCATACGGAATATGTCAAGTATGTCAGCAGTGATCTGGAAGGCATCTGGACGCAGGGTCTGGATGGTCAGCATCAGGTCAATGTATACGAGGGTCATAACTATACCTATCGTTTGACGGTTGCCTCCGCCAAGGGAACCAATACCTGGGATATGGTATTCTATGACAGCATCGAAAACTATCTGATCCCCACACCGGATCCTGACGATCCTATGCAGGATGCCACCAAGGCGGCAGACTATGCCGACACCCGGGAGAAAGCCAATTGGTCCGGCGACTGGAAAGAAGGGAACGGCGGCGCTCCCGGCGGTCAGTGGCGCGGTAAGCTGTATCAGGTGGATCTTTCCGAACTCTACGAGATGCGGTGTAAGCCTGTGCTTTATTACAGCACGATCCCATGGATGCAGTTCAACGATACCTATGGCGATACGGTGGACGAAAGCGTCATTTTCAATGACTACAACGGTCACTATATGCTGGAGGATATCAATACCTGGACACCGGTGGATATGAGCACGCTGGTGGATGGCAAATGGAATGTGCCGGAAGGGCTGGAAGTAACCGCTATTGCCGTGGATGCGAAAAAGACCATCGACGGCGAGCCCTTTGTGCTGCGCTCCAAAGAAAGCGTATCCCTCTATCTGCGCATGACGGCGCCGGATGATCAGGGTCAAGAGGATCAGTGGCACGCCAAGGGCGCGTATGCCCGCTTTACCGATGATGCAGCCACCTTTGGCGATATTGATTGGGAAGCGGCTACCAATCCCGAAAACAACATGCATGCCTTCAACAATACCCGCCTCATTTCCAGGCAGGCTCACGAGGATTCCGGCATGACCGCGTTCCTCACCATGATCCGCAATGACTATACCCGCGTTGGTATCATGCCGGAAATCAAGCTGGTGGAAAAAGTCTGGGACGATGATGATAACCACGACAACCTCCGGCCTGACTCCATTGTTGTTGAAATGTTGCGGAAGGTCCAGTTTTCTCAAGGGGATTACGAACCTGTGATCAATGAGGAAACCGGCGAACCCGTAACCCTGGAGATCACCCCTGTAACCGTGCAGGAGGAAGTGGACGGCGTACTGACCGAACGGGAAGTATGGAAGGGAATCTTCTATCAGGTGCCCGTGGTGGATGATGCGGGCAGAAAATATCTCTACCAGTTCCGCGATACGGTGACCGGTTATACCTGCACCAGCGCGGAGGACAGCAACGGCAGGATCATCCTGACCAATACCCACAAAAATGAAACCATTCCGATCCGCGGTGAAAAAACCTGGTTGATGCCGGATGGATCCGAACTGACGGAAGCGGCGAAGGCCCTGATGCCTGCGTCTGTTAAAGTGCACCTGTACCGCACCGGCACCAGCGGAGAGGAAGAACTCGTCAAAACGCTGACTGTAACGCCCGATGCAACCGGTAAATGGTTCTATGACTTCGGTCAGCAGGAAAAGTACGAGCGCGGCGGCTTCGAGTATGTTTACAGCATCAAGGAAGACCCCGTAGACCGTTTTGTATCCTCGATGGATGGCACCGACAATCTGCCGGAAGGCTATGAGATCCCCTTCCTTGACAGCGATGCATACGATCCTGACAGCCTTGAGATCTTCCACAACTTCTTTATTCCCTATGGCGATCTGGCGATCCAGAAGAACATCCAGCAGGCCACGGATGTGTCCAAAGAGCATATCTTCCAGTTTGCACTGTCGCTTTATCAAACCGCCGATCCGGATACCCCGGTGGAGGGTGAGTTTGACTATGCCATCTACGATGTACAGCTGAATGAGGAGACCGGCGTGGAAACACTGGTCATGCCTGCAGTGGAAACCGGCATAATCAGCGCAGGCGGTACCTTCCAGCTCAGCGGCGGGCAGCGCATGGTGATTCGTGAAGTGCCCATTGGTACCACCTATGCAGTTACCGAGGTGGAAAAGGAAGGCTGGAATGTTCCTGCCACGCCCGGCGAAACCGCTAAGCCTGAAGTTGAAAACGCCAGCGGCCCTGTCAAGACGGGTCAAACGGTGGAGATCCTCTTTACCAATACCTATACAGCCACTGGTTATGCGCAGATCCGGGCACACAAGACCCTTACAGGCCGCGAGATGAAGGCGTCCATGTTCGGTTTTGAACTGGTGGACAACAATCCGGACAGTGAAACCTATGGCGAAGTGATCAAAACAGCATACAGCCAAGCGCCAAACCAGACGGTGCAGGATGATGATGGCATTATCACCTCCGATGCGGATGTGGTATTCGGTGCGTTGGTGTACGACCAATCGGATGCCGGCAAGACCTTCCATTATCTGGTGCGGGAAAAGAATACCGGAAAAGACGGTTTCCTCTACAGCGAAGCGGAATATGAAGTGACGGTTGAGGTGACGGATAACGGAAACGGAACCATGACCACAGTCGTCACGCCTGCTGATCCGGCGGAATTGGAGTTTGCCAACACCTACAGAGCCGAAGGCGAACTGGTCCTTCGCGGCTGGAAGATGCTCCAGCGACGTGATGCTGAGGATCAGGAGTTTACCTTTGAACTGTGGGCAAGTGACGAAACTGGTGCAAAGATTGGCGACGAGCCTTTGCAGAGTGTGAAAAACGATGCGGACAGCAACATTACCTTTGCGCCCATCCGTTTTGATCAGGACATGGTCAGCGTGGATCCTGAGCATCCCTTTGTTTACTACTACCTGATGACCGAGAAAAATACCGGTGATGACAACATCATCTATTCAGACTATCAGCACCTGTTTATCGTTACACCGCAGGATAACGGCGACGGTACCATCAGCTTTGACCAGACCGAGAAGGGCTTCAACGCTGATGGAAGCGAAGCGGATACCAGCGTGCCTGTGTTTGCCAACGATGTAAAGGATGGTCATCTGAAGGTGAGCAAGCAGGTGATCAACGGTAATGCCGCCACCAAGTTTACCTTCAAGATCAAGCTCAATGGTGTGGAACCCGGCTCCTTTGATCTGGAACGCGGCGGCGGCAGCACCGCTGGCGGCGATGAGGATCAGGAAGAAGAAACGCCCAGCACGTCTTCCGGCATCAAGCCGGTGTACTATGCGCCCAATGAACTGATTCAGGGGCGAAATGCCTATGCTGCGCTGAACATGAACACCGGCGAATTGGTATTCTTCCGCGCTGACCCCAATGCCCCTATGGATCCTTGGGGTAATACGTTTACCAATTCCGGCTTCTCCAGCAACCGCAAGGCTTCCGAAGATGGCAATTTTATCTGGTACAACGGCTTTGAGAACAGTATCGATGTTCATCCTTGGACCAACCCATCGGATCGCTTGTATGTGAAAACCGTTACCATGCGCGATCCGATCCGTCCCTCTTCGTTGAAGTATTACTTCCAGAACTGCTCCAATCTGGTTTCTGTGTCTCTGGACAAGATGGATCTGCATGATGCGAGTGGTTCGGTCAGAAGCATTTCGTTGTGGTCTACCTTTGAGAATACGCCCAATATCAAGGAGATCGATCTGGGCTCACTGGATCTGTCCAGCACTTCGGACCTGGACAAGGCATTCCAGTACTGCTACAGTCTGGAAACCCTGAACATTGGTCATATGAATCGTTCAGGTTCGGCATTGTACAGCACTTCCTACCGCCGGTATGCTTTCCAGGGCACCAAGATCACCCGTATTACAATTGGCGATAAAACCAATTTCGGTTCCGATATCAGTGTTGGCACATGGTATCATTATCCCACGCCCCCCGCGGGTTACAATGACCTGTGGATCAACGTGGATACCAACGAGCAGCTTACCAGTCTGCAGCTGTTCACTCAGGGCGGTCACGGCGGTACGTGGGAACTGGATCCCAAGTACTACCAGATCACCTTCAGTGCCAATGGCGGCACTGGTTCCATGAGCGCTAAGACGGTGAACGTGCACCGCGAATTTGTTACCGGCTATAACTTCTACAAATTCGGATGCGATTTTGCTGGTTTCCGTGATAATTTCGGCACCTTCTATGAAGTTGACGGCAATGGCAAAGTAACGATTCCCAGCAACGCCTATACAGAAAAACTCACTGCAGGTGAAACACTGAATGTGACGCTGAGCGCTGAGTGGGTTCCTGTAAACAACACTGCCAGCATGACAGGCGATACCCTGACAGTCACCCTATATGGCGGCGAATCGGTTACCATCAAGAACATTCCCGCCTATACCACCTACGAGGTATGGGAAGAACTGCCCACTGGCTGGGTGCTGGTAAGCAAGAGCGGCGATTCCGGTATCATCCAGCCGCAGGAAACGGCAGAATGCGAGTTCACAAATGAATACGCCCCCAACAAGGCAGCTGTCAATCTGAATGCCTACAAGCGGATGGACGGTGAGTTGGCGGGCGGATATACCTTTGCGCTTTACAAGGCGGATGCCGAATGGCAGCCGGTGGGTGATCCCATCGACACCAAGGTTTCTTCCGCGGGTGGTATCGCCAGTTTTGATGTGCTTTCATTCGGCGCCGGGACGGCAGGCGATCATCGGTATGTCATCAAAGAGGTTGTGGAACAGCCCGACCCCACTATCGAGTATGATACCGACTGGGGACGCGTTACCGTAACCGTCACGGATGACGGTCAGGGAAAGATGTCTGCTGTGGCGGGTTATCACGATGACGGCGGTGTTTTCCGCAACAATACCAAGCCCGGCAGTCTGATCCTGAGCAAGGAAATTGTGAATGCAACCGGCGTTTCGCAGAACCAGACCTTTACTCTGAAAGTCACGTTCTTTGACAAGCAGGGAAATCCTGCTGTGTTGAAGCAGGGCGGCGAGGTACTGGATGCTCTCACCGGCAAGGTGCAGACCATTGGTCAGACTACCGAAACCACCAGTACGTACCTGTTGAATGGCAGCGCCATCATGGTGACCCTCAAGGGAAATCAGAAGGTCACTTTCGAGGATGTCATTCCTGCAGGTGTCAGCTATCAGGTGGAAGAGATCAATATTCCCACTGGTTGGCGTTTGACCGCTTCGACCGGCGAAACAGGGAATATCACCAGCGGCGGCGTTTGCGAAGCGTCCTTCACCAATACCTACACGGCTCAGGGCTTTATTCCCATGGCTGTGGAAAAACAGGTGGCTGGTGAAACGCCTCAACCCTCAACCTATCAATTTGAACTCTATCCGTATATGGTTGCCGATCTGTATACGAACGCCTGGACCGATCTGGGCATCTGGGACTTCGCCAACCAGAAACCCTTTGATGGTCAGGATCCGTTGCAGGTTGTTGCCAATGGCGAACGGGATACACGGGAAAATCTTCCTGTCTATGTCTCTGACACACTGGGCAGCGCGACCGTGCCGAATCCGGAGTTTGGCGCCAGTATGGCTACCTTCTCGCCTGTGAAAGTGACACAGGAGGGCGTGTATCTCTATGCCATCCGGGAAGTGCCCGGAGATGATACAACCATGATCTACGACTCCGGTGTGATCTATGCGCAGGCATTTGTAAGGGATGTCTTTGGCGATGGCAGATTGATCCCCACGGCTGTCTGGTACTTCAGGCAGGGCAAGGATGATGCGTCACCTGTTCATATCGGCGCGTATGGTTATCCGGATTACGACAGTAATCCCCTTGGACCGATCGAACCCGACAATACAGTTCTCTTGTCCAATGCCATTGGTCGTATCAACCCCATTTATATGCCGTGGAGTTTGTATGGATACGGCTCTGCTGCTCCCCGCACCTTTGTGAACGAGCGCAAGGACGGCTCCCTTATGATCACCAAAGCTGTTACCGGCGCAACGGAAGCTGCTGATGGCGCAGTGTTCACTGTTTCCATCCAGTTGACAGATGCCACAGGCAACCCGCTGGCGGGTCAGACCTATACGACCACTGTGGATGGAAATGCCGGAGCGGATCTGGTGACCGATGCCAACGGCGTGGGAACCGTATCCATTCAGGATGGTCAGTGTGTGCTGGTGGAAGGCTTGCCCCATGGCGCGGCGTATGCTGTTACAGAGACAGATCTGCCTGGCGGCTTTGCGCTGGATCACATCGATGAAGCCGATGGAACCATCGTTGGCGGCGAACAGATGGATGTGGCTGTCCATAACAACTACAGCGCAACCGGCGCATTGACGCTTACTGCGAAAAAAGTCATGACCCCCGCCAACCTTCGTCTGGATGAGGGACGCTTTACCTTCGAAGTGAAGAACGACCGGGGTACGGTGATCCGCAGCGCAGTCAACGGCGAAGGCGGTACGGTCACTTTTGAGCCAATCCTCTATACGATGGCGGATGTGGGTCAGACCTATGTGTATACCATCTCCGAAGTGATGGGCGACAACCTGATCGCAGAGGGTGAAGAAAGTGTTTATGCCACCGACCGGGCGATCTATCAGGTGGAGGTAACGATTGCTGATCGTGGCGATGGTACCTTGGAAGTGACTTCCCAGCTGATGCTGAATGAAGAGGAAGCTTCCGTCGCGCTGTTTAGCAATACGGAGAAGACCAAGGTGCATGTCACCAAGCAATGGAAAGGTGACACGTATCATCCTGAAAAGCGTCCGACCTACATCATTCTGAACCTGTATGCAGATGGTGAATATGTGCTGAGCCGTGCGATCAATGCCGAACGCAACGGCACGGACGATGCCAATGTATGGTCCTATACCTTCGATCAGTTGGCAAAGTACAACAATGGTGTTGAGATCAAGTACACGGTAACTGAGGAGACGGTGGAGGATTACTATCCCACCATCATCAGCGGAGATAACCAGTTCACCATCGTCAACACCTACAGCGAAGCCTCCCTTGATTTCGCGGGCACCAAAACCCTGACGGATCATCTCACTGGCGAGGCGGCGGCTTTTGCGGACGGGCAGTTCCAGGTGAGGATCACCGGTAAGAAGGGAACGGAACCCCTTCCGGCAGAATCCACAGTGGATGTAATGGCTGACGGCACCTTCACCTTTGGCGAAATTCCGTTCACTGTGAACGATCTGGGAATGGATGAGGATGGCAACTACCATCAGACCAACGTCTTCACCTATCAAATCAGTGAGGTGATTCCCCAGAACGTAACCGGTGACATGATCCAGCCCGAAACCCATATTCGTTACGATGCAACGGTTTACGAAGTACAGGTGACGCTGAGTTATGATCCTGCTACGGGCGCTTTGACAGCGCAGGCCGATCGGGAAACAGCCTCCTTCGCGTTTGCCAACGAAAGCAACGCGGATTGCTGCGAATTAACCCTGACTGCCCAGAAAACGCAGGAAACGCGTCGCCCGGCAGAGGGAGAGTTCACGTTCCAGCTGAAGAAGGATGGTGAAGTGATCGATACCGCTACAAACGATGCGGATGGATTGGTCACCTTCTCCAAACTGACTTTCAGCGCGGAGGATCTGCAGAATGTGCAGATCGTTGACGGAAAACGTACGGCTGAGCTGATCTACACCATGTCGGAAGTCAATGACGGCATTGATGGCATCGCCTATGATGATCACGTGGAAACCATCACCGTTACCCTGACGGAAAACGAGGATGGTTCTCTCACCGTGGAGGCAGATAAGGTGGATGCATTGCGTCCTGTCTTTGTGAACCGCTTGGAGCCCACGGGCATTCAGGTGACCAAGGAATGGGTGGACATGGACAGCGAACCCATCACCCTGATCGTTGGTACCATTGAAAATGATCAGTTTGTGGCGCTTGATCCTCAGCCGGAGATCGTCAGGGATAACGATATCTATTCTGTGGATGGCCTGCCCAAGTATGACCGGTATGGTACGGAGATCATCTATGCCGTGGTGGAAGGCTCACAGCCCTCCCATATCGTTCGCAGCTACCGGAACGACAACGGGGAAGACCGCTTCGCGCTCCATAACGGTGCGATTATCAACCGCTATACGGCTCAGGGCGAGTTCGTTCTGACGGGTCAGAAGACAATCCAGGGCGAAAAACCCGGCGCAGAGGAGAAATTTGCCTTCGTTCTCAAGGACGAGGACGGCAATGTGCTGCAAACGGTGGAAAATCAGGAGGACCTGATCCTCTTCCAGCCGATTGAGTATACCTTCGAGGATAACGGCAAGACCTTTGTCTATACGGTTGAGGAGAGTACGGAATCCGACGAGCATTATGTGTGCGATACCAGTGTGTATACGGTCACCGTTACGGTTACGGATGCCGGAAACGGTGTGATGCAGACCCAGTGGACGCTGGAAAAGAACGGTGAAGCAGTAGATACCATTGCGTTTGACAACATTGCGCTGAGCACGCTGTCCATCACCAAAACCGTAACCAGCGTTGAAAGCGACAGTCAGTTCGCCTTCCTGATCACCCTGATGGATGCCAACGGACAGGAACTGACGGATGCCTTCCCTGTGGAGGGCACGGATGTGGATACGATCGTAAGCGGCGATTATCTGTACCTGAAACATGGAGAGACGGCTGTGATCAGCCATCTGCCTGTGGGTACCAGATATCGGGTGGAAGAGCACGAATATCTGGCTTATGATACTACTGCAGACACTGCAGCCGGTCATCGGGCAGAGGGCGTTGTTGCAGTATGCGGCAATACGGCTGATTTCGTAAACAACCGCAAAACGGTAAGTTTCACCATCACGAAGGAATGGCAAGGCGGCCAGGGCGATCTGATCACACTGATTCTGTACGCCAACGGTGTTCCTGTGGAGCCCCAGCCCTCTTATCAGGAGGATAACAATGTATATACCTACACCAATCTGCCGCAATATACGGAGGATGGTCAGGAGATTGTTTATTCCGCCAAAGAGAAGTATATGGATGGCTTCGTTACGATCTACAAGAACAAGCCACCGCACACCAGCGAAACCGACAGGGTCTATGATGGCGGTACCATCATCAACCGTGCGGTAACCTCGATCCGTGTACGAAAGATCTGGCGCGGTGTGGCAGATGGCGAAGGCACGCCGGATATCACGCTGATCCTTTACTGCAACGGGCAGAAAATGGATAAGAAAACGCCCAAGCCTACCTCGGATGGCTGGTATATTTACAACAACCTGCCCTATGTATGGAATGGCGAGGTCGCGAATTACACGGTAGTGGAAGCCCCGGTTTACGGTTACGCCACAAGCTACGGCTTCTCGCCAGAGGGCGAAGAGCTGACCTGTGCCCATAACAATGGCGTGATTGTGAACAGCCGGATCCCCATGACCGGCGATCGGGCGCCCATTGGTTTGTGGATCGCCTGTGCAGTGGTTGCTCTTGGCGGACTGATTGGCTTTGCTCTGCTGAGCAGAAAGAGCCGTAAAGAAAAAGAATAACCCAACAGAAAACAGGCTCCCTGTGTGAAGACTGGCGTTGACCGGCCTTCACACAGGGAGCCTTGTTTATGTCTACAGGTTTCCAATATTTTGAAGGTAGAGAAAACGTATATGAACAGAAATATTCAGCTAAATTTAGTTGATTGCGCAAACGATTTATGGTATATTGATAAAAGAAAATGTTAGCATGACTCGGTTCGGGGAAAGGAGAATACCCTTGCTTGGCGATAAGAGAGTGATTGGTGTATGTGTTACCAGAATACAGGAGGTTTCGCGTTCGGATTTTTTGAACCGCCTCTATGTCTGTGCCAGGGAGCAGCAGTATAAGCTGATCATCTACAACAGCTTTTTGGATTTCCGCCGTCAGGACGCATTCGATCAGGGAGCCAAGTCCGTATATGGACTGATGGACTTTCAGGTTCTGGATGTGCTGGTGATCGTAGCGGATTCGTTTGCTGATTCTTCCGTTGTGCAGCAACTGGTCGATCAGGCAAGGGAGCATCATGTGCCGGCGATTGTGCTGAATGGTCGCGCGGAGGGCGCTTGCTGTATTGAATCGGATTCCTGTGGTGCATTCAAGCAGATGATCCATCATGTAATCCGCGATCACAATGCCAAAGAGATTTGGTTTGCTGCCGGTGTGGAAGACGAGTGGAGCCGGTTACAGGCAAGTTGGTATCGCGAGGTACTGACAGAGAACGCGCTGCCTTGCAAGGATTCGCAAATTGGTTATGACTATTCAACACCGGTTACTGCCAGAGAGTTGCTTCAGGAGAAACTGTCCGGAGGGCAAAAGCCCCCGCATGCGATTATCTGTGCCAACGACTATATCGCACTGGCAATTTGCGATTCACTGCACGAATGCGGATATCATGTGCCGCAGGATGTGATCGTTACCGGGTTTGGCGGTGTGCCCACGGCGGCGCATTTCAGCCCGAAACTGTCCACCTGTGATCAGAATTGGGATGGTTTTGTTGCGCTGACGCTGGAGGCGATTCAGGCGGTTCTGGAAGGGAAAATGGAAAACCGACAGAATCCGTGCTTCGTCAGATACAGCGAGTCCTGCGGCTGTTTGCCGCTGGATGAAAAAGATGTCCATGCCACCATATGCCAGCTGTACCGTGCGCTGACGGAGATGGATTTGCACGAAGATGATATGTATTCGTGGATCGATCAGGTGTTGGGCATGGAAGATATGAGCGGCTTGTATCCTGCGCTTTCCAGCTTTATTCTGGACGATTCCTTTGTGCTTCTGGATGCGGATGTGTTCCAGATGGATAGAGAGCAATCCCAGCAGAAAACATCCAGCCCGAATGATGAGCTGACAATGATCGCCTCTGCAAACCTCGCCAGCGTACGTGGAGAAACCCGAATGATAAAGCGGGGCGCTATTGTGCCTGCGCTGTTGGATGATCAGCAGAATGATTCCCTGTACGTGATCAGCGCAGTCTATACAGGCAAGGAAGCCTGCGGCTGCTATGTGGTAAAGACGGATAATCTGCTTTACTGCAATCAGAAGATCAAACGGGTTCTGAAAACCATCAATATTGCCGTTAACGCCGCGCTGAATGATTGCCGCCAACGCAACATGCGCATTGGCCTGGAAAATGCCATGCTGACTGACCCCATCTCCGGTCTGCCCAATGTGAAAGCCGCGCAGCAGTGGTTTGAGACATTCTCCCAGCAGGATGAGAACCGCAAGCACACCATGGCGATCACGGTTTATGGCATTCCGAAGTATTCGTATATTTACGAGCATTATGGCATTCAGGATGTGGAAGAACTGCTGACCTTTATCGGCAAAGCGCTGCGGGATTCCATGCCGCAGGACAGCTATATTGCCCACATCGCTGATAATGAGTTTGTAGTGATTGATCATGATTCCATTGCCGATGGTATGGAAGAACAGATTCAACAGGCTTCTGCCAAGTTCTTCAGCAAGATCACCAGTTTTAATGAACAGAGCCGGAAAGCATACTATCTGGAAGTGAATCATGGTTATAGCATCATTGATCCGGGCTGGAGCGGTTCGCTGGAATCCTTTGTGAAGTATGCCGTTGGTGAGATGTATCTCAACCGCATGCGCAGCGGCGAGATGCGCGTGGTCAAGGAGCAGCATACGGCTGAGGATTATTACAGTGCCTTCAATCTGCTGGTGGAAAAGAATTTGTTTACCTATCATTTCCAGCCCATTGTCGATGCCCGTACCGGCAATGTGTATGCCTATGAAGCGCTGATGCGTACCAGCGGTGGCATCAATATGTCTCCGCTGGATGTGCTGGATATTGCCCGTAAGTACGGCAGACTGTACGAAATTGAGAAAGCCACGCTGTTCAACGTGATGCGCTGCTATGTGGAGCGCTATGAAGAGTTTGGCGGTCACCTGCTGTTCATCAACACCATCCCCGGTCATTTCCTCAATGAAGAAGACTGCAACCTGCTGATGGAAATGTACGGCGAGTATATGGATCATGTGGTGTTTGAACTGACGGAACAGAATACCATCTCCGACCATGAACTGCAGGCTATCCGCCGTTTGCAAAAGGATGGTCAGCCGGTGCAGATCGCCGTTGATGACTACGGCACGGGACACTCCAACATCGTCAATCTACTCCGGTATGCCCCGCAGGTCATTAAGATTGACCGCTACCTGATCAGCGAGATCCAGAACGACACCAACAAGCAGATGTTTGTCAAGAACACCATCGAGTTTGCCCGGCTCAACGGCATCATGACGCTGGCGGAGGGCGTGGAAACCTTCGATGAGCTGCAGACGGTTATTGAGTATGGTATGGATCTGGTGCAGGGCTATTATCTGGGCCGTCCCATTGCAAACCCGGTGGTGGCTATTCAGGATCAGATCAAGAACGAGATCGTCTCCAAGAATATTCGTCTCTCCAAGCTGGACAGCGACATGCGCGCCTATACCGCCAAGGACGGCGAGGAGATCAACCTGCTGAATCTGGCGATCAACAAGTTTGCCTTTATCGATGTGTTCGGCGGAACCATCACTTTGGTGGGCGAGAGAGATCATACCGTGGATATGGTGGTTCGTGTGGCGGATAACGTAAAAGCCACCCTGAATTTCCGCGATGCCAATTTCAAGGGCGCAACCGAAACCACGGTGCAAATCGGCAGCGGTTGTCAGGTGACGGTGGTGCTGGATGGCGAGAATACCCTGCACAAAGAAGGGATTCTGGTGCCTCCCACCTCCTCTTTGCACGTGGTGGGCGATGGCAACCTGACCATTCTGGCCAGCCGGAACGATGGCGTGGGTATTGGTGCCAACTATAACTCTCCATATGGCAGTCTGACCTTTGATCTGGCGGGCAAGATCTCCATTGATGCATCCGGCGACAAGGTAGCGGGTATCGGCGGCGGCAAAATGGTCAAGGAATGCATCCGCATGGTCAATGGTACTTTTGAGGTGGAGGCTAAGGGCATCAGCGTTGTGGGTGTTGGCAGTGCCAGCGGCAATGCGGATATCCGGATTGAGAACGCTCATCTGAAAGTACACTGCGCAGGCGATGAAGCGGTGAGCATCGGCAGTATTTCCGGTCGCGTCAAGTTGAAATCCACCGGTGTAATCGAGACCATCACCGACAGCGAACGGGCGGTTGGTATCGGCAGTCTCTCCGGGCGTGAAAGTGAACTGCATTTCACCCGGGGCAGGGTTAAAGCCATCAACCACTGCCTGTGCAGCACTTGTATCGGTTCCATCGACGGTAGTATTGCCATTTACTGTACCGGCGCATTGGTGGATATCTACGGCGAGGGCAGCACCATCGTCGGTATCGGCAGCCTGAAGGGCCGTGCCCAGACGATCGTTTCCGGCGGTTCGCTGGGGATCAGTTTCTTGGCGGGCACGGTGCTGGCTTGCGGTAATGATCAGTGCCAGATGACCATCAATGGCGGCAATGTGCTGGCTGAGGGGCTGGAGATCAATGCCAGAAACCTGTTCGGTATGCCGCTTTATCCTATGGTGGTGGAAGGCGACACCTTCGAAAAGCAGATCGATACCGAACTGGGCAGCTACATCTACCGTGCACAGCGGGATGAAGAGCATTCTCAGCTGTGCGTCTTCCTGCCGGAAGAATAATTTGGTCACGCTATGTGCCCCGCGCCTGTATCTGGCAGACGCGGGGCGTTGTTGTGTTGCATCCCGTGGATGGCCTGTGTTACAATCGAGCCATTGCAGTATCAGAAATGAGGTGGAGCCTATGGAAGCCATCCGGTGGACAATGAATCAGATGCCTGCTTGTGATGATTCCTGGTCAGCGTTAATGGCGCTGGATCAAGTGGAGAAGGTACGGACCTTTCACCGCAGCTTTCCCCAGTATTCTCCAACACCCTTGCGTGCTTTGAGTGCCATGGCAAAGGAACTGGGGCTTGGCGGGCTGTATGTGAAGGACGAAAGCTACCGCTTTGGTTTGAATGCGTTCAAGGTACTGGGCGGCAGTTACGCGATAGCCCGCCAGATTGCCAGCCAGACCGGTCAACCCATGGAACGGATGACCTTCGCTTATCTCTCAAGTCCTGAATTGAGAAGCGTTTTGACGCCTACTACGTTTTACACCGCCACCGACGGAAATCACGGGCGCGGTGTTGCTTGGGCAGCCAAACAGCTGGGACAGCACGCGGTGGTGCGCATGCCCAAAGGTACCAGTCAGAGCCGTTTGGAGAATATCCGTAAAGAGGGGGCCACAGTTACCATTGAGGAAATGAATTATGATGACTGCGTGCGGCTGGCTGCCGGAGAAGCCGCTGAAAATCCCGGCAGCGTGCTGATGCAGGATACTGCCTGGCCTGGTTATGAAGAGATTCCCGGATGGATCATGCAGGGCTACGGTACCATGGCAGACGAAGCGGCAGAGCAAATGGAAAACGATGCCCAACAGGTTCCCACCCATGTGTTTGTGCAGGCTGGGGTGGGGTCGCTGGCAGGAGCGATCGCCGGTTATTTCGCCAACCGCTTTCCTGAACAGCCGCCCAAGGTGATCGTGGTGGAAGCCGCGGCAGCTGCTTGCCACTATCAAAGCGCGCTGGCTGGAGAGATCCACACTGTGGAAGGTGACTTGTCCACCATGATGGCTGGCTTGGCTTGCGGTGAACCCAATCCTGTTTCCTGGTCTATTCTTCGCAACCATGCGGCTGCATTTGTCAGTTGTCCGGACTGGGTGTCCGCGCTGGGCATGCGTATGCTGGCAGCCCCTATCCATGGGGATGCAGCCATCACATCAGGGGAAAGCGGCGCAGTGGGCATGGGTTTGCTGGCTGCGTTGATGAAGGATGAACGCTGCAGGGAACTGCGCAATGCATTGGAACTGAATCAGAACAGCCATGTGCTGTTGTTCTCTACCGAAGGCGATACTGATCCGGAACACTTCCGGCGCGTCGTCTGGGGCGGGGAAGAGAGATAACAAAATAAGGAGGCATTTTCATGAAACAAATCATTCATACCGACAATGCACCCGCCGCCATCGGCCCTTATGTGCAGGCTCAGAAGATTGGCGACCTGATCTTCACCAGCGGTCAGCTGGGCATCGATGTAGAAAAAGGCGGTCTGGCAGAAGGCGTGGAAGCCCAGGCTCATGCTGCAATGAAAAATCTTGGACAAATCCTCAGCGCTGCAGGGGCAGGCTATGCCCAGATTATCAAGACCACGATTTTTGTGAAGGATCTGGCGGATTTTGCCACAGTCAACAAGGTGTATGCCAGCTACTTTGAAGGGGATTATCCTGCCCGCAGCTGTGTGCAGGTAGCTGCTTTGCCCATGGGCGGTCTGGTAGAGATCGAAGCCATTGCCAAAATATAAATGTTAAAAATGTTACGCAACTGTGACGCAAATACTTGACATGCTTAATATTTTACCCTACAATAAGGAATGGTAACAAAGCGATAAATGGCACAGTGCGGTGCTTTGAGCCGGATCGGCGGGCCCCACTGATGGAGATATGCCTTTTGGAGGGTGTGCAATGAGGCTTACAAAGTCCTTGGTTCGTTTGGTTGCGGCGGTGCTGCTGACCACACTGCTGGTGGGTACCATGGCTCCTGCTTTGGCAGTAGCCTATCCCTATGATACCGTCAGCATGGATGATGTGAATCTGCGCAAGCGGGCCAGCAGCAGTGCGGTGGTGCTTGGCAAGATCCATGCAGGCGACCCGATCCGCGTACTGGGAAAAACCGGTGAGTGGTATAAGGTGGAGTATCAGGGTGAGACCGGTTATGCCATGTGCGTTTATGTGGATGGCCTTGACTCCAGCCCGGATCCCAGCCCCGATCCGTCCATTCAGTTGAATCCTCCGGCTGCCATCAGCACGTATCCCTATGATACCACGGTGGCGGGTAAGGTGAAGATGCGCAAAAAGGCCGTGGCGGATGCTGATGTGATCCGCACGTTGCTGCCCGGCGCATCTGTGGAAGTGATCGATGTGGATGAGAATGGTTTTGCCAAGATCAAGCATGATGGCAAAACGGGCTATGTGGTGGCTGGCTACCTGAATCTGGCAGATATTCCGCTGCCCACGCCCACCCCTGCGCCCACGGTTCGTCCAGAAGCTGAGAAGTATACGGCTGTTGCCTCCGGCGATGCCAATGTTCATGTCAAAACCCTTCAGGAAGCCCTGATCGAGCTGGGCTATCTGGAAGAGGGAGAAGCAGATGGCAAGTTCGGCGGAAAAACCGAGACAGCGCTGAAGCTGCTGCAAAAGCGCAACGGACTTGAGCAGACCGGCGAAGCTGATCAGGAATTGCAGTATCTGTTGTATGAAGGCAAACCGAAGAATAAGCAGGGCTACCGTAAAGTGATCAAGACCTGCGCCCCCGTGGGCCAGCCCTATATCCGCAAGGAGTCCCGGGGCGAGGCTGTGCGCCGTGCTCAGCAGCAACTGGAAGAACTGGGTTATTACAGCGATGAGATCACCGGTGTGAATGATCTGGCTACGCAGACGGCTATCAAAGCTTTCGAAGCCAAGCACGGCTTGATGCAGGATGGCGAGCTGGATCCGGCAGACCAGAATGTGCTTTTCGGCGCATCTGTTCTCACGGCTTCCGCAGTGGTCACGCCCAGCCCGTCGCCCACGCCTGCACCCCCTTCCGGCATCGTCCGGCCTGATGACCAGAGCGAAGATGCTTTGAAGGTGCAGACCCGTCTGCATGAGTTGGGTTATTACAACGGCAAACTGGATGGGAAATTCGGCGAAGGCAGCGTCAAAGCGATGAAAGCTTTCCAGAAGGCCAACGGCCTTGATCCCGACGGTATTTGCGGCATCAAGACCCGAGCAGTGCTTTTTGCGGCTCATCCGGTGTATGCCACCCCCACTGCTACACCTGCTCCCAGCACGGAGGAGGATACCAATGTAACGCAGGCTGGCAGCGCGCCAGTCATTACGGAAGACAATGTGATCCTGATCACGGCGGGTACTCGTGGCGACATGGTGTTGCAGCTGCAAAAGCGTCTGCAGGAGCTGGGATACTATTCTTCCCGTCTGGACGGTGTATGCCTCAGTGACGATATCACCGCCATCCGCAATTTCCAGAGTGCCAACGGCCTCAAAGTGGACGGCAAGGCTGGTTATGAAACGCAGGTGAAGCTTTACAGCGAGGATGCTGTGCGTGGCAATGTGGTGGTCACCTCCGCTTCCATCCTGCGGATTGGCAGTGAGGGCCAGGATGTGGTCAATTTGCAGAACCGACTGATCGCCCTCGGCTATCTGACCGGCGCGGCGGACGGCAAATTCGGCAAAGGCACCCGGGATGCGTTGATCGCTTTCCAGAAGGCCAATAACCTTGTCCGCGACGGCGTGGCAGGCAGCAAAACGCTGCAGGCGCTGGAGTCCGCCTCTGTGGTCAGCAATAGGGTGGAAACCGGTACTACCCTGAAGCCCGGTATGATCAGCGCAGCGGTGGAATCTCTGCAAAACCGTCTGATCGCGCTGGGGTATCTGTCCGGTAAAGCCGATGGTATTTTTGGCACCAAGACCAGTCTGGCAGTTATTAACTTCCAGAAGGCCAACGGACTGCGGGCAGATGGTATCGTTGGCAGCAAAACCATCAATTTGCTCAATAAGACCGGCGCCCTGTCTTCCTCTGGCACCCAGAGCAGCACCGGCGCGCTGGATGTTACCAGCGGCAGCATCAGCGCTGCCAGCGTCAGATATGCCAACTGGTATACCGAGGTGAGAACCAAAGCCCGTACCTATCCCAACGCAACGGTTTACGACTTTACCAACGGTATCTCCTGGCATGTGAATATCTTCTCCAATGGTGCACATGCTGACGCAGAGCCGATTACCGCTGAGGATACCGCCAACATGAACCGTGCCTTTGGCGGCAAAACCACTTGGACGCCCAAGGCAGTGTGGGTGGTATTCAGCGATGGTTCCGTGTATCTGGCATCTACCCACAACACGCCTCACGAAGTGTATCATATCAAGGATAACAATTTCCCGGGCCACCTGTGTATCCACTTCCCGCGCACCATGGCACAGGTGCAGTCCATCGGCCCCTACGCCACTTCTCACCAGAAGGCGATCGACCTTGGCTGGGAAGCTACGCTGAAGCGGGCAGGAAAGTAAATGGAATAATCAAACCTCCGTTCTGGGCTGCAATAGCAGCAAAGGAACGGAGGTTTTTTCGATACCATTCAAATGCAAACCGCCTGCAGGAATCATTTTGATCCGCAGGCGGCACAATGCAGATTATTCAATTTCAATCAAATGGTGATCCTTGGCATCCTCCGGTTCGTGGGTGACCATGAGAACGGTTTTGCCTTCAGTCATTTGCTTCACTACTGCGATCACTTGCTGGCGGGTATCCTCATCCAGCCCTTTATAGGGTTCATCCAGCAGCAGAAGGTCGTAGTCGCTGAGCAAGGCCCTTGCAATGGCAACACGGCGTTTCATACCGCCGCTGTAGGTACGTACAGGCTGCTGCAGGCTGCTTTCCTCAATGCCGAGGGACAACAGCACTTCATGGATGCGTTGGGTGGAAACAGCCGCTACCAACTGAATATTGGCGGCAGGGGTCATGGCATCCAGCAGACGGTTTTCCTGAAACACCGCGCTGATCCTGAGACCGTCAGGCTTGAGAATTTCGCCGCTGTCCGGCTTCATCAGGCCCATCAGGATGTTCAGCAGCGTGGTTTTGCCGCTGCCGGAAGCCCCCATCAGCGCGTATCGCTGACCCTTTTCAAGGTGCAGATCCAATTGATCCAACACTACTTTGCCATCGAAGGCCTTGCGTAACCCTTTGATTCTGATCATCGCAAAGCCCACCTTTCCGCAGCGTTCAAAAGCAGCATCAGCAGCTTTTCACAGACCACGCTCAGCAGTACAATCACCAGCGTCCAGCAGAAAAGATCCGCTGTTTCCAGATATACCTTGGCATTGTACAGCTGCTGGCCTACGGAACCGGAGGGGATGCCGATTACCTCGGCTGCCACGCCGCTTTTCCAGCAAAGACCAACCGCCACATTCAGACCGGCGCGCAGAAAGGGCAGTACCTGACTGAAATACACCACGCGGAGACGTTTGCCAAGAGGCACCCGGAACACCTGCGCCATTTCCACCAGTTTGTGGTCAATGCTGTCAAGGCCGCTCAGGGTATTCAGGTAGATCACCGGAAAGCCGATCATCACGCTGATCAGGATGGACAGATTTTTGCTGGAAACCCATAGCAGCGCCAATATCACAAAGGATGCCACAGGAATGGCTTTGATGGTCGCCGTCAAGGGAGACAGCAGCTGGCGCACCGGGGAAAAACGGTACGCCAGCGCTGCCAGCAGGATGCCCAGCAAGCAGCTGAGGGCAAATCCCAGCATGATCTTTCCTACAGAAAAAGCAATGGATTTCCAGAAAATTGGCTCCAAGACCAGGCTGCCCAGCCGCTGCAGGGTTTCCAGAGGGGAGACCAGCAGCAGCGGCTGATTCATCAGCATGGCGGCAAACTGCCATACCAGCAGCCAGAAAATCACTGCCCAGAGGGAGATCTTGCGGGGCTTAGCGCTGGAAGTAGAAGTCATCATTGGGCATTGCGCCGCCCACAGAGGCGGGGTTCTGGTCAAAGAGCACCTGCAGGTAGCCGGACAGCTTCTGCTGCATTTCCGCGCCTTCAATCATTACGATGCAGCAGTAGGGGAGAGCAGCCTTGGCAACTGCCTCGGGAACGATCTCGTAGCTGCCGATCAGCGCTGCGGTGTCATCCACATTCTCATTGGCAAAGGCAACGGAGGCGGTATAGGCATCCATGAAGGTGACAACGGCTTCAGGGTTGTTCTCCACGAATTCCTTGCGGGCAACCACAACGCCGGTCAGCAGGGCACTCTGGTTTTCCTTGCCCTCCTGTACATCAGCCCACAGCTGGTTCAGGTCCAGCGCAATGCGCACGCCAGGGGCTTTGGTCATGGCGGTGGTCACAAAGGGCTGGGGCAGCAGGGCGACGGCATTCTCATCGTTCAGCACAGCGTTGAGGCACTCGGTGTGCTCCTTACTGAAGATGATGTTCACATCGGTGGTGGGATCGATGCCGTTCTCCTTGAGGATGTAGTTCAGAGCATACTCAGGGGTAGCGCCCTGACCGGCAGAGTAGATGGTGCGGCCCTTCAGGTCTTCCACGGACTGCACGGTCTCACCGTTTTCGATGATGTACAGCACGCCCAGCGTGTTGATGGCCAGCACCTGGATCTTGCCCTGAGTCTTATTGTACAGGGTGGCAGCCAGATTGGCAGGCACAGCAGCGATATCCAGCTCGCCCTGGATCAGTTTGGGAGCGATTTCGTCCGCAGCGGCAGCGATGGAAAAGTTCCAGTTGGCGCCCGTATCGTCGCTCATCATTTTCACCATGCCCATGGCGGTGGGGCCTTTGAGGGCAGCCACATCAGCCAGAGGTTCAGCTGCTGCGCAGGCAGCCAGAGAAAGAGTCAGTACCAGAGCCATCAAAACAGAAATAAATTTCTTCATAAATCAATCATCCTTTCCTTTTTTCGAGGCAGTCAGCGCGCTTTTGACCTGTACGCCGGGCAGGTTGCCCAGCTTGCCGGTGAGAGCGCCCAGCTCATCGTTGCCGCCTTTCACGATCAGACCAATCACGGCTTCGCCGCTTTCCTGATCAGGGATGCCCATCCTGCCGCGGATCATATGCGCATAGGAACCAACAATCTGGTTCACGCTTGCAGCAGCGGTGCGATCCTGCATTACGATGCCGATGAATCCTAACCTCTCTTCCATCGTACCCAGTTCCTCCCTTGTTGAAACCTGAAAAAATCACCGTAGCAATCAGCTGGTGGGCTGCTCTACGGTGATAAAGAAAGCATCACAAAAATGCGCCTCCTTCCCATCTTGGGCGAAGGAAAGCCTTCCCGCGCCCGCAACCCGGAGTATTCAAGCGCGCAACCCCCTCGGCTTCACGTTTCCGCTTGGCTTTGGCGGCTGCGCACATCGGTTGTCAGAAGTATTGTACCTGAGATTACTTCAGCATGTCAAGGGCTACCTTATAGGCCTCGTTCAGCTGCACATCGGTCAGGTCGCCAATTTCAAAGAACATACTCTTCTGCTCTTCGGGCATTTCCACGATGATATCCGGGGTGATACCCACATGATGCACCTCATGCCCGTCGGGGGTAAAGTACTGGGCCACGGTCACCTGCATGCCTGCACCCTTGCTGCCAACGGGCAGCACATACTGCACAACGCCCTTGCCGTAGGACTGTACGCCCATGATGGTGGCGCGGTCGTGATCCTGCAGCGCACCGGAGAGGATCTCACTGGCGGAAGCGGAGTTTTCGTTCACCAACACCACCATGGGGATGGGGTTGGAGCCGTCCTCGGTGGTATAGGTTTCGCCGCTGCCGTCACGGTAGCGCAGGGAAGCCACTTCGCCCTTATCCAGGAACAGGTCGGCTACCTTGACAGCATCATCCACCCAGCCGCCGGGGTTGTCGCGCAGGTCCATGATAAGAGCCTTGGCGCCCTGTTCCATCAGCTTGTTGAAGTGCTGCTCAAAGGCCACGCTGCAATCGCCGCTGAATTCATACAGGGAAATGTATCCCACATCGCCTTCCAGCATGCAGGAGTTGACCCAGTTCACATGCACAGTGGCACGGGTGACAACGAAATCCAGTAGCTGATCACCACGCATGATTTGGATGTTAACAGGCTTGCCAACCTCACCGCGCATAATGTCCACAGCTTCCTGCAGGGTGGTGGCGGTTACATCGATATCTTCCACCTTCACCAGAATATCGCCCTTGAGGATGCCCACTTCCATGGCGGGGCTGTCCAAAAAGACACGGCTGACGGTGCACAGGCCGGTGTTGTAGTTGCCCATGATCTGGATGCCGATGCCGGCGTATTCGCCTTCATTTTCTTCCCACATGGCGGCAAAATCTTCGGGACTGTAGTAGAAGGTGTAGGGATCGTCCAAACCATACAGAAGGCCCATGTTCGCGCCTTCCATCATGGCTTCGTGGTCCGGTTCCTGATAGTAGAACTGATCCACGATCTCCATCAGCTCGGCAAGCTCTTCGTACTGTTTGAGCTTTTCGTATTCTTCCCGGGAAATGGTAACGGTATCACCGGTGGGAGTGAGGCCGCTGATCACGTCGGTCAGGCTGGTGGGCAGCAAAGAACAGCTGGTCAGCATCAGCATCAGGCAGATGATGAGCATCAGCACTTTGGTAATGGGCTTGGGGGAATGATTCATTGAGCATTCTACCTTTCTGTATCGGATTTATTCGATAGCGGCGGGTTTATCCTTGCCGCATTTACTCAGTTCATAAAGGATCTTGAAGGTAACCGCATCGTCAAAGTGGCGTAAATCCAGCCCGGTGAGGCGGAGTACCTTATCCAGCCGGTAAACCAGCGTGTTGCGGTGGATGAACAGCTGTCGGGCAGTATCGGACAGGTTGAGATCCTTGCGGAAGAACATGTCGATGGTCTGCAGCATTTCTTCATTGAACAGCTTGGCGGTTTTCCGGTTGAACAGCAGGGAATGGAAGTGCTGGCAATCCTCCTGCGGGATGCCCATCAGGAAACGCTCCAGCAGCATGTGACTGTACATATACACGCCATCCTCGGGATGGAACAGGTAGCCTACCTCCAGAGCGCGCTTGGCCTCTGCGTAGCTTTGCCCCAGCAGCGTCAGGGTATTCTTTTCTTCGCCGATGCCCACGTTCACGTTCAGGGCGGCTTCTTCCATTACGGTTTCCCGCACAGCCTGTGCAAACTGGCTCAGCTCTTCCAGTCCGTCCACGCCCTGCATATCCTTGACGAGAGCGGCGCTGGCATGGTTCATTTCCACCAGTACATCGGTGTCAGCCAGGGGCATCAGTTCGCCCAGCAGCGAATAGGCGCTCTTTTCCACGTTTTCAAACCGGAACAGCATCACGCAACGCTTGGCATCTACAGGAATCTGGTGCTCGTTGATGTGGGAGGTAAGCTCCATGCTGCTCAGTTCCTGCCGCAACACCCGGCGGTACACATCCGAGCAGCTGGAGATGGAATAGCTGCTTTTCAGCATGGTCATCAGCATGGCATCCGCCACGGTGAGCAGATCCTCCACGCTGGTGCCGCTGGCTTCGGTGATCAGGTAGACCGGCGGAGTCATATCCAATCCACGGCACAGGCTGCGTCCCACGTGATGATTGATGGAAGGGGAAAGAACCGTTTCCGGCATAGCGAAATCGTTGCCGCCCTCCGGCACGATACACTGGCCCGATGCATCCACCAGCCGCAGCGGTATGCTCAGGCTGTCGAATACCTTCGAGATCTTTCGAATATGTCGCTTCTCAATATACAATGCGGGGCGCTCCTCTCATGCCGGTATCTGTTCGGCTGATTGTATTATATCATAACAAACGCGCGGTGCAAAGAAATTTCAGTATTTTACAGTTTGGTCATATTGGTTGTCTTGGTTTGGCATGGGATTGGATAAGGGAGAGCAGGGAAGGGGATTTGAAGAAAGCAGAAGAAAATTTAAAATGGGGATTGACGAACAGAGGGAGCCGTGTTATAATAACAAAGCTGGTTCCAACGAGGAGAGATGGCCGAGCGGTTGATGGCGCTGGTCTTGAAAACCAGTGATACCGAAAGGTACCGGGGGTTCGAATCCCTCTCTCTCCGCCAGCTTCTTTTAGAAGCAAGGGCATACAGGCCGTCCACATGGAGAAGTACCCAAGTGGCCGAAGGGGCTCCCCTGCTAAGGGAGTAGTGTGCGAAAGTGCAGCGAGGGTTCAAATCCCTCCTTCTCCGCCAG
>SVGQ01000028.1 GCA_015056245.1 Clostridiales bacterium | reverse complement strand
GCCATCAAGGACATGGCCCGCTTCTACCGTCACGTGCTGGTGCAGAAGCGCTACCCCCACCACGGTGCGGTTGCCTTCGGCCACTACGGCAAGGCCCTGTTCGAGGTGTTCAAGTACCTGGGCGTGGAAGACATCGCTTACAACCAGCCCGCCAACCTGCCCTATCCCACCGAGAACCCCTTCAACAAGTAATCTGAAGCGCTTCACATATGAAGTTGCTTAGATGAACCAGCCCCGCTTCGGTTGCAAACTGAAGCGGGGCTTTTTGTATATTCTAATTTTGAACCAACAGTACAATAATGATTTAACTATTTGTGCCAACGATATCTTCCAATAGCAGATTTTTATGGCATAATAAATATACAAAGTATAAGGAGGTTTTGAGAATGAAGCTTTCTCTTTCATCGAATATCCATCATCTGCGAAAAGAACGTGGCATGACACAAGAGCAGTTGGCCGAAGCTTTAGGTGTTACTTTTGCTGCAGTATCCAAATGGGAGAGAGGAGCTGCTACTCCTGAACTGAACCTGATTGCAGAAATGGCGGATCTGTTTGGTGTATCATTTGATGCATTGGTAGGGTTTCAGATGCAACAGGGAGGCCCTGCTGCATTGGAGGAACGTATGCATACCCTTCAACGTGATAAGAAGTACGATGAAGCTGTTATGGAAGCCGAAAAGGCCTTGCTCCGGTTTCCCAATGATTTCCGCATTGTTTATCGTGCTGGAGAATTGTACAGTCTGGCCGGCATTGAAGGGAACAGGCCTGATCAGATCAGACGATCCATTGTGCTGCTCGAGCACGCGCTTATGCTGATATCTCAGAATACAGATCCCGCCATCAGCGAGGTTTATCTTCACTATGAGATTGCTCAGAATCATATTGCGCTGGGAAACCCTGAAAAAGGACTTGAAATATTGAAAAAACACAATGTTGGGGGCGTACACAACGCTTTTATTGCCATGACCTGCGCCGTACAACCTTCCATTGATCCTAAAGAAGCAGAACCCTACCTGATGGGATCGATGTCCCGAATTATTTCCGCCGCAGTTCATACGATGTTTGCTTATGCCAACTATTATGCCAGAATGAAGAATTACAAGGACAGCCGGGAGGCACTTCTATGGCTGATTGGCATGCTTCAGGGATTGAAAAGTACACCCGATTCGGTTGCGTATATGGATAAGATCGCAGCTGTATGCTATGCCGAGTGTGCTCATTTATCCCATATTCTAGGGGAGGTACAGCTGGTTGAGACGTATCTTCATAAAGCATACAATGCTGCCATGACATTTGATCGTGCGCCTACATACCGGCTTGACAATATGAAATTTTGTGTCGGTGATACTTCAGGCACTGCTGCATACGATGCCTTGGGAGAAACTGCGTTTGCTGCCATTGATAAACAACTGTCGCAGAATGACAAATCTCCTGAACTGTATACCTTGTGGCAGAAACTGATTGCCAAAGAAACAGATGGGGACAGACAATGAAGAAGAATATTGATACGTTTACAAGCCAGTTTTACCACAGGAATACAGCTGTTTATCTAATTGCGCTTAGTCAGACCTTTATGGAAGCAGGCTGCTCGCTGGGGGTATCTTGGTTGCTTCAACAGCTTATTGATCTGATCGGAGGCAGTAACACAGGCTTTACACTTGTGCAGCTTGCACTAATCACGCTTGGGCTGATCGTCACCACTACCGCCTCCACCTTGGTGATGTACCATACCAAACCCCGCTTTATCTCGCGAGCGCTTTCACAGTACAAGGAATATGTTTTTGGTGAGCTGACAAAGAAGAATATCGCTGCTTTTTCGGCGGAGAGTACATCACCCTATATTTCCGGCCTCACCAACGATATGCAGGTCATTGAAAAAGGCTATCTGCAGAACACCTTTACCATGTTCAGCAGTCTGATAACCTTTATCGGGGCAATGATACTGATGTTTTGGTACAGTCCTATTCTGACGTTGATTGCTGTCGCTCTTTCCATCCTGCCGCTGGCAGCTTCACTGGTAACAGGCAGCAAAGTGGCTTGTGAAGAAACCAAGGTATCACAATGCAACGAGGCCTATACCGCAACCTTGCGTGACAGTCTGAGTGGATTCCCGGTAATCAAGTCCTTCAAGGCTGAGCAGCAAATGATCCGTTTGTTCCGTGATAACGTGGAAAGACTTGCAAATGCACAATGCAAACGTGACAAAATGAAGGTTCTGGTAGCCCTCTTCGGTACGGTGGCTGGAGTGGTGGCGCAGCTTGGCGTATTTTTGTTTGGGGCATGGCTGGCGATTTCAGGCAAAGGAATGACCGCTGGTACTACGCTGATTTTTGTGCAACTGATGAATTATGTACTAAGCCCCATCGGAACCATTCCGACCTGTCTTGCAGAGCGAAATGCAGCAAAAGCTCTGATCGCTAAAATTGCAAAAGCTTTGAGCGCCAACCTGCGTGAGGAAGCGGATTACACACAGATATCACTAAAGCGCGGTATCACAGTCGACGGTCTCACCTTTGGTTACGAACCGAAAAAAACGATCCTGCACGATATCAGTTATACCTTCAAACTTGGCAGAAAGTATGCTATCGTTGGCGCTTCCGGCAGCGGTAAATCAACGTTGTTGAATCTCCTGATGGCTGCTCATCCCCAATATGAGGGAACCATTTGCTACGATGATACGGAGCTTCGTCACATCAACACAGGCAGTCTCTATGAAATGCAGGGAATCATTCAGCAGAATGTGTTTATATTCAATGCTTCTATCCGGGATAATATTACCATGTTCCGGGCATTTCCAGAAGAAGAGATTGATGAAGCAATCCGGCTCTCCGGCCTTTCTGCTTTGATTGCGGATAAGAGTACCGATTATCTTTGCGGTGAAAATGGCAGCGGTCTCTCTGGCGGCGAAAAACAACGGATTTCCATAGCACGCAGCCTGCTTAAAAAAACGCAAGTACTGTTGGTGGATGAAGCTACTGCTGCACTTGATGCTGAGACAGCCCATCAGGTTTCCAGTTCGATTCTTGATTTGGATGGGATTACTGGCATTGTTGTTACCCATTCGCTGGAAGAAAGTCTGCTTAGCCGATACGACAGTATTCTTACACTAAAGAACGGTTATATTGCAGAGGCAGGTACCTTTGATGAATTGATTGCGCGGAAGGGTTACTTCTATTCTCTGTTCACAGTTTCGCAGTAAAACTTACCAATTCATAAACGATCACCTCAGGCAGCCGACAGAATATGTCAGCTGCTTTTCGCTAATTGGCGGACAAACCATACAGGAAAACTCGAAAAATGAAACTTACACCAATACACGGCTTTCACTTGCCAGATGAAAAACGATTATGGTACTATAAGGCGAATGCAGAGGTCTTCCCAATGTTCAGACAAAGGAGTGCTGAAAACGGTGACAGCATCGGTAAAGCAGAATTCCACCCGTAATTTTTCTCTTGATTTTCTGAAGGTCATTGCCACCACGATCATCCTTTTTCATCACTATCAGCAGGATGGTCAGGTGCGGTTTGTGAATCACCCCAATTTCTTTTTCAATCCGCATTTTGACTGGGGACTGATGGTCGAACTTTTTTTCATCCTTTCTGGCTTTGTGATGTACCATTACTGCGACGGACGGCTGAAAGAGATCTCTTTCTCTTCGTTTATGGGACGCCGCTGCATGCGTCTGCTGCCGCCCATGGCAGTTGCTGCACTCGCTTATTTCGCTCTTGGCTATGTATACCAGCAGATCTATCAAAAGCCGTTTTTCTTTTCGGAGAGCGTTAATCTGTGGGGAACAGTGGTCTCTGCGCTGGGTCTGCAGAATGGCTGGGGCTTGAATGGATGGAATATCAACAACCCCACTTGGTATGTAAGCGTCTTGCTGCTTTGCTACCTGTGGATGTATGTAATGGTTCGCCTGTGCGAAAAACATCAATTTCCTTTTGTATACGCCTGCTTGATCATGCTCCTGATCGCTTTCAGCGGTGTGAAGTGGCCTTTGTTTGGTGATCAGGCAGCCCGTGGCTATCAAAGCTTTTTCTTTGGATTGCTGTTGGCAATGTTCTACCGGCATTTCGCCCTGAATCGCTGGCTGATAACCCTTTGTCTCGCCGTAATGGGCATTGTGTTGGTCTTTATCGTTTTTGCTCCGGGCTATACCGACTATCGGATGACCTTCACGTATCTGTTTTGCCCTGCATTGATTTTGATCATGCACACAAGCCCTTTGCAGAAGCTGTTCCGGCATTCCTTCTGGGGTCGCTTAAGCGCTATTTCTTATCATGTGTACATATGGCACAATGTGTTGCAGCTGTTGCTGTACACCATCAATACACCGGTATGGACCACAGCAAATCCGGGTATGATGTATCTGTTTGCGATCATGGCCTGGGGAGTCGGCATGCTGTCCTGGTGGCTGTTTGAAGGGCCTGTGGGTAAACGGATCCCCAAAGTGCTTTGTTCGATCTTTGAAAAACGTGCTATGGGGGAAGCCTAACCAAGTGAACGAAACCGCATGCGTATGCCTGCTATGGGAACGCATGCGGTTTTGCTATATACATATACAAAGCGCCACTCACTGGGAAACTTCCGTAATTCCACAAAAAAGATTTGCATCTCTTCCTCCCTCATGCTATCATAAATATGTATGCTGTTTTTTAGGAGGAATCCCATGCCTGTTACGATTGACCAGCTTTTGGAGCGGGTGGAGAAACCGTCCCGATATACCGGCGGCGAAATGAATGCAACAGTGAAGCCTATCAACGAAGCGGAAGTCAGCTTTGCCTTCTGTTTTCCCGATACATACGAAGTCGCCATGAGCAATCTAGCGATCAAAATCCTTTATGGAATCATCAATGATCTGCCTTATGCGGTATGCGAGCGCTGCTGCATGCCTTGGGTGGATATGCGCAAAGAACTGATGGATCATCAGATTCCGCTGTTTTCATTGGAAAGCCGTACGCCGCTGAAGGATTTCGATATTGTGGGTTTCACCCTGCAATACGAGATGAGCTATACCAACATTCTGGATATGCTTCATCTGGGTGGCATTCCGGTCAAGTCTGCCCAGCGCAGCGAAAGCGACCCCATCGTTTGTGTAGGCGGCCCCTGCGCCTTTAACCCGGAACCTCTTACTGCCTTTGTGGATGCGGTGATGATCGGCGATGGGGAAGAGCAGATCGTTGAGCTGACCAACGCAGTGCGCGAGGGCCGCAAGCAGGGCCTTTCCCGCATGGATATCCTGCGCAGCCTGACCAAAATCGAAGGCGTGTATGTACCTTGCCTGTATCAGGATGCCTACAACGAGGATGGCACGCTGAAAAGCCTGACTCCTGTAGATGATACTGTACCCGCTGTAATCAACAAGCGCATTCAGGTCAACATGGACGAGGCCTATTGTCCCACCCATCCGCCGGTTCCCTATCAGCAGGTGGTGTTTGACCGTATCATGCTGGAGATCATGCGCGGCTGCACCCGTGGCTGCCGTTTCTGTCAGGCGGGCATGCTGTACCGCCCGGTACGGGAACGCAGTGTGGACAAGCTGTGCGAAATGGCGTGCGAAAGCGTCTGCAATACCGGCTACGAGGAGATTTCCCTGTCCTCCCTTTCTTCCAGCGATTATTCCCACATCACCGAGCTGGCAACCCGCCTGACTGCTGAACTCAAGGACAAGCGAGTCTCCCTGTCCCTGCCCAGCCTGCGCGTAGATAAGTTTGTGCAGGATACCCTGACCCAGACCCAGCAGGTGAAAAAGAGCAGCCTGACTTTCGCGCCGGAAGCAGGTACCCAGCGTCTGCGTGATGTGATCAACAAGGGTGTGACTGAAGAAAACCTGATGGAGACCCTTGGCAACGCCTTCTCCAATGGCTGGAGCGCTGTCAAGCTGTATTTCATGACGGGACTTCCCACTGAAACCGACGAGGATCTGGCTGGCATTGCCGATCTGGCCAAAAAGTCTGCGGGCGCCTATTATGCTGTACCCAAGGGACAGCGCGTCAAGGGCCTGCGCATCACTTGCAGCGCCAGCGTATTCGTGCCCAAGCCCTTTACGCCATTTCAGTGGTGCGCACAGGATCGCCCGGAGGAAGTGGAGCGTAAGCAGCAGATGGTGCGGGAATTGTTCCGGCCTTTGAAGTCTGCCCGGTTCAACTATCATGATTCTGCCGTCAGCCGTATTGAGGCGTGCTTTGCCGTAGGCGACCGCCGCCTTTCCGATGTGCTGTACCGCGCTTGGGAACTGGGCTGCGTGCTGGACGGCTGGAACGAATATTTCCGCTACGATCTGTGGCTCAAGGCTTTCGAGGACTGCGGACTGGATATCGACTTCTATGCCCACCGCGTCCGCGCCAAGGATGAAGTATTGCCGTGGGATCACATCAATGCCTATATCGACAAGAGCTTCCTGTGGCGCGAATACGAAAAAGCCATGCGCGCCGAAACTACCCGTGACTGCCGGGAAGGCTGCAATGGCTGCGGTTTGCAAAAAGTGAAGGGAGTGTGCAGCGTATGCGGATGATGGCTGTGTTTCAAAAGGGCGAAACCCTGCGCTACATCGGTCATCTGGATCTGATGCGCACAGTGCAGCGCTGCCTTCGCCGCAGCAATCTGCCGGTGAAGTATTCCAATGGTTTTAATCCTCATATCCGTCTCAGCTTTGCCGCGCCGCTCAGCGTAGGCGTGGTGGGACAGCGTGAATTGATGGAAGTGCCGGTGGAAGACGGTGTTACCGAGCAGGAATTCGTGGAAGCCTTCAACAAGGTCAGCCCGGAATGCCTGAAAATCGTTAAGGCTCGCTCTATCAGCGATGATTTCCCCACACTGATGTCTCTGGTAGCCGGTTCCCGGTATACCATCCGTGTATTTGGCAGCCCGGAAGCAGATGCTGCTGCTGATGCTTTTGAGCGCTTCATGGCGCTGGACAGCTACGTGGCGACCCGTCGCACCAAGAGCGGCGAAAACCCCTGCGATATCCGTCCTTTCATCAAGGAAGGCAGTATCCAGAAAACCGATGAAGGCTATGAGATCAAGCTGGAGTCCATTACTTTGGATAATGGCGCATTGAAGCCCTCTCTCTGGTTTGAGAGCCTGTGCGCTTTTGCATATTGTGAAAAACCTCAGCACATCATCTATCGGGATGCTATTCTGGCACAGCCTAAGGATGGTCCTTTGATGCCTATGGAGGAGTATCCTCATGTCTGAAGGGATGCAGATTCTGGTGCGTCAGAAAGGCACTCAGACGGAAACGGCGCTGCTGTTGAATGGTCGTCTGTTGGAATACGATCTGCGGGATGATGAACGGCAGAGCCTTGTAGGCACGCTGATATTTGGACGTGTTGAGCGTGTGCTGCCGGATATCAAGGCGGCATTTGTGAATATCGGGCGAAGCTTGAACGGCTTCCTGCCCATCCGGGAGAGCGACAGTTTTCATGCCCACAACGGTAAAGCGCCCTTGGTCACCGACCACGAAATAATCGTACAGGTGAAGAAGGATGAAAAGGGCGAAAAAGGTGCGTTCCTCACCCGGGATATCGCATTGCCGGGTCAGTATGTGCTGCTGATGCCCATGAGCCGCTTTGTCGGCGTCAGCAAGCGGATCGAAGATCCGCAGGAACATACTGCCGCCAAGCAGCTTGGCAAAGCAATCGCTGGGAACCGCTTTGGCGTGATTGTTCGCCATGCAGCGCTTACGGCCCGCAAGGAAGCGGTTTTTGAGGAAGCAGAGGAACTCTACCAGCGCTGGCAGGAAGCCACTGCCCACGTAGCGCAGGCTAAAGCTCCTGCGGTTTTGATGCAGGAATGCTCTTTCCACGAACGGCTGGCGCGCGACTATAGTGCGCGCTACGAAGTTACCACCCTTCTGGAAGAGGACACCTCAGTGGAAGCGATGGATGCCCTTTGGCGCGGTAACCATATCTCTCTACAGCTTCGGGAAGCCCTCTCCCGGAAAGTGGTTCTGTCCGGCGGCGCAAGCCTTATCATTGACGAGCGGGAAGCCCTGCATACCGTTGATGTGAATTCCGGCGGCAATGTGACTGCCAGCGATGGGCAAAGCCTCGCTCTTTCGCAGAATCTGGCGGCAGTTCCTGAAATCGCCCGGCAGATCCGTCTGCGCAATCTGAGCGGTATCATCCTGATTGACTTTATCGATATGGATACTGCCGATGAACAAACGCAGGTAGCCATGGCTTTGGAAGAAGCCCTTTCCAGCGATCGTACCAAGATCGTGCTGCATGGCTTCACCTCCCTTGGCCTGATGGAGCTGACCCGTAAACGCACTGGCCCCAGTTTGAAAGAAATGCTGACCCAACCCTGCAATCATTGCGCGGGAAACGGCTTTATCCATGAAACCCTTTGATTTCCAGTAGCAGAAAGGATGTTTCCTTTGAAGCAACCCCCTGTATATGTAACCCCGGAAGCGCTTGCAGCGCAGGCAACCGCCATGGAGGCGGTAGCTGCTCATCCCAAGTGTCCGGGCAGTTATCACATTGTGACCTATGGCTGCCAGATGAACGCTCACGACAGCGAAAAACTGGCGGGCATGCTCTCCGGTATGGGCATGGCAGAAGCGGATGACCGCCGCAATGCAGATTTCGTCATCTTCAACACCTGCTGCGTGCGCGATAACGCGGAGAGGCGCGCGCTGGGCAATGTTACATGGCTCAAGGAACTGAAAAAAGAAAAGCCTCATCTGATCATCGCTGTGTGCGGCTGCATGGTGCAGCAGCCGGAGATGGCAGAAAAGATCCTCAAGCAATACCGCTTTATCGATTTGGCTTTTGGTACCCACAATCTCCACGAGCTGCCCTCCTTGCTGCTGAATCTGCTCAATGAGAATCACCGGGTGGTATCCATCAGCCATGAAGAAAATCAGATTGCGGAGAACCTTCCCCTGAAGCGGCTCTGCAAGCACCACGCCTACATCACCATCATGTATGGCTGCGACAATTTCTGTTCCTATTGCATCGTGCCCTATGTGCGGGGCCGGGAGCGCTCCCGCCGCATGGATGATATTCTCCGGGAAGCAGAAGGCCTTTTGGAAGGCGGCGTGCAGGAGATCATGCTGCTGGGTCAGAACGTGAACAGCTATGGCGGCGGAACCAGCGAAACTTTCCCGGAGTTGCTTCGCCGGTTGGATCAGCTGGGCATTCCCCGAATCCGGTTTATGACTTCTCATCCCAAGGATCTCAGCGATGATCTGATCGATGTAATGGCAAACAGCAAGCACATCTGTAATCATCTTCATCTGCCGGTACAGAGCGGCAACAATGAAATTCTTGCCCTGATGAACCGCCGCTACACCCGGGAAGACTACCTTCGCAAGGTGGAAAAGCTCCGTGCCGCAGTGCCGGGCATCGGCCTGAGCACCGACTTGATCGTCTCCTTCCCCGGCGAAACGGAAGCCCAGTTTGAGGATACCTGTTCGCTGGTTCGCGAAGTGGGCTATGACTCCGCTTTCACCTTCATCTATTCGCCCCGCATCGGCACCAAGGCAGCTGCCATGGAAGGGCGTATCCCTGATGACGAAAGCACCCGCCGCATCACCAAGCTGATTGCGGAAGTGGAAGCCTCCACCGCCAAAGCCCATCAATCCATGCTTGGCACGGATGAGATGGTTCTGGTGGAAGGCCTTTCCAAGCGTGATCCCGGTATGGTTTCGGGCAAAGGCACCCGGAACATTACCGTCACATTCAAGGGAAGCGCCGAGGATATCGGCAAGATCATTCCCGTACACATTACCTCCGCCGCAGTCAATACCCTGCGGGGAGAAAGAACAGAAAGGTGAGTTAACAATGGAAAAGGTTTTGAATCAGGCTGAAATGCTGGCGGAAGCCATTCTGGAGAGCGAAGAATACATCACCATGCGTCTGAGCGAACAGGCTGCCATGCGCGATAGCGAGGCCACCGGTCTCATCGCTGCTTACACCGAGAAGCGCACCGCCGTTGAAAACATTCTGGCGGATGCCAACATGAACCCCGGTGATCTGGCTAAGGCTGGCAGCGAACTGGAAGAGGTGGAACGCGCCATCGATGCCAATGAAGTGCTGAACAAGATGCGCGACAGCCGCGAGGCTTTCAACGATATGATGCGCAAGGTCAACAGCATCATCAAGTTTGTGGTCACCGGCGAGCGTGACGATGAAGAAGAAGGCTGCTCCGGCTCCTGCTCCAGCTGCTCCGGCTGCGGTCATCATCACCACTAATTTACCAAAGCACCTGTACGAAAGGGAGGTACCTTCATGGCCGGACTGTCGCCCATGATGCAGCACTACGTAGAAACCAAACAGAAGTATTCTGATTGCATCCTGTTTTACCGCCTCGGCGATTTCTACGAGATGTTTTTTGACGATGCCGTTTTGGTTTCCAAGGAGCTGGAACTGACCCTTACAGGCAAAGAATGCGGTTTGGAAGAGCGCGCCCCTATGTGCGGCGTGCCCTTTCACTCTGCAACCACCTATATATCCCGGCTGGTGGAGCGCGGCTACAAGGTAGCCATCTGCGAACAGATGAGCGATCCTGCTACCTCCAAAGGCCTTGTGGAACGTGCAGTGATCCGTATCGTTACGCCGGGTACTGTGGTGGATCCCGCTTTGCTGGATGAGAAGCGCTCCAGTTATGTGCTGTGTGTTGCTTTTTCCGGCAAGCAGGCATCTTTGGCATACGCGGATGTGAGTACAGGCGAGTTGACTGTGCACCTGCTGTTGGATGCGGACAATACCCTCCGGGATGAATTGGTACGCATCCAGCCCAGTGAAGTGGTTACCAACGATGTGGAACGTTTGAACGCTTTCCTGACCATCGATATCTCCCGTAGCCAGATGCCGGAAAGCGCTTTCCAGAAGCGGGCGGCAGACAGTGAACTGTTCAGCCATTTTGGTGTGCAGAATCTGTCCTCCCTGGGCATGGAGCAAAAGGACAAACGCGCTGTTGCAGCCGGCGCACTGCTCCGTTACCTGAGCGAAACCCAGATGAATGCCCTCAGCCACATTACACAGCTGACCATTTATCAGGGCGAGGATACCATGTTCCTTGACCGTGCCACCCGGCGCAATCTGGAACTGACCCAGTGCCTTCGCAGCAATGAGCGCAGAGGTTCCCTGCTGTGGCTCTTGGATAAAACCGAGACAGCCATGGGCGCGCGCCTTCTGCGCAGTTGGGTGGAAAGCCCGCTGATCAACCGTTCCCGTATCGAGGCCCGCCTTTCGTGTGTGGAAGCGTTGAAGGACGACTTCATCCGCAGCGAGGAACTGAGTGATGCGCTGAAAAACGTTGCAGATATGGAACGTTTGCTGGGAAAGATCAGCTACAATAATCTCAATGCCAGAGACTGCCTTGCGCTGCTTCGTTCCCTGCGCAGCGTATCGCCTGTCAAAGAATTGCTATTGAGTTTTGATGTACTGCATCTGACCGCACTGGCCCACACCATGACGCCTCTTGACGAGCTTTGCCAGTTGATCGAAAGCGCCATTGACCCTGAACCGCCGCTGCTCATCAGTGATGGCGGTATAATCGCCAAGGGCTATAATGAAGAACTGGACACCTACCGGGATGCCCAGCAGAACGGCAAGCAATGGTTGCTCAACATGGAAGCTGCCGAAAAGGAAGCCACCGGTATCAAGAATCTGAAAATCACCTCCAACCGGGTGTTCGGGTATTATATCGAGGTATCCAAGAGCAATCTGGGTTTGGTGCCGTTGCGCTATACCCGCAAGCAGACCCTTGCTACCGGCGAGCGCTATACTACGCCGGAACTCAAAGAGATCGAGCAGAAGATCAATCAAGCCCAGCAGATGTCCTTGACGCTGGAACAACAGCTCTTTGGTGAAGTGCGGGATGCCATTGCCAAGGAGATCGGCGCTATTCAACAGAACGCGCAGGCACTGAAAACCGCTGATGTGCTTTTGTCGCTGGCTCGTGTGGCCCGGGATTACGGCTATGTAAAGCCTGAAATCAATGAAGATGGCGTACTGCACATTGTGGAAGGCCGCCATCCCATCGTAGAGCGCACGGTAACAGATACGCCCTTTGTACCCAACGATACCACGCTGGATAACGAAGAAAACCGCATGCTGATCATCACCGGCCCCAATATGGCTGGTAAGAGCACCTATATGCGCCAAACCGCGCTGATCACGCTGATGGCCCACATGGGCAGTTTTGTGCCTGCCACCAGCGCCAACATCAGCCTGTGCGACCGGGTGTTTACCCGTATCGGCGCGTCGGATGATCTGTCTTCCGGCCAGAGCACCTTTATGGTGGAAATGAGCGAGACAGCGGGTATCCTGCGAAACGCCACCAACAAGTCGCTTGTGATTCTGGACGAAATCGGTCGCGGTACCAGTACCTTCGATGGTCTTGCCATTGCTTGGGCTGTGGTGGAGTATCTGCTGGATCAGAAAAAAGTGGGTGCAAAAACCCTGTTTGCCACCCATTACCATGAGCTCAGCGAACTGGAAGGCCGCTTCCCCGGCGTGAAGAACTACTGCATCTCCGTGATGGAGCACGGGGAAGAAGTGATCTTCCTGCGCAAGATCATGCCCGGCGGCGCAGATAAGAGCTACGGCGTATATGTGGCCCGGTTGGCTGGCATTCCCAATTCTGTGGTGGCCCGCGCCCATGAGATCCAGGCCCGGCTGGAAGTCAGCGAGATCAATCAGGAGTCTATTTCTTCCAACATTCTGGAAAAGAAGAAAAAACAGGATCGCCAGACCGATCTGTTCCATCTGGCACAGGATGAATTGGTAGAGGAACTGCAGAATCTGGATGTGCTGTCCGTGACCCCCATGGATGCGCTGAATATTCTGTACCGTTTGAGAGAAAAAGCACGAAGGATTTAAGGAGGGAGCACCATGGCGGCTATTCGTAAGCTGTCTCAGGAGATCATCGGTCGGATCGCTGCCGGTGAAGTGGTGGAACGCCCTGCCTCTGTGGTCAAGGAAATGGTGGAGAACGCCATTGATGCTGGTGCCACCCATATTACAGTGGAAGTTCGTGGCGGAGGCGTGGAGTATCTGCGCATCACCGATGACGGCAAGGGCATTCCTGCGGAGGAAATTCGCATGGCCTTTGAACGCCACGCCACCAGCAAGCTCCAGACGGCGGAACAGCTTTTCGATATTCACACGTTGGGTTTCCGCGGCGAGGCGCTGGCTTCGGTAGCCGCTGTTGCCAAGGTGACCTGTACCACCAAAACCGCTGATGCGCCCCTTGGCATCCGTGCCAAAATCGAAGGCGGTGAGTTTGTGGACATCCGTCAGGCGGCTTCGCCCGTGGGCACCACCTTTGTGGTGGAGGATCTGTTCTACAATACGCCTGTTCGCCGAAAATTCCTGAAGAAACCTGCACAGGAAGCATCCCTGGTTTCCGATTACATCCTTCGCCTGATGCTGAGCCATCCTGAGATCGCTTTCCGGTTTGTCAATCAGGGCAAGAGCATTTATCAGAGCATCGGGGATGGCAAGGTGGAGTCCGTTCTGTACCGGGTATACGGCAAGGATGCTTTTTCGCAGATGCATCATGTATCCGGCAATATGAATGGTTTGATTCTGGAAGGATATGTGGGCGTAGGGGAATTGAGCCGGGGCAACCGTCAGCAGCAGTCGTTCTTCATCAATGGTCGTTATTTCCGCAGCGGGCTGATGAGTCGAGCGGTGGAAAGCGGCTGCGAAGGACGGGTGATGATCGGACGCTTCCCCATGTGCGCTTTGTTTATGAAGCTGCCCTATCAGTTGGTGGATGTGAACGTACATCCCAACAAACTGGAGGTTCGTTTCCAGAACGAGGCAGCCATCGCTGAAGCCGTCAAAACGCTGGTGAGCGAGGCTCTGCATGGGCAATCCTTGGGCGCGCAATTGAGCGCGGGTACCATATCGCCAAGCAAACCGCAGGATACGCTCCCGGCATTCCCGGTGAACAGCAGCGGTTTTACCGTGATCGAACTGAGCGGAGAAGAACAGCATCCGGGCGCAAAGCCAGCACTCTCTGACGCAAAACCCGCCGAACCCACCAATGCCAAAGCCATTTCTGCGACAGATGAAAATCAGGCGGTGGGGGAAAGTAAGCCCCTGTTGGTACAAGCGAAAGCCACGGCTGACGATAAACATTTTCCCAAAGCAGCGGAACCTGCAACACTACCGCCACCATCCCAAAGTAAGCCAGCTGTGCCCCAAGCGCAGGCCGCATCTGCTGCAGCACAGCCTGTTCAACCTTCTCGTGAGCCTGTAAAGCCTGTTACCAAAGAAGAAACCCGTCAGCTGTATACGGATTTTGTTCCCGATTTTTCGGCTTTATCCTCAGGCAATGAAGTGATGCAGGAATCTTCCTCTCCGGAAGTGGCCCGCATCATGCTGGAACTGGCCCGCAAACAGGCAGAGGAAAGAACTGAACAGCAGCAGAAAGAGTCTGCGCAGAAAACGGTTCACCAAGAAAAGCCCAATCCTGAACAAAAAGCCGTTCCCACCAATGTGCCTTTGCCGCAACCAGAGCAAACCACCCTTCTGGAAGAGACAAAGCCCGCTCAGCAGCTTCGTTTCATCGGCATTGCCTTTGCCACCTACTGGATTTTTGAGTGCGGGGATAAGCTGCTCCTTTTAGATCAGCACGCTGCCCATGAACGCATGCTGTATGACAAAATGATGGGGCAGTTTGAAGGAACCGCTATTTCCCAACGGCTGCTTGCGCCGGTGCTTGTGGAGATGACTCAGCACGACCTGATGCTGGTGGAGGAACTGCAAGAGGTTCTCACCGATGCAGGATTTGATGTGCAGCAGTTTGATGAGACCAGCGTTGCCGTTCATGCCATTCCCACCCTGTTCGGACAGAACGAGAATCCCCGTACGCTGTTCTTGGAGGCCTTGGATGAGTGGCAGGCGGGTCGCGGCGCTGTGACACGGGAGCGCATGCGCAAACAGATTGCCCAGATGGCCTGCAAGCGTGCCATTAAGGCTGGAGACCAGCTCAGTGAGGAAGAAGTGAAAGGTTTCCTTTCGGAAATGCTCGCCTCCGATGCCATGCCCACCTGTCCCCATGGACGCCCGATCGTTATCGAAATGACCCAGTACATGCTGGAAAAGCGTTTCAAACGCGTACAGTAACAGGAGGCTCCTATGAAGCCTAAAATCATTGCCGTTACCGGCGCAACCGCCAGCGGCAAAAGCGCCCTTTCTCTGGAATTTGCCAAACATTACGATGCGGAGATCGTCTGTATGGATTCCATGCAGATTTATCGTGGGATGGATATCGGTACTGCCAAACCATCGCAGCAAGAGCAACGGATGGTGCCGCATCATATGTTGGATGTCGTTTCTCCGGCGGATAACTACACGGTGGCCGATTATGCGGAGCATGCAACCGCTGTGATTCACGATATCCTGAAACGGGGGAAACTGCCTGTACTCGTCGGAGGTACCGGCTTGTACCTGAAAGCATTGATGCACGGCCTGTCGCTGGGGGTCAGCCGCAGCGATCCAGATATCCGGGCAAGACTGGAAGCTATTTCCGATGAGCCGGGAGGCAGGCAGAAACTGCACGATATGCTCCGGCAAGTGGATGAGGCTTCCGCCAATAAGCTGCACCCCAACGATCTGCGCCGGGTGATCCGGGCGATCGAGGTATATGAACTGACCGGCACCCCCCTGAGCCAGACCCGTCAGGAGGAAAACAGCGAGTTTTCCGTGCTGCCCATCGCAATCCGCATGGAACGGGAAATCCTTTACCAGCGGATTGAAAAACGCGTGGATGCCATGCTGGAGAGCGGTCTTGTGGAAGAAGTACAGCGCCTTTTGGATGAGGGCGTTTCGCCAGAGGCTCAGTCCATGCAGGGCATCGGTTACAAGGAACTGGTGCCTGTGCTCAGCGGAATGGTTCCGCTGGAAAAAGCCCGGGAGGAGATCATCCTCAATACCAAACACTATGCCAAACGGCAGGAAACATGGTTCAAGGGCGAAAAAGCAACGGTATGGCTGGAAGGCGAATCCTTGCTTCCGACCGCCGTTGCATCCATTGATCGTTTCCTGCAACTGCCTGAATAATGACCAAAGGAATGAATGCCATGAATACGTATATCCTGCAAGCGGTTGAAGCCGCAGAAGCCAGATGCAAAGATGCCTTTGACCGGGTTGACCGGATCGCCATGCACAACACAGCCAAAGTGCTGGATGCATTGCAGCGGCATCAGGTTGCAGCCCGTCATTTTGCGCCCACCACTGGTTATGGCTATGATGATGTGGGCAGAGATACCCTCGAGAGAATCTTTGCGGAGCTTTTCGAAGCCGACGCGGCGATTGTCCGTCCTCAGATCGCCTCCGGCACCCATGCACTGAGCATGTGCCTGTTCGGCCTTCTCAAACCCGGCGACGAGCTGATGTATGCTTCCGGCGGCCCATATGATACGCTGGAAGAGGTGATCGGTATTCAGGGCTCTGGGGTAGGCTCCCTGAAGGAAATGGGTGTCAGTTATGCTCAGGTGGAAATGACAGCGGATGGCAAGCTGGATATTGACGGTATCCGGGCTGCTATGAAGCCTAATACAGCGGTTGTGGCTGTGCAGCGCAGTCGCGGCTATTCCAGCCGTCCCAGCCTGATGCCAGAGGATATTGCTCCCTTAGCTGAGATGCTCCACAAAGAATTTCCCAACGCCTGTCTGATGGTGGACAACTGCTACGGCGAGTTTGTCTGCGAGCTGGAACCCAACCATTACGGCGCGGATGTGAGTGTTGGCAGCCTGATCAAGAATCCCGGCGGCGGTTTGGCCCCCACAGGTGGATATATCGTTGGTCGAGAGGATTTGATCGAACGTATCAGTTATCGTCTGACTGCACCCGGCATCGGGCGCGAAGTGGGCAGTTATGCTGGCAGCTATCAGCCGTTCTATCAGGGACTGTTTATGGCTCCCCATGTGGTTGCACAGGCAGTGAAAACCTCCATTCTGGCCTCTGCCGTATTTGACGCGATGGGCATGCATACAACCCCCCGCTATGATGCTCCCCGTACAGATATCATTCAGGCGTTGGACCTGGAAACCCCCGAGCGTCTTATCGCTTTTTGTCAAGGCATCCAGACTGCTTCACCCATTGACAGCATGGCCTTGCCCGAACCGTGGGATATGCCGGGCTATCAGCATCAGGTGATCATGGCGGCAGGCACTTTCGTCAGCGGCGCCTCCATCGAGCTGAGCGCAGATGCGCCCATGCGTGAACCCTATACCGCCTTCCTGCAAGGCGGCCTCACCTACAGCCACGGCAAGCTGGCAATCATCCGCACCATGGAATATATGCAAAAGAAGGGCTGCCTCTGATGCAGTTCTATCCCTCCTCTCCAAGGCATACCCTTGGCTCAGAGGAGGGATTTACTTTGGATGAACAAACCCGTGTCAATCAAATTCAGATTCGCCAGAGACGCCGATGGATCCAGCCGCCCATAGCATCCGATGAAACGGTTCAAACCAGCGCACGACTGGAGGAACTCCCTGCCCCCGATAAAGGATGGCGTGTATTGCTGAAACCTGAAAATCTGACCAGAAACTTTGCTGTGGTCGGATGCCTTGCGCTGATGGTATTGGCGATAAACCACAGCGGCAGGGAAGAAAACATCAGCGTATTCTCAGCGCTGAAAAGTGAAATGACCGCTACATGGGATAACGATATCGGGAAGCTGAGCTTTGTGAGCGAACTGTTGCCGCCGGAAATCCGGGAAGTATGGAATCCGTCGCCAGCAGCGAATGTAATGGCGCCAGTCAGCGGGCAGGTTGTCCATGCATGGTCCCTGCAGGAACCGTATCTGGAGTTCCAGTGCAGTATGACCGATGTCTGCTCATCTGGGGCTGGAGAGGTAATGAGCATTGCACATGGGCTTAACGAAGAAAGAATCATCCGTATCCGTCACACAGACGGAAGCGAAACCTTGTACGGGAATCTGAAAGAATGCTTTGTGGATGTGGGCAGCATCGTCAATGGCGGCGATATCATCGGGTCTTTGTTGCCGGGTTATCCGTTGGCGTTTGAGCTTCGGGTGGATGGTCGGTCCGTCGATCCCGTTCCCTGTATGGCACAGTAATGAAAACTGAATGGCGATTTTCTGCACATCCAATTGGTATTGCATGCGTGGCGGCTGCACTGCTTTTTGTGCCTGTTGAGCAATTATCAGCCGCATTGATAGCCATCCTGCTGCATGAAGCTGCTCATTTGGTATGTATCAGGCTGTGCGGTGTTCAGCGTTGTTCTGTTGAGTGGACGCCTCTTGGATTTGTTGCAAAAACTGAACGATTGACATCACTTCCTGTTATGCACCAGCTCTGGATTGCAGGATCCGGTTTGCTCGCGAGTGCCGGTATGGCGATAGCAGTTTATCCATTGGCAGCAGAGAACCGATTCCTGTATTACCTGTTTACTGCCAATCTGGCGATTCTGCTGATCAATTCGCTGCCGATTTTGCCGCTGGACGGGGGAAAAGTACTGTTGGCTCTGGCTGCGCTGGCAGGCTGGGAAAATGGCATCAAAAGGATTCTCCTGTTTCTTTCCTATTTCGTCTCGGTATTGGTGACAGGCCTTGGACTATATGGCGCGATGAACGGAGTATTGAATCCTACGCTGCTGCTCATGGGCCCATATCTTGCCTACGCTGCCAAACAGAGCAGCCTTGCATCAGGAACAGAAGCTGTACAGATGCTCCAGCAGCGTTCCCAATGCAGAAAAGATGAAATTCGCAAAGCAGAGATATGGACAGTTACAGGCGAAATGACTCCCAGACTGCTCATGAAGGCATTCCAACAAAGTCCCCGGGAAACGTTCGTTCTATTCCATACGATTGATCCTGACAACGGCAGGCTGATTGCCACGGAAACCCAGCAGCAAATGATTGAAAAACTGGTAGATAACAAATGAAACAAACGCGCAAATACGTGGACATTCCCATGGACGTATGCTAAAATGGTTCAAGTTGCAAATGAAATACAGGGAGTGAAACACATGCGTCATCAGATAAAGAAAAGGGGAAGCAAGCCCCAAAAAATACGCCTGCTTTCGGTTGTGCTGGCTTTTCTGATGGCAATGCTGGCAACGGCTCAGGCAGCCCCTGTCGGTTATTCTCAGGATCATACCAGCCGCAATGGCCTTGTAAGGGTCAGGCTGGCTTCTTTGGGTACGTTGAATAGCCTGACACTGACTCTGAAAGGAGCCTATACTGCCAACAATGGTCAGATTTCCTTCGAACAGGGTGCACAACTCAAAATCATTTGCAATGCTGAGAGCGGGCAGCTAAGTTTGTCTGCTTCCGGGCAAGATTGGAGCATGGGGGAATACTTCACCCTGAACCGTGCGGATGCCGGTGCGTACGCAACCATCAGCCAAGCCGGAGGCAATCCCTATCCTGCAGACTTTTCGATTCGTTCCGTCAAGAATGGCGCAAGCTATTGCCTGCAGCCGGTGGCACATATTCAGGTAGAAGATTATCTCTACGGAGTGCTGCCCTATGAAATGGGCAACAGTGCGCCGCTGGAAGCCCTCAAGGCTCAGGCCATTGCCGCACGTACCTATACCATCCGCATGATGAACGACCGTTCCGGCAATACATACGATGTTGTCGATACATCGGCGGATCAGCTGTACAAAGGAACCGCTTCAGGAAACAATCAATGCAAAGCGGCTGTGGACGCCACTAAAGGCATGGTTTTGAAATTTGGCAGCCGCTATGCTGAAACCTTTTATTCTTCCAGTAACGGCGGTCAGACAGAATCGGCCCAGAACATCTGGGGCGGAAAAGGTTATGATTATCTCCGGGTAACGGATGATCCGTACGATTTGGCAAGCGGAAGCGCAAAAACCAAAACCGCGACCATCTATAAAGATTTGAACAACGGCAGTAATCGTCAGCCGCTGATCAAGCTGCTCAAAGAAAAAGCGGTTGCCTGTCTCAAACGGAATGGCTATGCTGCAACAGCTGCCAATACCCAGCTTATCTGGCTGGAAAAGATCCAGCTGCACACGCCCAAATACCCAGCCCCCAGCAAACTGTTTACCAAGGCAGATTTTACCCTGTCTGTGGAAACGGTGGCTGGCGGAGGAAGCAGCAGTACCACATCTGTCATTGTCACAACTGATATCTTTGGCGAATTGGAAGGTCTGTTGGGAATGAGCGTACAGTCCTCATCCAACGAAATCTGGACGCTTTCCAGCAACGATACTGCCTACATGTTGAAGGCAGGCCGCTACGGTCACGGCGTGGGCATGAGCCAGTACGGCGCAATGGAAATGGCCCGGAGAGGTTTTGGATATGCTGATATCCTTGGCTTCTATTATCCCGGATGCACCAATGTGAAGCTGAATCTTTCCAGCTCACCCATGCAGGAAGCCGGATCCGAGGCTGCCCCTGAAACGCAGACGCCGGATACAACCCAGCCCGATGCAACGGAAGAACCGCAAGCAACGCTGGAACCATCAGCTGGAATCCAGCAGGATTTCGTTGGATATGCAACCGTACAGGCCAATGGTTTCTTGAATCTTCGTCAGTCGCCTTCTCTGGATGCGCCTATTCTGGGGATTGCCATAGAGGGTGCCACGGTAAAGGTGCTCAGCCTTGAAGGAAGCTGGGCCGTTGTAGAATATCACGATCTGCAGGCATATGCCATGCGCAAGCTGCTGTCGGATATTTACCAGATGGAGCCGTCAGATGCCCCTGAAGATACCGGATCATCCGATACAGCACCTGCTCCTCTCCCGGAGCAACAACCATCAGCCGGTGCCAATCAAGCCATGGTTTTTTGCCTGAATGGATTTGTCAACTTCAGGGAGGAACCCTCTCTGTCCAGCAGCGTGCTGATGCAATTGCCCCATGGTGCTTATCTGGATGTGATGGAAGTCAATGGCGAGTTCACGCATGTTTCCTATATGGGCATCCAGGGTTATGTAATGAACTCGTTCCTTGTAAAGGCTGATGCCTTTGGAGGTCAACCGCAGGAAACCGTATCGCAGCCAACGGAAACAGTCGAACCACCTCAAGCGACGGAAACTCCGGAACCCAAGCCCAGCCAGCAACCAGCCGCAACAGATAACGCTCCATCTACGCCTCAGCCTACCCCTGAGATCAGCGACAGCCAATACAGTACCGCTACTGTAACAACACAGCGCGGTTCGCTGAACCTGCGGGAAGAGCCTCAGGATTATGCGTTTGTTCTGATACAGATTCCCCAGTATGCACAGGTAGAAGCTTATTCGATCAACAACGAGTGGTGCAGGGTACGATATGGCAACTTGGAAGGCTATGCCATGAGCCGTTTCCTGACGTTCGCACATACTGCCAACACCACACCAGCGCCTACGCCATTCGTTCGGGAGCCGACGCATTGCGTTACGCTTCCGGACAGCTCTTTCGGACAAGCGACAGTGGTTACGGAGCAGGGCTCACTGAATCTCCGCATGACACCAGATGGTGCCGTTCTGATCACCATCCCGCAGGGACAAAAGGTTAATGTGTATTCTGTAGAGGGAAAATGGGCATTGGTTTCCTACCAGAGCTACAGCGGCTATGTTATGACGGCCTATCTGTCAATGCCCGGGAATATCCCATTTGTATCGGATGATGACATCCCTGCAGAAGATGATGCGGCAGAGGACAGAGCAACAGCACAGCAGGAAACGCCTCTACCGATGGAATCACCAACACCCACGCCGGTTACGCAGCCATCTTTCGGTGAACAGGCAAACCATACGCTGCTTCCTGAATTGCCGGATGGCTATATCCCGTTGGATCATATGGTTGCGATAGCGGGCGCAGGCGACGCTGCTTTCCGGTCTTCTCCCTCTCTGAACGACCGGGCGCTGTTCATCATTCCTGCCAGCCAGCAGTTTGAAGCTCTTGCCTGTTCCGATGAATGGTGCATTGGCATTTGGGAGAACACGATCGGTTATGTCAAGTTGAGTGAAGTGGCACTGTATGCCTCAGACACACTGCAGTAAAGGAGCTATCTATGGATGTTACCCTGCTGCCCGGCGAGCGGGTGGATGATCTGCAACTGAATCAACTGCATATCATTCAGAACCAGGAAGGCTTTCGTTTTGGCATGGACGCTGTCATCCTCAGCGACTTTGCCCGCGTTCGCCCTCGGGAACATGTTGTCGATATGGGCACCGGCACAGGCATTCTGCCTATTTTGCTCAGTGCTCAGCGTGCCGATGCAACCTTTAGCGCCTTGGAGATCCAGCCTGATATGGCGGATATGGCATCCCGCAGCGTTGCATTAAACGGTCTTGGCGAGAGGATCCGTATTTATGCTGCAGATATGAGAGAAGCTCCCAAACTGCTGGGATACCAGTGCGCGCATATGGTGGTGAGCAATCCGCCATACGGGAAACTGGGAAGCACACTGAAAAACGCAACTGACAGCGTAACCATCGCAAGGCATGAAGAAGAGTCGGGCATTGATGAATGGGTCAAAGCCTGTTCCGCCGTACTGCGGAATATGGGCAGGCTGTGCATGGTTTTCCCGGCCCAGCGCCTTTTGGAATTGACGGATGCTTACCGCAAACACAGAATCGAACCCAAACGGATCCGCATGGTCTATGCGAAAGCTGATCGCGCGCCTTACCTTGTGTTATTGGAAGGCATGAAGAACGCTAAACCAGGTTTGCTTTGGATGCCTCCCTTGGTGGTCTATGAACAGGACGGACGGGAAAGCTCAGAAATTGACCGGATCTATCATCGAACTGTCTGATTTTTCCACCAACCAAACAAAATCCAGCCATTCCAGAGAATACAGCAGATATGCCCAGCTGCCAAACCTATGATCACGCCGTGCAGCCGTATGACCGGTTGGGCTGTCAGCAGCCATGTGAGCATCAGCGCAGCAAGAGAAGAGGGAAGCGCACCATACATAGAACGCTTCTGCAACCCAAGCGCGGTAACCGCGCCGCCGGTCAGGTTCTCAAACGCGCACAGGAAGCATAGGGGAGTAGCCGCTCGAAAAAGAGCCGTTAGCTCCGGCAACCGATAAATGAATATTGCAAACAGCGGCGCAAGCAGCGCCAGCGCGACGGTACACAATACCGAAACGATCAGCCCGGCTGCAAACAGAATGAACAGCATCTGTTTGCAGGACCGGGCATTTTCATCACTTTCTGCAAGGCGAGGTGCCATCACCATCCCAAGGGCTCCGGTAAAGATGCAAGGGGTCATCATCACCGGCAGAACCATACCGTTCAGCATGCCCAGTCTTGCGGTCGCTTCAGATGAAGGCAAACCCGAGGCCATCAAACGCAGAGGAATGATGATGGATGTAACAGAGCGTAACAGGGTATGGATGAAGCGCGTAACCGTCGAAGGCACAGCCAAATGAAGAATCTCACTTTTCCATTTGGAGGAATCTCTCGAACCTTCAAGGGGAATTCGAAGGATGACCATCACCAGAACAAGACCTGCGATTTCTGCCACCATCGTGGAAGCAACCGGTACAGCTGCCAGCCACGGGGCTGTCAGATCATGCAGTACAGGCAGCAAACACAGCGTAAACAAAACACGCAGCGTCTGCTCCGTAAGTTCAGAAACCGCGGGCAGGTAGCTACGTTTGATTCCATAGCAAAACCCGTTGTACACGCCTGAATATCCAAGAATCAGGATACAGGGTGCAGTAAACCACAGAGATGGAAGCACCCGCTTATCGCCCGTCCATCCGGCAATCAGTGGAGAAAACAGCAGGAAAGCAGGAATCAAAAACACTGCAACCTGGCGCACCAACAAAATCCCTGCCGTTACGGGGCCGGTGCGTTCTTTTTCGTTCGCTTTTGCAGTCAGTCGGCTGATAGCCATGGGCAGACCGGAGGTAAGCGGTGTAATGGCGAGCATATGCACACCGGAAGCCAGTTCTGCAATTCCCATCATCTCAGCGCCCAGCATCCGCGACATCAAAATGCGCAGCAAGAACCCCATTGCCCGAATCATGCCATTGAGTGCTGTTACCAGCAAGGTCTGTTTCTTTACCTTCGCGTCCATGCTTTCCCCTCCGGGAGGAAATCTATGAACCTGAACAATGAAACATGCTTGCCATCAGCGGGACTGTGTGCTATGATGCAAGGGAAATGGGGTGTTACGAATGGATAAATGGGATATTCGGTTTATGAAAATGGCCAATCTGGTTTCGGAGTGGTCCAGCTGTTATCGTCAGGGCCGCAGCATCGGCGCGGTAATCGTGAAGGATAAGCGCGTTATGACCACCGGCTATAATGGCGCTCCTGCCGGACTTTTGACTTGCAAAGAACGCTGCTCCTGCCTTCGGGATCAGATGAATATCGAATCCGGCACCCGTGCAGAGGTATGCTATGCCATCCACGCGGAACAGAATGCCATTCTGCAGGCTGCCAAACTGGGCATCTCCATTGACGGAGCCACTCTGTACTGTACTCACCAGCCCTGTTCAGTCTGCGCCAAGATGATCATCAATGTGGGCATCAAGCGGGTCATTTACCAGCAGGGATATCCGGATCCTTTCTCGCTGGAATTGTTTGAACAGGCTGGCGTTGTGCTGGAACGTTTTGAGGAAGAACTGGTTTAAGGGGTCTCGCTGGAATCAATACACTTGGCACGCAGACGGTTGACCGTGCGCTCCAGCGCATTGCGGCTGTTGCCCCAGGGCTTTTGCTGGTTGCGGTAGTCAAATTTCAGGGTGAACCATTCCAAATCAGCTTCATCCTCACCAAGGGTTCGCTTCATGCTGTCCAGGATGGATTGGGCGAATTCCTGCTGCTGGTTTCCGCTGAGCTGACGCGCTGCCATATCCAGCAGATCAGCGGCATGGGGGAAACAGAGTCCCTTGGATTCATGCCATTTCCGCAAAAAGGCTTTGTCCGTCTTCCACAGATGGATGAAGGTATACAGATAGCGTTTCATGTGCGAATCAATATCTTCACAGATGACGCAGCGGCTGGTCAGGGAGCGCAGTTCCTCGGCCAGCTTTTCGCATGGATTGGGCGCGGAAGAAAACAAGCCTGCTTTGGCACCGATTTTGGTGCGTTCCAGTTTTCCGAGAATTTCTTTGGAGTGGGAATCGCACAAAAGGGCGTGACCCAACCGGTTCTGCATGGCAAAAAGCATGGTATGATGGTGAGCGCAGATGCCGGTTTCATTAACGCGGATACGAGCATCCGGCTCCATTACACTGCCACCCAGAGAACGTTCGACTTCGTTTTGCTCCAGTTTCTGATACAGCATGCAAAAAGGGCAAGGTGTTTCAGCTTCCAAAGCTTCCCATACGGGGATTGTTTCCAGATGATATTGCATAATTGACCTCCATCAGGTATAATAACTTTGATTTATGGTAACAGAATGAGACAAGAAACGCAACAGTCTGCATAAGGTTCTTTGGTTGTGCATAGAGTTTCTCCACAGCATTTTGGAGGGAATACCCATGCAGAAACAAAGAAAGGTGTATCCCAGCGGACATGCGCCCATCCGCTGGATCAGCTGGCTGTTGTTGGCGCTATCAGCTTTGATGGTTCTGAGCGGGCTTACAGCACGCGAAAAGGTTGGCAACACCATTGTACCATTGCCTACTGAAACGCCCTATCCCTTGACAGAGCATTTTGATGAAACCATGGAAACCTGCCAGTGGACTCTCCCGGCAGTTGAATGGTATGCATTGCAGATGGGAGCGTTTGACAGTGAAGAATCAGCCCGGATATTGGCTGAGCAATTTCAAGGGCGGGGTGCTGCCGGATATCTTTGGCAGGATGAGCGATATCGGGTGCTGGCTGCGATCTACAAAAGTGAAGCCGATGCCCGGCAGGTGCGCCAGCAGCTCAGTCAGCAGCACGAGGTGGATTCCTATCTTTTCAGAATCTCGCTGCCTCCTGTTGCAGTGAGCATTCATGGTATGCGGGGTCAGATCGAGATTCTGCAGGCAGCTTTTGGTCATGCTGCGGATCTGATTTCCAATCTGCAGGAGGCTTGTCTGAAATCAGACCGATCAGAGAATACCCGTGATGAACAGATCGAAGCACTGCAAGCGATCCATGAACAGATGCAGCTGGTGAAGCTTCGTCTTTATCAGCGATTTCCGGAGCCGCGAAACGCCTGTGTTGTCGCGCTGATCGATTTATTCGACGATTACAGCCGCTATGCGGAAGCGCTGGATTCACAGCAGCCAGAGGTGCTCTTCAGCGCCATGCTGAAGCATCAGACCCTTCGCTCGCTTGACTTGCTCAGGCAGGTTTACGCTATAGTAGAAAATACAGAAACTACATAGGAGGAATGCACGGTGACAATCCGAGACCTGATCCCCATTCTGGATGCAAAGGTGCTCTGCGGCGAGGAACGTCTGGACGAGGAAGTCTGCACGGCTTGCGGCAGTGACCTGATGAGTGATGTACTGGCTTTTGTAAAGGAAAAATGCGTGTTGATCACAGGCCTTACCAACGTACATGTTATGCGTACGGCCGAGATGCTGGATATTCATTGCGTCATTTTTGCCCGCGGCAAGATCCCCGGGGATGAAATTCTGGAAGAAGCCAAAGAGATCGGTATTGCTGTACTGGCTACCGAGCACACCAACTACACCACCTGCGGCCTGCTGTATCAGGCAGGTATCAAAGGAAGCGCTTCCCGTACCGGCGCATAACCACACACAAGAAAGGAAGTTACCATGGCCAATCTGTTTGTTGACAGTTACGATGTAGACTCCGGCGCTTTCCAGACTGCCGGGGATGCTTCCGCCAGTATCAAAAGAAAACTGAAGCAGCTGGGCATTGATGCGGTCACCCTTCGCCGTGTGGCTGTCGCCAGTTATGAAGCTGAGCTGAACCTGATTATCCACAGCAACGGCGGCAACTTGATCATGGAAATGAGTCCGGAAGAGGTGCTGCTTATCTCCAAAGATGTGGGGCCTGGCATTCCGGACATCAGCAAAGCTCTGGAAGAAGGCTATTCTACCGCCAGCGAGGAAGCACGCGATCTGGGCTTCGGCGCTGGCATGGGTCTGCCCAACATGAAACGCAACGCGGATTCTTTTGATATTGAAAGTCAAGTGGGCGTTGGCACCACCATCAAGATGGGCTTTATGCTCAAGCGATAATCCCGTTGCTTCTCTCGGAGGAAAGTTATCATGCAAGACAAAAGATTTCACTCTGTCCGTCTGGATAAGGATAAGTGCAAGGCTTGCACCAACTGCCTCAAACGCTGCCCGACTGAGGCGATCCGTGTTCGCGGAGGACGCGCGCATATCATCGATGAGCGCTGTATTGATTGCGGTGAATGCATCCGTGTGTGCGATTATCATGCAAAGTTTGCGCAAACTGATCCGCTTTCTGCGCTGGACAAGTTCAAGTACAAAATCGCGTTGCCCGCACCATCGCTTTATGGACAGTTCAAGCATCTCATCAGTCCTTCTCAAGTGCTGGATGGCTTGATCGCCATGGGTTTTGATGATGTGTACGAAGTAGCCAAGGGCGCGGATATCGTTACCCGTGCCATCCGGGAGCGTATGCGCAACGCGCAGCCGGAGGATTATCCCATCATCTCTTCCGCCTGTCCCGCGATTGTGCGACTGATCCGTGTGCGATTCCCGGATCTGCTGTCCCATATCATCGACATCCGTCAGCCCATGGAAGTGGCGGCGATGGTTGCCAAAAAGGAATTCTGCAAGAAGCACAATGTGGAGCCCGAGGATGTAGGCTGCTTCTTTATTACGCCCTGTGCCGCCAAAATGACTGCGATCCGCAACCCCATCGGTCACGAGACTTCTGCGGTGGACGGCGCTATATCCATGCTGGAGATCTATGGCGTTCTGGCAAGTCATATTAAGAAAGTGCATACGGATTCTCACAGTGCAACTGCTTCTTCCTACGGTGTAGCTTGGGCCAGTAGCGGCGGCGAAGCGGCTGCCGTTTGCCCGGAGCACAGCATGGCGGTAGACGGCATCGAAAATGTTATTCGCGTTTTGGAAGAAATCGAGAATAACAAATTGCAGGATCTGGTGTTCTTCGAAGGAGCTGCTTGCACAGGCGGCTGCGTTGGTGGCCCGCTCACTTTCGAAAACGGTTATGTAGCCCGCAATGCGGTACAGGCCCTTATGAGCGGCTGTGATATTACCCATCCCGACGAAAAGGTAAACCCATCCTACTTGGGCAAATATCCTTTGATCGCTGACAAACCGGTTCTGCCCAACAGTGTCATGCGTCTGGATGATGACATCGTGGAAGCCATGCGTAAGATGGAGCAGATGGAAGAGATCGTGCGCAGCTTACCGGGCTATGACTGCGGCAGCTGCGGCAGCCCAACCTGCCGTACCTTTGCCGAGGACATTGTGCGAGGCTTCTGTAACAAGATGGACTGTATACACATTCTGAAAGAACAATTGAAGGTTATGGCCCAGCAGATGGTTGAGCTGGCAAAGACCACACGAGAATAGGAGAGATACCCATGAAAGTAAGCGAATTGATGACTCTTTTGGATGCCAAGTGCGTAACTGAAGGCGCTAATCTGGATGCGGAAATTACCTGCGGCTATAGCTGCGATCTGCTCAGCTGGGTACTGGCCCACGGCAAACAGGGCATGGCATGGTGCACCGTTCAGACCCATGTGAACGTGATCGCCGTTTCTGTGTTGATGGAAATGGCTTGCGTCATTCTGGTGGAAGGCGTGGAAGCGGAAGAAGCTTCCCTGAACAAAGCCATCGAAGAAGGCATGCCTGTTCTGTCCACCACCAAGACCGCCTATGAGGTATGCGGCATCATGAACAAGGCGGGTATCGCCGCGCCGGTGGAATAAGATGGATGTCTTTTGCGACCTGCATTTGCACAGTTGCCTGTCACCCTGCGGCGATGATGAGATGACTCCATGGAATCTGGTGGGTATGGCAAAGGTCAACGGCCTTGATCTGATCGCGCTAACCGATCACAATACCACCCGCAATGTGCCGGAAGCCATCGAAGCCGGGAAGGAATATGGTGTGGTTGTACTGCCCGGTATGGAAATCACCAGCAAGGAAGAAGCCCATATCCTTGGCTATTTTCCAACATTGGAGGACGCCATGGCGGCTGGAGAAGAGGTGTACAGCTGCCTTCCCGATATCGCCAATGATCCTTCTTTGTTCGGCAATCAATTGATCAAAACCAACGGAGATGAAGATGGGGGAATCCTTGACAAGCTGCTGATCAACGCCACATCCCTCAGTGTGGACGAGGTGGAGAAGCTCGTGCAGCGGCACAACGGCATTGCTGTACCAGCGCATATCAACCGCGGTCACAACGGTATGATTGGCGCGTTGGGTCTGATGCCCTTTTTGCCGCAATTTCCCATTGTAGAGGTAGCACGTGGAATCGACTGCCCGGCATACGCTACCAAAGGCCGCTTTCAGCTGCATTCCAGCGATGCACACCGGCTTGAAGATATTCAGGACCAGGTGTTTTCGATCCCTATGAGGGAACTGACAGCAGCAGCAGCCTTCCGTTTTCTGAAAATGATGTGCGGCTGACTGACAATCATATACACAAAAAGCTTTGAAACACGGCGGTTTGACCAACAAAAACCGTCGTGTTTTGATACACTCGAATAAAAATGATTATTTTTTCACAAAATGCGTGCTTTTTCATAGAGAGTATGATATTATATAATAGATTTGTGCTGTTCAAGCACACGTTACAGTGATTCAAGTATGGAGGAGGTCTTATACTGCCATGTCCGATCGTAACGAAAAGTTTGAAAAGCTGGCACAGGTAATCCAGGATCACAAAGAACAAAAAGGTGCTCTGATGCCCGTTCTGCAGGAAGCGCAGAACATCTTCGGCTGCGTGTCCGAAGACGTGCAGAAGGTCATCGCCGAGGGTCTGGGTGTTACGCTGAGCGAAGTCTACGGCGTTGCTACCTTCTACTCTCAGTTCTCTCTGCAGCCCAAGGGCAAGTATGTCTGCGGCGTATGCCTCGGTACCGCTTGCTACGTTAAGGGCTCTCAGGCTGTTCTGGATAAGCTCTGTGAAGAACTGGAAATCCAGCCCGGCAACACCACCAAGGACGGTAAGTTCACCGTTCAGGCCACCCGCTGCCTCGGCGCTTGCGGTTTGGCTCCCGTTATGATGATCAATGACGATGTCTTTGGTCGTCTCACCCCCGCCGAAATCCCCGCTATCCTCGAAAAGTACAAGGCGATGTAAGCAATGAGAGACTTATCCATGCATGTTCTGGATATTGCGCAGAACAGCATCAAGGCCGGCGCAACGCTGGTTACGATCTCCTTTGACAAGGACGAAAACAACATGCTTACCTTCACCGTTAAGGATGACGGCTGCGGCATGAGTGAAGAATTCCTCAAAAAGGTGACCGACCCCTTTACCACTACCCGCACCACGCGCAAAGTGGGTCTGGGGATCCCGATGCTCAAGCAAAGCGCGGAGATGAGCGATGGCGCCTTCTCCATCCAGAGTACCGTTAACGTGGGGACAACCATCTCCGCTACGTTTCATCTGGGGCATATCGACTGCATCCCTATGGGGGAAATCTGCGATACGCTGCTGACGCTGGTCACGCTGAATCCGGAAAAGCCCGAGTTCGTCTTCGAAGCCCGGGCAGGGGAGGC
>SVGQ01000027.1 GCA_015056245.1 Clostridiales bacterium | reverse complement strand
ACGCTGGCAGGTAATAAAGGCTTTTAGCCTTTGTGCAAACCACCCGTTTGACGGGTGGTTATGATTATTTACATGATGGGAAGTGCAGGATAAATCCTTCCTTTCCATTATCCCCTCCGCAGGAAGCATCTCTTTTCTTGCGTTTCAACTTAATGGTGTGTGGATACAATATGTTCCTTCCCCCCCTTTTCGCCCATAAAATGGGCGAAAACCGCGGGATCCTTAAGGGGCCCTTGGCCCCTTAAACAGGGGGTGCAGGGGGACAGCGTCCCCCTGCCCTCGTCAATCCATATCAAACACGCTGCGCACCCGCAGACTCTGGGCGCTGCCCCGGAGCACCCGGACGCGCTTCTCGCCCGGGTTCAGGTCAAAGAAGTTATCGGTGAGGAGCAGATCGGGATCATCGCTTTCGATGCAGACCCACTTGGCAAAGGCAGCGGCAGTGACGATGATCTCGTCGCCTTCCGCACGCACGGACAATGCAGGATCCGCAAAGTTGAAATGCTTGGGGGCGCAGAACAGGGCGGTGCCTTCGCTGATGATCTGACCGCCGGAGAGGAACTCGAAGCTCACGTAATGATCATTGAGGGTGGCATCATCAAAGACCAGATCCTCCAGCCATTGGGATGAAAGGGCGGGCACAGTGATGGCTTCTTCGCCAGTGCGAAGGATGCTGCCATCTGCCTGACGGAGCGTCCAGCGTACCATACCGCTGACGGGCTGCATGGTCTCGTTGGTCACATTGAGGCGGGCACTGCGGACAATGGGATCCGGGTGGAACTCATTGATCTGGGGATTCTGATCCAGCTGACCCCGTTCCTCCGCGGAGATCATCACCGGGGCAAAGAAACGCTTGGCGGCGTAATGGAGCGCCTTCCAGCGTCCGTAATAGTCAATGGATGCCCACGATGCCACAGGCCAGCAGTCGTTCAGCTGCCAGATGATGGCACCCATGCAGCGGCCCCGGTTCCTGCGCCAGTGTTCCACACCGTAGCGCACCGCATCAGCTTGCAGCAGCTGGGAAGCGTAGAGCAGGTGGTCAAAGTCCTTGGGATAGCGGTAGGTCTGGGACAGATAACTGAGGATCTTGCCATTGGCAGCTTTGTTGCGCTGGTGGCGTTCCATCACCTTGGAGAAAATATTCCGGTCCCCGGGTTCGGTGAAGCTTTCCACAGTTTTGAGGCAGGGGAAGGACTGGAAGCCGAACTCGGATACATAGGTGAACAGAAACTTGCGGTACTCGGTGAAGGGCTTCTCGCCATGCCACACATCCCAGTAGTGCTGGTCGCCCCGATCCGGGGAACCAGGATCATCGAACCCTCCGCCGGAGGAAGGTGAAGAGGGCCAGTAGAAGGTCTGCGGCGCTTCGGTTTCACAGATGCCGGAGAGCAGGTACTCGTACATCTTGATGTAATCCGCATGGTGATGGGGATAATCCGGCTCGAACTCACCAGCGGAACCGGTGGTCAGTTTCCGGTGGATGGCGGTTGTATGGAAGGTTTCCATCTCGTTGTTGCCGCAAAGCAGGGCCAAAGAGGCGTGATGGCGCAGTCGGCGCACGTTCTGGATGGTCTCCTTGCGGATAGATGCTTCAAAAGCTGGGGTCAGGTCATAGTACGCGCAGGCGTACATCAGGTCCTGCCAGACCATCAGGCCCAGTTCGTCGCAGATATCATAGAAGCAATCCCATGGATAATAGCCGCCGCCCCAGATGCGGACAGTGTTGAAGTTCGCCAGTTTGGCATCCTCCAGAAGGCGGCGGGTGCGCTCTGGATTGATGCGACTGAAAATGTTGTCCTCGGGGATGTAGTCCGCGCCCATGGCGAAGATCTTCACGCCGTTGACCACATGGCAGAATTCCTCGCCCCATTCAGTTTTGGCCCGGGAGATACCGAGGGTACGCAAACCGATGCGGCGCTCCCATACATCCTGCGGGATTCCGTTTGCGCTGAGAGTCACCTGAACCGTGTACAAAGGCTGCGCTCCATAGCCGTTTGGCCACCAGAGCTGCGGATGGTCTATGATGACCTTTCCGTCGGAATCTGCCGCATAAAGGGTACCGTCGGGCGCGGTGACGGTGGCTGTCCAGTCAAAGGCAGCGGGGTCTGCCGCGTCGATCTCCGGCTGGATCTCCAGCGTGACCCGGTTTTCCTCGTGGTGCTGCAACACCAGCACGCTGTCAAACCGGCCCTGATCCACGCCCATCAGCAGGATATCCCGCCAGATGCCCGCATCCGGCAGGCGGGGACCCCAGTCCCAACCATACATGCAGTGCACTTTGCGGATATGGGCAAAGCCGGGAATGGCATCGGTGGAATACCAGCCGGGACTCTTTTCATAGGCTTCAAGGGCGTATTCAATGGGGCTGTCAAAATGGATGAGCAGGCGGTTATCGCCCTGATGCAGATAGGGCTTTACATCCCACTCCCAAGTGATGTGCATGTTGTCCGCATAGCCCAGTTTGTGCCCGTTCAGGTACACATGGGCGAGGGTATCCAGCCCCTCGCAGCGCAGAAGGATGCGGGGCATCTGAAGCAGGCTGTCCTCCACCTGAAAGGTGCGGAAAAACTCGAAATCGTTGCGCAGAAGCTCAAAGGCGGGGCCTTCGTTATCCCGGTAGAAGGGATCTGCCAGCGTACCGTCAGCAAGCAGGGCGCTGTATACGGAGCCGGGGATGGTGACGGCATGCAGGCTGTCCTCGCCGCACTTCCGCATCTGCCACGCGCCATTCAAAGTAGCGTATGTAATCATGGTTTGGTACCAGCTTTCCTTTGTCGTTCATTGGGTCTGTGATGAATTTCGCTTTACAAACAGCTTGTTCCTGCTTAACAGAATAATTTCTCGTTAAGCGCTCGTCCTTTCAAAATGCGCTCTCAAGAAAACTTTCATAAAATTTTCGCATTTTGTTCGAAAGGCAGCAGGAATATCCAACTCCATGTCGAAATGTATAATCACAAAGACAAAAGGATAGAATCATCAGTACGCAGACCCATCACCACCAGGAGAGGAGTGGTTCCATTGGCGAAGCCTGTTTGGTGTCCCCTTCCGTATCAAAATCCAGCATAAAGGAGTTGCCATCAGTATGAAGACAACCATCACCGCGAAAAACATGAACGTAAGCACCGGCGTCAACGATCGTATTATGAAAAAAACCGGCAAGATGGAGCGTTATTTTTCTCCTGAAACCGAGATGATCGTCCGCCTGACCAAAGAAAAGAACAACCGCCGTAAATGCGAGATCACCGTTCCCTTCGAGGGCGTGGTGCTCCGCGCCGAAGCCGCTACCGAAGATAACCTCTACGTCAGCATTGATCAGGCTCTGGCAAAGCTGGAGCGTCAGCTGCACAAACACCGCACCAAGCTGGGCAAGCGCCTGCGCGAGGATGCCTTCAAGGCCGCCGATATGGAATATTTCGAGGAGCCCGCTACTGTGGAGCCCTCCCTCAAGGTGGTCAAACACAAGACTTTCCCGGTTCGCCCCATGAGCGTGGAAGATGCCATCATGCAGATGGAACTGCTGGGCCACGACTTCTTCGCCTTTGTGAATGTGGATACTGACCGCACCAACATCCTCTATCTGCGCAAGGATGGCGACTTGGGTTTGCTGGAGCCCGAGGCATAAGGCGGTTGTTGATAAATGATTTTTCCCGGGTCGCCGCATAGCGGCGGCCCTTTTTTCATGGGCTAAGCAAAACCCTCCGCTGGATGTCTGGTTGCATCCTGCGGAGGGTTCCTCTCTCACCGTACCGGCTTGATATTCAGATTAACGCCCAAGGTATCCTCAGCATCCACGATGGTCCAGCTGCTGCCGGGGTAAATCCCCAGCGTGCGATTTACATCATAGCCTGCCTGTTCCATATCGGCGATCACATCATCCCGGGCAGCGCCAACCTCAAAACCGATATGATGCACGCCGTTGCCATGTTTCTCCAGAAACTCCTGAAAGGAGGACGGGCCGCCGATGGGCTGGTGCAGCTCGATCACAAAACCGTTCATGGGAATATCGCACACCTTCAGGTCGCAGGAAACCGGCTGACCCCGGTAGGTGTAGTTTTCGTTTCCCTCCAGATGATTGGTGCGGATCTCAGGCACCGGGATGCCAAGCAGTTCTGCCCACTTTTCTGCTGCCAATTCGATATCCTTCACCACGATGTTGATCTGGCAAAATCCCAGTTTGTTCACAGGATGTTCCATGGCTTACTCCTCCTGCGGCACGCCCAAGCCACGGATGCGATAGGTGACAAAGGCGAATTTCTTGCTGTCGGGCGACCAGCTGTTCACATTGATGGTGCCCTGACCGCCGAACAGCTTCACCAGCGTCTGCACATTGGAGCCATCCGCATTCATCATGCGCAGTTCCACAAACTTGTGGGGCACATGCTCGCCCGGCTGCACATCGCCCTTTTTATAGCATACCATGGTGACCAGCTTCCGGTCCGGGGAAATATGCGGGAACCAGGTATTCCAGTTTTCATCGAAGGTCATCTGAGTCTGCTGGCTGCCGTCAGCCTTCATGCGCCACGCCTGCATCAGGCCGGAGCGCACGGAATTGAACCAAATGTACTCTCCCTGAGAATCATATTCCGCGCCATCATCCAGGCCGGGGGCATCGGTCAGGCGGGTTTCCACGCCGCCCTCGGCGGGAATGGTGTAGATGTCGTATTCGCCGTTGCGTTCAGCGCAGTAGCACAGGGTTTTGCCATCAGGGCTCCAACCGTGCAGATAGCTGGGGGCCAGCGGCGTGATGAGCCGCGGCGTGCCGCCTTCCACCGGCAGGGTGTAAATGCGGCTTTTTCCATCTTCCTTGGTGGCGTGGCTCACAGCGAGCTGGGTGCCGTCGAAGGAGAGCACATGGTCGTTGTTACAATCGATCGCATAACCGGTATCGATCTTCCGGATTTCCTTGGTTTCCAGATCAATGCGGAACATGCAGCCTTCGCTGTTGTAGATAAGGGCTTTGCCATCCGGCGTCCAATTGGGGGCTTCGATGCAATAGTCCATCTCCGCCACCACGGTGCGCTGGTTGGTTTCCACATCGTAAATCTCCAGAATGGACTGGTCTTCCTCCCGATTCCAGATATTCTGCTTGTACAAGGGTTCTGCCATGGGGAACAACCTCCCTGTTCGGTTTTTTCGTTGCCCCTATAATACTCGTTTTGGCATGCAATTGCAATGCATCAAATACAAAATCCTCTGCATGGAATAAACCACACAGAGGATTTGCTGATTTGTGAATCGTTTTGTCAGATCACGTACTTGGCGATGAACTCGGGCAGGTCAGCCGGATCCTCACTGATGCAGAGGATAAAGTCCACGCCGCTCTTTTCGCTGATCTTTTCCAGCCGCTGGAACATCCACTCAGTGGTGCTCAGCTCGGTCTTGATGAGCTTCTTGAACGCGTCGATAAAAATCTGGCCGATGTCGAAGTTCTGGCTGGTAGCGCCGCTGATGAAACCCATGAACATCTGATCGCTTTCGATATCATATTCGCCAGCATTGACGAAACGCACATCGCGGGTGAGATCGAACATATAGCGATTATCATCATCGATGAAAACGATGTCGTGCTTGGTATCCTTGGCAGCAGTGTTGGCCATTTCAATGATCCGCTTGGTCTTTCCGGAACCCTTTTTACCGGCAATTACCTGAATCAATGGGAACGCCTCCTTGTGTTTTGTTTTTTGATGATCCACGCGGTGATGCGCCATCGGTCTGCCATCACCTGCGTTATTCTTCGATAAGATTATACCATGAAACCCGCGCCCATGGCAACGACTTTCCTGTTTTTCTTGTGTCGATGTTCGTCAAAGCGTTGTATTTCCGGGCGAAAGCACATCATTCAGTTTCTCGCGCAGGCCCTCCATATCCAGTTTGGGCACCTCCCGGAAGGCGGCATCGGGGCGGGTCATATCAAAATGGCACACGGACTGATAATCGCACATTTCACAGGCTGCCATGCCATCCCGCATGGGTGAAATGGCGGTTTCACCGTCCAGCAGTTCCTGCGCCAGACGGGTGGCCTCCTCCCGGGCATGATGGATCAGCGCGGTCATCTGCTCCATGCTCAGGGCGTGGGCATCCTTGCGCATCTCGCCGCCTTTTTGCACCAGCGGAGGGATCACACAGGGGATCTCTCCGCTGTCCATGGCCTCAATCACTTCCACATCATACAGGGTGATGCCCTTGAGACGGAACAGATTGCGCAAAAGCCCCTCCACGGTCTCGGTCAGGTCACTGTCGCTTTCCACCAGCGGATCAGCCACATAGAAATAGAAAGCGCCTGCCGGTTTACCGCCGGGAATCGCAGCGGTACAAACTTCCAGATAAAGCAGCAGCTGCAACTGCAGCCCCCACCAGGCCCGATTGGCTTCCAGCTGCTGCTGGGAGGACTTGTAGTCAATCACCCGCAGGTACACACTGTCCTCAGTATCAAACCGATCGATCCGGTCGATGCGGCCCCTGAGGGTTACCTGCCGCCCGTCGGGCAAAGCAAGAATAATCGGCGGCAATCCGCCCTCATAGCCGAAGGCCGCCTCGGTACGATAGACGGAAAAGCTGCCTGCTGCCAATTGGTTGGTAATCACCTGCGCCGCCCGGCGCACCACATCCTCTGCCAGATGGAAGCGCCACAGATTGCGCTCGCCGTCGCCCATGGGACCTTGCAGCACTTCTTCCCGCCCCGGTTCCATGGCTTCATCCGCCAGCTGGCTGACCCGCTCAGGAGAAATCTCCGGGTAGGCGGGTTCCTTGCGGGCCAAACGGGCGAAGCGGTTCAGGGCATCGTGGTAGAAGTTGCCGGTCTCAATGGGATCGATGCGCCATTCCTTGAGCACATTGGGCCTGAGGCCATAATGCAGGAAATGCTTGAAGGGACATCTGGCGAATTCCTCCAGACGGCTGATGGACATGGTCTCATCGCCAAAGAGCAGTCTTGCCTGTTCCCGGGTAATGGGGGTGGCGCTGCCATCGTAACGCACCGCCCGGAGCAGACGCATGGCTGCCGGGGCTGTATGCTGGTTTTCCAGCAGCTTGCGCAGCCACTGCTGGTGCTGGTCGCTGAGGGTGCTGCCCCCCAGGCCATCCCGCTGGGCGCGCAGGGCAAGGCTCAATTCTGCCAAGGCCTGCGTGGCAGACAGGGGCAGCTGCTCCACATCCACTGGGGAGGGGGATACATGGGCGATAAGCTGCTCCGTCAGGTTGCTGAGCAGGGGCAAAGGCCGGAGCGCAGCGCCCTCCGGGCTGGTTTTGGCGCTGCTGAGGAACAGATACCGGGTGGGCAGGGTCATGGCGCGCTTTAGGTCCAATTTAGCAAAGCGCACACGGTTCTCGTCAGTCAATCCCAAGAAGCAGCCAGTTTCCTCCTGCGCCGCCTGACGCTCTTCCGGCGTCAGCAGGCTCTGGGTCTCACGGGTCAGCACCCCATCGCTGAGGCCCATCAAGAACAGGGCATCCACGTTTTCTGGCAGAGAATGCCCCAGCGTACCCACATGGAGCATATGTCCGGCAGGCGGCAATGCTGCCAGCGACAGGGCTGAAAAGCCGCATTCCATACGGGTGGCGATATGCTTGAGGGGGATGCGGCTCTTATCGCTGAGGCGCACCATCTGGTCCATCAGCGTGAGCACTGCCTGCCAAATCTGGCTGTTCTGGCTCTGGCGAACGGTAAGGCCCGCTTTCAGCAGCTTTTCTTCCTCCTCCTGCAGGGTCTGATAAGCGCTCACATCCTCCAGAAGGTTGAACACCGCTTCCATGGATTGTGCTGCACTGCGGGCTGCCACCAGCGCAGCGCGTACCTTCATCAGGGGGTCTATCAGCCGCTGGCGCAGGGCTTCGCAGGTTTCGCATTCGCTCTCACTGCCCCGGGTAAAAGGCTTGGTCCAGCGTACCCGGTCGATGCCGTAGGTATAGGCGTAGTTTTCCAAAAGGCAGCATTCATCATAGGAAAGAGGCGCATAGCCGCTTTTCAGAAGGCCCAGCACATCCCGGTTGCGATAGCCGTCGGCGATGGCCCGCATGGCGCACATGAGGAAGCGCACCAACCCATGGCTCAGGGCAGGCAACTTTTGATCCGCGTAAAAGGGAATACCGCTGTCCCGAAGGGCTGTGCTGACGGCAAAACGATAGCCATTGGTATCCGGGTACAGCACTGCGATGCGCTCCACATCCATGCCCTGCGCCATCAGCCGCAGGATCTGGCGGGTCATCAGGGTGGCCTCCTCATGGGGACTGAGACCGTCAAAGGCGTAAACCTGCTGCTGGGGTTCCTCATAGCGTTTAGGAGTCAGGGTGAACAGATGGGTATCCAGATGCCGGAAGATGGGCGCGGTATCCAGCGGTTTGGGCGGCACCGTCACCATTCTGGCGGTGAGCCCTCCTTCTGCCAGCATATCCATGAACCGGCCCACGCCCTGCCGCACCGGCAGGAACAGGTCGCCGTCCGGTGCGGAAACTCCATCGCACAAAAGGGCCACCGTCAGGCTTTCGCAGAGTTCTGCCGCCGATGCCAGAAGCCGCATCATCTGATCCGGCAGGGTATCAAAGCCGTACACATACAGATGCTTGCCCCGCAGGTAATCGCTGCCGCTGAGGCGGCCCGCCACATAGGCCAGCTGATCCTCGCTGTCGCTGAAACGCTGGCTGAGCACATTTTCATACTGGGCGTAGATCTGGCTCAGATCCAGCAGTTTTTCCCGGGTAATGCCCGGGGGCAGTTTTCCTGCGTATTCACTGAGCAGTTCCGGGGTCATGCCGCCGCGCTTCAGGTCGGTGATCAGCGCAGCGGTCTTTTCCACAAACCCACGGCGGGAAGCCAGCGAGCCATAATAACCCAGCTTGTCCTCCAGCTTTTCCAGCGCAAGACTTACCGCCATGCGCCGCCCGGAGGCGGACAGCGGCTCCCTGCTGTCCCGCCCGCTGCTTTCCAGAATGCGCTCATACAGGCGGGAGGGGCTCAGCACATCAATGAGGAACAGGCCTTCCAGCTGCAGCCGGTCCATCAGATCGCGCTCGGCCTGCAATGTGAGCTGCTCCGGCACCAGCAGGATGCAGTCCTGCCCCTGTTTCCGTTTTTCGTCCAATTCCTGCGCCACCGGCCCAAACAGCCGGTGAGGCCGGGCGGTGAGAATACGTACATTTGCCATTGGGATTCCTCCTTCCCCTTGGAAAAAGAACAAAACCGTGCTATGATAACGCCAGCACATTTCAGGGAGGCTGACGGATATGACAGATACCATCGTGGGCATCGCCACCGCTGCGGGAGAGGGCGGCGTCGCCATAGTGCGCATCAGCGGCGAGGATGCAGCCCATCTGCTTTCGCAGGTGTTCCGCTCCGGAACATTTCAGCCGCCCTATGAGAGCCATAAGCTGATGTACGGTCATGTGGTGGATGGCGGCGAAGTGGTGGATGAATGCATGGCGGTGTACATGGCTGCCCCCCGCACCTACACCCGGGAGGATGTATGCGAGATCCACACCCATGGCGGCAGTACCGCTGCAGCCCTGACCATGAAGCTGCTCATCCGCAAAGGCGCACGCCCTGCGGAAGCAGGCGAGTTCACCCGCCGGGCCTTCATGAACGGGCGCATTGACCTGAGCCAGGCAGAGGCGGTGATGGGCGTGATCTCCGCCCAGTCGCAGGCAGCTCTCCGCGCCCAGCAGATGCAGCTTTCGGGCGGACAGAGCCGTTTCATCCGGCAGGCACAGGAACAGCTTACCACGTTGCTGGCTGGATTGGAAGCCCATATCGACTATCCGGATGAAATTGACGAAGAAGAAGCTATCAGCGGCCTGAATGAAGGCCTTGATCTGCTGATACAGAGCCTGAATGCCGCCATTGACGAGCGCGGTGCCCGCATCGTGCGGGAAGGCCTGCGGGTGGCCCTGTGCGGTCGACCAAACGCGGGTAAGAGCACCCTTTTCAACGCCCTGTTGGGCGAGGAAAAAGCCATCGTCACCGCCATTCCCGGTACCACACGGGATGTATTGGAAGGCAGCTTCACCCTGGACGGTTGCCGGGTGTTGCTCAGCGATACCGCCGGCCTGCGGGACAGCGAGGATGTGGTGGAGCAGATCGGTGTGGAACGCGCCCGGAAAACCTTGCAGGAAGCCGATGTGGCGCTGTTGGTGGTGGATGCCTCCCAGCCTTTGACGGATGAGGATAAGCAGCTGCTGTCAAGCCCGCTGGACTGCCCCTGCGCCACTTTGCTCAACAAGCAGGACGCTGCCATCATCTCCGCGGAGGATGCCGCCATCCTGAACGCCCCCTCCCCCATCCTGAGCCTCAGCGCCAAAAGCGGCGAAGGGCTGGACAAGGTGCGGGATTATCTTCGCACCCAGCTGAAAGCTCCTCAGCAGCTGCTTTTGACCCACGAACGCCACATGGCGGTGGCAAGGCAGGCGCTGGAGCGGCTGGAGGCTGCCCGGCATTCCCTGACCACCGACGCGCCCATGGATTTCGCTGCCGTGGATCTGCACGAAGCCCTGTACCTGCTGGGACGTATCACCGGTGAAAGTGTGGATGAAAAACTGCTGGATGACATTTTCTCCCGTTTCTGCGTGGGGAAATAACAAATGGCCTTGTACAGGCCGCATATATATGCAAAACCGGGGCTGCTGCACCTTTGCAACAGCCCCGGCTCTTTTGATTCATCAGGCTTTCTGATCCGCTTCCTTGACGAAGTGCACCTTCAGGTGGTAGTTCTCCCGGGCGGCATCCTCAAATACGATGCACAGGCGGGGCAGATAGCTGACCATGGCGCCCTTGGGTTCCTCAGGCAGGGTAACAGTGACGCTCAGGTCGTTGGTTTCGCTGGTGAGCTCATCATAGAGCGCATCCAGATTGGCGCCGTAGTAGAAGGGGAAACCAAGGGTTTCCTTCAGGTAGCGATGCAGGGAAATCTTCTCCTCAAAAGAGGTCAAATCCAGCGTAACTTCGCGCATATGGGGGCTTCCTCCTTGCTTAATACAGCTGTACGAAACTTTCAAAATTATCGGGAGAGTAGTAGATGAGGCCGTCATCGGAATACACCAGACGCTCGCTGCCGCGCTTGCCGTCATCGGTATTCACATCGCACTGGTACCACTTGCGGCCCTTGGCATCCGGCAGCAGACCTTCCTTGTTGCCGAACTTGTCGCCGCCGATGGCACAGCCGGGCATCACTTCGCCCATGTTGTCCTTTTTGTTGGTGAAGCCCAGCTCCTCGGCTTCTTTCTTGGTCATATAGTTGACGGGCAGTTCGCCAAAGAGATAGATATAGGCAGCCACTTCGTCGGCGGTCAGGTAATCGGCGCCTTCGTCCACCCATACGCTCTGGTAGTTCTCGCCAACGCCCTGAATCACTTCCTCGGCCTTTTGGTCGGACTTGGATTCTTTCTTCTGTTCCTTTTTGTTCTCCTTCTTGCCGCTGGTTTCCTCCATGATCACTTCCACCAGAGAGAAGGTTTCGTAGTGGTCGTCGGTGTAATAGATGAGGCCGTCGTTGGAGAACACGATACGCTTGGCGCCGCGGTAGCCGTAGGAAGGATCGTAATCGATGTCGCACTCGGTCCACTTGCGGTTATTGGCATCGGGCAGCTGGCCTTCATAGTTGCCGAAACGGTCACCGCCGATGGAGCAGCCGGGGGCCACTTCATCCAGATTGCCGTCGCGGTTATTCCAGCCCAGATCCTCAGCCGCTCTTTTGCGGATATAGTTGCCGGGCAGCTTGCCGAACACCGTCAGGTAGACAGCCACTTCTTCCATGGTCTGATAGCTGCCGTCCTTTTTGAGGGGATAGTCCGCAGCGTATACGGTGATGGTCTTTTCCGCCATGGCGGGCACGATGAGAGAAATCGCCAGCAGGGTGACCAGCAAAAGCGCTGTGAGGCGAGTCCAGAGAGTACGTTTCATCGATCTTGTTGCTCCTTTTTTCTGATGGTGGGAATTCTGCCGGCTGATTGCCGCCGGTGCATACTAACCAGCTCTCAGCATATAAGCCGACAGTATATTATAGCGTTTCCACCATAGAAATGCAAGGGGATTCAGGCAGCTCAAACCATAAGTAATGCAACGGTTTGCACGTCTCCACAGCACCCTCTCCCTTGACAATTCACAACAAAACAGGTATAACAAACCTACCGGAACTTTTGGAGGGATACAGATGCAAAACATTCTGGTTATTGGCGCGCATTTTGATGATGCAGAGCTTGGCTGCGGCGGCACCATGGCAAGGTTGGCTGCCGAAGGCAAGAACGTATATAAACTGACCCTGACGGACAATGTGACCAACTTTATTCAGATGGACATCCATGTGGATCTGGACAGCAGCCGCGTGGGTTCCGCTCTGGCCTGCAAGGAGCTGGGCGTGGAAGAGATCACCGATTTTGAACTGTTGGAATGCAACCATCTGGAATATTCTGCCCAGATCATGCAGAAGGTAGAAAAAATCATCTACGACAAAAAGATCGATACCGTCTTCATGCATTTCCACGCGGACATGAATCAGGATCACGTAGCTGCCTCCAAGATCTGCCTGACAGCCTCCCGCCACTGCAAGAATATCTTCTATTATCAAAGCAACGGCTATCTGCTGGATCAGGCTTTCTACCCCACGGTATTCTTTGATATAAGCGACTACTGCGAACAAAAGCGCAAGGCATTGGAGCACTATCACGGCGACCACAACCGCTTTGACCGCTTGTTCGACATTGCCATCAAGCGCACCGAGGTCTGGGGTTACGCCAACGAGGTGCGCTATGCTGAGGGCTTTGTGCCCGTCAAAATGTGTTTCTGACAGGAGGACATCATGGGTAAACTGTTACTGGTAGCCTGCACCAACGTGGGCCGATATATCATCGAAGAACTGATGACCAATCCTTCTACCGGCGCGGAGCTGGTGGGCGTGGTCAATCTGAACCCCCAGCAGGCTCTGAACAAGGCCAATTATGACTCCTACAGCGATCTGGTAGCCAAGTACCACTTCCCCATTTTCTACTGCGACAACATCAACGACGCGGATTGCGTCGCCTTTATGCGCGCCGCTGCGCCGGATGTGATCCTGCAGTCCGGCTGGTCCCAGAAGTTCCACGACGAAGTGCTGAGCCTGCCCAAGTATGGCTGCATCGGCGAGCATCCCGCTCCCCTGCCCCGTGGCCGCGGCGCCGCCTGCGTCAACTGGGCCATCCTCACCGGTGAAACCGACTGGGGCGACAGCTATTTCCAGATGGTCAGCGAGTACGACAAGGGCAATTTGTACGCCCAGCGTTTCTTCAGGATCGAAAAATACGATACGGTGTTTACCGTGTACGAAAAAGTAGCCCGCTGCGCCGCCGAAGTGGTGGCGGCCTATGCCGGCAAATGGACCCGTGGCGAGTTCGATGTGGTGGAGCAGGACGAAAGCAAGGTGACCTACTACAAGCGCCGCCGTCCCACCGATGGCGAGATCACCGATTTTGCGAAGAACGCCAACGTGCTGCACAACTTCATCCGTGCCCAGACTCACCCCTATCCGGGCGCGTACATCACCACCAAGGAAGGCAAGCTGACGCTGCTTTCCTCCGATGCTTATGACAACCAACCCTGCCCCCATGCGCCGGGTACCGTCTTTGCCAAAACAGAGCACGGCGGTCTGCTGGTGGCTGCGGCAGAGGACACGGTTCTGGAAGTGATCCGGGTGAAGGAAGAAGACGCGCCCTCCCGCTGGGCTGCAGAACTGGTGGAAGGAAAGCACCTGCCCATCAACATTTTTGATGTTCTGAAAAAGTAAACTTTCAAGAAGTATAAGACAATCCCCTCTGCCGCGAACCTGCAATATCAGAGGGGATTGGTTTTATTCTGCTGATTCCGTCAGCGCTGTCAGGTCACTCCGCTCGTAACGGTGATGGCCCCGCTGACTTTTTTTGTACTTCCAGCAACGAATAGCTTCCGGCAGACTTTTTCCCGGGTTATCCTCAAAAAAAGCCCGGATATAGGTATTGTACTCAAATTGCTTGTCGATGACCGTTTTGCTTTTTTTCTTTTCCGCCAGAATCCGGTAATAGGCCTCAATGGCCTCTCCGTAGGTTTTGCCGGCATTTTCTTTGAGCCACTTCTGAAACAGTACATTGAAAGAGAAGCTCTTGCCGATCTTCTCCCGGAAGAATGCCCGGTGATTTTCCGAGCACACCAAGTCTTCCTCAATGAACGTATCCTCGGTAAGGGCGCTCACCTGCGGGGACGACTGTCTTTTGGGGGAGGATGTCAAAACTTCGCCTGTATCAAGAAAGGCGGCGATTCGGTCTGTCAGTTCCATTTTTCCGCCGGATGTGGGCAGGTGATTGTCCCGTAAAAAGCGTACCAGCTCTTCCTTGAGGTAGTAACAGCTGCGAAAGGTTTCCCCATCCAACAAACGGGTCAGTTCCGGTCGTTCACTCATCGGTTATGCTCCTGATAGGTTTTGCCCACGGCATTTGATCCCAATCCCCGCACCCACCCTCGCCTGCGGTTAATGCATGGTGGTAAAAATGCGCTTTATTCTTGCGTTCGTGCACGGTCTGGGGCTAACGATAAACGGGGAGTTGAACCCCGCGCTCCCCCTTGAGCGCACCAATGCAGTGCGGACTCATTCATTCTCAGCCGCAGAGATCGCATTCACCCCGCAGGTTACCGACAGGATCAAAGCTCGGTGAGCCAGTTGGCCTGCTGGATCAGGTTGTCGGTTCTGCGAAGCTCTGCGCAGGCAGCATCCAGCGAGGCTTGCAGCTTGGGCACCTCCACGGTGCTGTGGATCTTGATCTCGCTGTGGGTAGCCCGCACTGCCAGGCGGCTGGCAGCACCTGTCATATCCCGCAGGGTTTCTATACGCAGTTTGAGCGCATCCCGGCGGGCGATCCACTGGGTGAGAGGCTTGCCCTCCACCAAGGTACGGCTGTTGGTCAGGTTGATCTGCGCCATCAGCGCTTCCAGACGGCTGAGCACTTCCTCCAGTTCTGCCATCAGCTTGTGGGGATCCTCTGCCGGTTTTTCGCCCTCCTGCACGGTGGCGTTGTTGCAAAGACGGATCCGGAGCTGTTCCAGACGGCGGTTCAGATCGGCGCGCTCCTGTAAGGCTTCTGCCAGTTTCATCGTTGTATCCCCTTTCGTTTACATACCAATCAAATTGCTATAGACGGTGTTTTCCGGCTCGCCGCCGGGAATCCATTCCGCCTGAACCGTTTTACGGTAGAAATGTTCCGCGTCATCCACCCAGCCGATGATGGCATAGCCATAGCCTTCTTCCCGCATACAGGTGAGGGTGCGCAGAAGCAGCGCGGTGCCTACATCCAGCCCACGGGCTTCCTGCGCCACGCCGATGGGGCCGAAGTATCCCTTGGCGGAGGCATCGTAACAGGCAAACCCCAGAATCTGGTTGTCTTTGGTGGCAATGAAACATTTATGCTGCAAAAGGGCGTTCTCCGCTTCGTATACCCAGCCCTCGCTGAAGTGTTCCCGGACGAATGCCAACACCCGCATCTTTTCCCCGGCAAACGCCCGCATGATCTTGATTCCCTCCAGCACCTTTTCCCCGGGTAGGCGAGTCAGGTTGGCGATCATATCGCATCCAGCCATCTGGTGGTTCCTCCTTGGTTTGATGGGTACAGTATACGCTGGAACACAAGGAAAAGCAAGGGCATACGGCAATCGCATCCCTGTTCGGAAAGCAAATGAAATAGCATTCGTTTTTCATCCTCCCATCTTGCATCCCACTGCGGGCTGTGGTAAGCTGAATGCAGCAAATCAACTGAATACCCGTCAGGAGGAATGACCCATGAAAGCATTATTGATCGGCGGCACCGGCACCATCTCCACCCATATCAGCCAGCGGCTCGTACAGCTGGGCTGGGATCTGACCCTGCTCAACCGCGGCAACACAGGCGCTTTTGTACCCGAAGGCGCACGGGTTTTGAAGGTGGATATCAACGACGAAGAAGCTGTCAACCAGCTGCTGGGCGACGAGCAGTTCGATGTGGTGGCGGATTTCATCATCTTCACACCCGAGCAGGCGCAGCGGGATATCCGCCTGTTCAAGGGCCGTACGGCGCAGTATATCTTCATCAGCTCCGCTTCTGCCTACCAAAAGCCCCTGTCTTCCCCCTACATCACCGAAAGCACGCCCCTGCACAATCCCTTCTGGGGCTACAGCCGCAACAAACTGGCTATTGAAGCCCTGCTGATGGATGCCTACCGCAACGACGGCTTCCCGGTGACCATCGTACGCCCCAGCCATACCTACAACGAGCGCAGCATGCCGCTGGGCCTGCACGGTACCAAGGGCAGCTTTGCGGTGCTGGAGCGCATCCGCACAGGCCGCAAAATCATCGTGCCCGGCGACGGCCTCACCCTGTGGACCGTTACCCACAGCCGCGACTTTGCCGTGGCTTTCTGCGGTCTGATGGGCAACATCCATGCCATCGGTGAAGCGGTGCACATCACCAGCGACGAAAAGTTGACCTGGAACCAGATCCACGAGTGCGTTGGTCGCGCGCTGGGTCAGACCCCCAAGATGGTGCACATTGCCAGCGAAACCCTCGCCAAGCTGGGCCCGGACTGGGAAGGCGCGCTGATCGGCGACAAGAGCAACACCGTTCTGTTCGACAACACCAAGATCAAGCGGCTGGTGCCGGAATTCTGCGCCACCACCCGGTTTGATCAGGGCGCGCGGGAAGTGGTGGAGTATGTGTACAGCCATCCCGAGTGCCAGACCCCCGATCCGGAATTTGACGCATGGTGCGATGCTGTGATTGAGCAGTATGAGGCTATGATGGAAAAGCTGCCCAAGCTGGGCGGCTGATAGGTAGATAATGAAAAATGAGTGGGGTGCAGGGGCATCATGCCCCTGCCGGGGTGTGGGGTGGAACCCCACAAACCTGCGCCGCAGCGCAAGTACCCGCAAGCACACCAAGCGCCAAAGGCGCAAGATGTGCGGCTGGCGCATCCCCTCCCATTTTCCAACACCCGCAACGTTCCCTCCCCACTGGAGCGGGCATTGCGGGTCTTTCTTTATCCCACTTTGCTCAAAGCCGACCGTCTTCCTTGTGTTTGAAAAGCATGTATGATATGATCGGTGATAACAAATGATGCCAAAGGGGAATTTACATGGAAAACCCATACACCTTTCAACCAATCGGCCCGGATCAACTGGAGCAAATCAAGGCCCTGTTCGTCAGCGTGTTCACCACAGAACCTTGGAACGACGACTGGTCTGATCCGCAGCAACTCAACTGTTACCTGATGGATCTGATCGGACAAAGCAACTCCCTCAGCTATGGTCTGTTTGAGGGTGAAACCCTGATCGGCATCGCGCTGGGGCACATCAAGCATTGGTACACCGGCACGGAATACTGCATTGAGGAACTCTGCATCCGTACGGACCGGCAAGGAGGCGGTCTCGGAATGCAATTCCTTCGTCAAATCGAACAAGCAGTCAAGCTGCACGGCGTGGAACACCTTTTCCTGCAAACCGCTGAGGATGTTCCCGCTTACCGCTTCTATCAAAAAAACGGGTTTGTTCCGTTGCAGGGGCATGTTTCCCTGACCAAACAACTGTAAGGCAGGCGTATCAGCATGAAAAACCCATGGGAAGAAATCGATTTGGCTGATTATGAGAACCACATGCGTCTGGACAGCGTTTACCAGTTGCAAACGCTGAACGGGATGATGAAAGAACAGTTCAGCGCTTATGATACAAAAACCGTCATGATTCTGGGCATCGCCGGAGGCAATGGACTGGAACACATTGACCGTGCCAAATACCATCGGGTGTACGGTGTGGATATCAATCAGGATTATCTGCGCGAGTGCCAGATGCGATATCCTGCATTGAAAGATTGCTTTACCCCTGTTTGCGCCGATTTGACCAACCATCATGCGCCTTTGCCTCAGGCGGAGCTGCTGGTAGCGAATCTTCTGGTGGAATACATCGGATATGAGTGCTTTCAAACGGTTGTACAAAAGGTGCAGCCCCGTTTCATCTCCTGTATTATTCAAATCAACACCGCCGCTTCGTTCGTTTCCGATTCGCCCTATTTGCATGCGTTTGACCGACTGATCGAAGTGCATCATCAAATGGAGGAAAAGGAGCTGACGCACGCCCTGCGGCAAATCGGCTATCGCCAAATGGGTATCCAGGTGCGGCATCTGCCCAATGAGAAGCAACTGGTTCGGATCGACTATGAAGTGAACCCTGTTGAGTAAGAATTTCAGCACCTCGCGCAGAAAAGGAGAGTCTCCCATGAAACTTGTCGTGATCTTCGGCCCCCACGCAGTCGGGAAAATGACGGTCGGGCAGGCGCTGGCTGCCCAGACCGGCTTGAAGCTGTTCCATAATCACATGACCATTGATGTGGTCTCCGATTTGTTCGACCATCTACCCAAGGAGCGCAGCCGCCTGACCCAGCTGTTTCGGGAGGAGATTTTCCAAGCCTTTGCCCCCAGCGACGCAAAGGGCATGATCTTTACCTACATGTGGGCCTTTGACCAGCAGGGCGACTGGGACTATATCGACCATGTGGAGGAGATCTTCCGGCAAAACGGCGCGGAAACCTACTATGTGGAACTGTGCGCGGATTACGACCTGCGCATAGAGCGCAACAAGACCGAAAATCGTCTGTTGCATAAACCCACCAAGCGGGATGTAGAGAAGTCCGAAGCGCTGTTCCGAAGGCTGGAAAGCACCTACCGGCTCAACTCCATGCCCGGCGAGGTGCAGAAGAAGCACTATCTGCGCATCGACAACACCCACCTGAGCCCGGAGGAAGCCGCCAGCCGGATCCGGGAGGCCTTTGATTTGTAAAGAATAAATAACACTCCTCATTCTTTGTTTTGCATTGCTTTCCCCCGCCTGTGATGGTATACTACCGGGGTTATTATCGGCAGTTGGCTCCAGATGCCGCTGCCGCCCCTCATCACCATACAAGGAGAACCACCTATGAATATCAAAACCAAACGCATCCTGATGTCCCTGCTGGGCGTGATCATCTGCGCCATCAGCGTTGGCGTGTTCAAGATCGCCGCCCTGGGCGTTGATCCCTTCCAGACCCTGATGGCGGGCCTTGACAAGCTGATCCCCATCGATTTCGGCACCCTGTACGTGATCGTCAATCTGCTGCTGCTCACTTTCAGCCTGATCGTAGACCGGCATAACATCGGCATCGCTACATTTATCAACCTGTTCCTGCTGGGCTATATCACCGATTTCACCTATGCCCAGTTGCAGACCATCATCGTGGAGCCCACCATGCTGGTGCGGGCTATCTGTCTGGTGGTGGGTATCGTGGTGATCTGCTTCGGCTCCGCCCTGTACATGACCGCTGATCTGGGTGTTTCCACCTACGACGCGGTAGCCATCGTCATGTCCCGCAAGTGGAAAGTGGCTCAGTTCCAGTACTGCCGCATCGCCACGGATATCGTGTGCGTGGTGCTGGGCGTGGTGCTGTTCCTGCTGGCTGGCGGCACCTGGGGACTGGTGCCCACCATCGCGGGCGTTGGCACCATCATCACCGCTTTCTTTATGGGCCCTGTGATCGAGTTCTTCAACCGCACCGTAGCCCGGCCCATGCTGGCAAAAAGCAAAGAATAACACAAAACACCGGCTGATGATCATCACCAGCCGGTGTTTTCCTATAGGCCTGCAATCAGGCTTCCACAAAAGCATCCTTGCCAAGGCCGCACACGGGGCAAACCCAATCTTCGGGGATGTCTTCCCACTTGGTGCCGGGAGCGATGCCGCCATCGGGATCGCCCAGTTCAGGATCGTAGATGTAGCCGCAGGGACATTCAAACTTCATAGTGGTATCCTCCTTGATATCTCAAAATCAGTTCCCATTGTTTTGCTCTGTTGGGGAGGCGTTGTTCCTGCCTCCTGATTCAATGATACCCATGGGGTGCTCAGGTGAAACCTCTTTTTGCAGATCTTTTTGTTTTCTTTGCCCAAGCCCTTGACAAATCCTCATTTTTCGGGATATGCTACCATTTGTTATCATGTATAAAGGAGCGGTCTGTATGAAGATCAATCCCCTGAAGGGTATGAAGGATTATCTGCCGGATGAGATGCGGCTGCGCGACTATGTGCAGGGCAAAATTCTGGAGATCTACCGCGCCAGCGGTTTTGAACGCATTGCCACCCCCATGCTGGAGGATATGGAAAATCTGGACAAGAGCGAGGGCGGCGATAACCTGAACCTGATTTTCAAGGTGCTCAAGCGGGGCGAAAAGCTGAACGCTGCTTTGGCTGCCGGGGATGAAAAATCCCTGTCCGATATGGGTCTGCGCTACGACCTGACCCTGCCCCTTTCCCGCTACTATGCCGCCAATCGTGCCAGTCTGCCCACCCCCTTCAAGGTGATCCAGACGGACCGGGTGTTCCGTGCGGAGCGTCCACAGAAAGGCCGCATGCGCGAGTTTGTGCAGTGCGATATCGACATTCTGGGCGATGACAGCATCAATGCGGAAATCGAGCTGATCGATGTGACCGCCCGCGCTCTGCTGGCAATCGGTTTCAACGATTTCACCGTGAACATCAATGACCGCCGCATGCTGCGCAGCATGCTCACCGCCATGGGCTTTGCCCCCGAAACTCTGGACAGTGTCTGCGTCACCTTTGACAAGCTGGACAAGATCGGCCCCGACGGCGTGAAGGCCGAACTGACCGACAAAGAATACCCCGCCGCCGCCATCGACGCGCTGGATACCTTCCTGCGGGAAGGCGATTTCTCCATTGAGCGGGTGGCCTCCCTGCTGGAGGACAAGACCCTGCCCGACAGCCTGATGAGCATCATCAACACCGTCAAGGCGCTGTCCGGCGGCAAGTACGGCATCACCTACGCGCCCTCTCTGGTGCGCGGTCAGGGCTACTACACCGGCGTGGTGTTTGAGATCACCTGCGCCGCCTTCTCCGGCGCCGTTGCCGGCGGCGGACGCTATGACGGCATGATCGGCAAATTCCTGGGTCAGCAGGTGCCTGCTGTGGGCTTCTCCATTGGTTTTGAGCGCATCTGCGGCATTCTGCTGGAGCAGGGCTACAAAGCCCCTGTGGCGGAAAAGCTGGCTCTTCTCTACCGGGGGGATGTTTCCTTTGCCGATGTGCTGAGCAAGGCCGCCCGTCTGCGGGAGAACTATGCCGTCACCGTGCTGCCCCAGCAGAAGAAACTGGGCAAGCAGCTGGGCAATCTGGAAGCCTCCGGCTTCTCCGCCGTGGCCTTCTTCGATAACGAGGAGATCAAGGTGCTGGGTCAGAAAGCGGAGTAAAGCAGCTCTGCCAAGTATCATCATTCACCGGTCGTTTGCGCGACCGGTTTTTTTCTGCTCTGTGGCATATTGCCATACACAGCAGCATATATTTACTTGTGAAAGCCCGGTCTGCCACTGTTTTTTTCAAGCGCTGCAAGCAAATGACTGTACTTTCACAGTTCAAAAGTTGCCATTTTTTGAAATCTGTGTTAGGATATAGTCTCGCTTGAAATCAAGCGGCATCCTCCCGCCCGGCGGGAGAAAACCTCCGCCCTGCGCCTTGCGCCCCGCGGAACAAAGGAGTAGATGTGTTTATGAAGAAAATCATTTGCAAAGTGGAGTACGATACCGAAGCCTCCGAGCTGGTATCCAAGCGCACCTCCGGCGAATTTGGCGATCCTGCCGGCTACGAGGAAAGCTTGTACAAGACCGCAGGCGGCAAGTACTTCCTGTATACGGTAGGCGGCCCCGATTCCAAGTATGCCACGGAAAGCATCAAGCGGATGAGCGCTGCCACTGCGGAAGGTTGGCTGGCACAGGCGTAAAACTGCATCAGAAAAGCCCGTTCGGTGATCACCGGACGGGCTTTCATGTATCAAAAGCCAATCACCATTCTCATGATGCAAATACGGATCCTTCTTTTTTTCTGCCCAATCAGGAAGGAAACGAAAGTAGTATCAATGATTTGATAATTGGCAACCAACTGTATAGCAAGTGTTCACCGAATACTGCGAGAAGGAACGCGCCGATCGGGCATAGTGCACTGCTACTCCGTGAATGAGGTTGTGGTTGCAGATTGATCCTCAGTTTGACGGATGAAAACAATGTATGCAACTACATTCAGGCCCAAAGCGCCGATCCATGCAATGCTTTCAGCATACGCTGTCGCAACGAAACCAACGCTTTTCATCATGAAGATGATAACAGACATTCTAAGAGCCATTTCTGCAAAACCGGAACACATGGGAATCAATGGATGTCCCATACCTTGTACGCTGCTGCGGAAAATGAACAGCAGATTCAGGAGCAAGAGAGAAACGGCGCAGATTCGGAGGAAGCCAGCAGCCAGAGAGATTGTCTCTCGTTCATTCAACATAACGCTTGCAAGCTGTTCAGGGATTTGGAGCATGAGACTGCCAATGACAATCCATGAAACAAACGCAATCCAAACGCCCACCCGAACTCCCTCACGGATTCGCTGCACATTACCTGCCCCTTTATTCTGGCTGACAAATGCAGAAAGAGAAAAGCCAGCGGTCAAAGAGGGCAGCATAATCAAATTCAGGTATTTGGTACAAGCAGAATAAGCAGAGGTAAAAGCTGCACCCATTGCATTTACATAGCCCTGTACAACCATGCAGCCAACGGCAGTTACGGAATTCATGAGTGCTGCGGGAACTCCGTTACTCAACAGGCTCAGACTGATTGCATGATCCTTCATGAAATCATCGCGTATCAGATGCAGTTTCATATTTTGATGCAGTTTTTGGCAGCATACAAGAACGGAAATCATCTGCGCAGCAACCGTTGCAACAGCCGCACCTTCTACGCCGGTATGAAAAACGAAAATAAACAGGCAATCAAGCATAATATTCACAACGGAAGAAATGATGATTGCTTTGAACGGCGTCTTACTGTCGCCGATAGCACGCAGGATGCAGGAACATAAGTTGTACGCTGCGGTGACAATCAATCCGCCGAAAAAAATGTATCCGTACAGTAAACTGTCCCGTATTAGCGTGGGATAGGTTTGCATAGATATGAGCAGCGGTTTGAGAGATATCAGCGAGCCAATGGTCAGCGCTACAGTCATTACACCGCACAACTTGATGGAATGCGCAATGTTCTTTCGAAGCAAACGATCATTTCCTGCACCAAAGCTCTGTGCAATATTGACGGCAAAGCCATTGGTGATTCCCATCAGGAAGCCTGTAATCAGCAGCATCATGGAAGACAGGTTCCCAACTGATCCGAGAGCCTGATCACCAAGTCCCTTTCCAACAATGATGGTATCTACAAATGTATACGCCTGTTGGAGCGTGTTTGTCAGGAGCATCGGAAAAAAGAATCCTAAGAGACGTGAGAATACTTGGCCTCGGGTTAAATCGTTTGTGTTTTGCATGATCTGTCACCTCCTTCGATATCATACGGAGGGACGCATGATTGCTATATCAAAACGATTGCTTTTATTACAAAAATTTGACATAATGTGAATGGTGATTGTGATGAAAGTACGTAACGAACTAAACTTGCAGCTGTATGAGCAAAAGATGGATGAAGCGACACTGCCGCATTACAAAGATGAATATATCCGGTATAAGACCATTCAAAATGGCGATGCGGAAGCAACAGCCATTTGGGCAAACAACGGGACAATGAAGCTGCACAACGCTACGCGGATTCTATCTGAAAATACCGTGAGAAACCTTTGCTATCATTTCGTGATGGAAGCGTCAACATTGGCAAGGTTGTGTATGGAAAGAGGTCTCAGCCATGATGAGGCTTATACCATTTCAGACATATATATTCGAAAACTCGACAGAATCGCGGATGTGGAAGAAATTGAAAAGCTTTATGGGCAAATGTGTATGGATTATGCTGTCCGGATGGGTGAAATTCGGAAGGAATCTGCCATATCAAGCCATGTAAGAAAATGTATTGACTACATTTATGAAAATCTTGGCGGCGATTTGTCTATGAAAGTATTGGCTGATGTAACTGGACTGAATCCAAGCTATTTGTCCAGGTTGTTCTCAAAGGAGATCGGCTGCCCGATCAAACAGTTCATTCTATCGGCTAAAGTAGATACCGCACAGAATCTTCTCAGGCACTCTGAACTGTCATACGCTAAGATAGCTGTTTCATTGGGTTTCTCTTCGCAAAGTGCATTTATAGCTGTATTCAGCAGATTTGTTCATATGACTCCACGGGCTTACAGAGAATACTATTCTTTACGGGGGGTAAGAGATACAAACAACTAAACAGACTTGGGCCAGCTTGTGACGAGGTGAGCTGGCTTTTTCTCGTTTCTGTCACCCTGACAACAGATTGCTTTTGGATTTTGTCAATGAAAACTGATTGATGCCCCTAATCGCTACACTTATCATAAAGCCCGTAGGAAGCAAAACCACTTGTCTGATTCAGGATGCCGTAGCCGGTTGAAACGGCAGGGAATTGCCATAGAAGTGGCTCTTCCGCACAAAAAGGGAACCACCCTTTTCAGAGTGATTCCCTTGACAACCCTTGATTTGACTGGTTTTGTGATTAGCCGAAGTAGCGCTTCAGCAGGCCTTCGAAGGCCTTGCCATGTCTCGCCTCGTCGCGGGCCATTTCATGCACGGTGTCATGGATGGCATCCAGGTTCAGTTCCTTGGCCTGCTTTGCCAGATCGAACTTGCCCTGAGTGGCACCGTTCTCGGCATCCACGCGCATCTCCAGATTCTTCTTGGTGCTCTCGGTGACCACTTCGCCCAGCAGCTCAGCAAACTTGGCGGCATGCTCAGCTTCTTCGTAAGCAGCCTTTTCCCAGTAGAGGCCGATCTCGGGGTAGCCTTCGCGATGGGCTACACGGGCCATTGCCAGATACATGCCAACTTCGCTGCACTCACCGTTGAAGTTCTCACGCAGCATCTGCTTGATATCTTCGGGAGCATCCTTGGCTACGCCAACCACATGCTCAGCAGCCCAGGTACGACCGCCGCCCATGGGGCTGAAACGGCTGGCAGGAGCCTTGCACTGGGGGCACTTCTCGGGAGCCTCGGGACCTTCGTGAACATAACCGCAAACTTTGCAAACCCACTTCATAATTGATCTTCCTCCTGATTTTTGTTTTTTATTTTGTTACCATTTGTTTTCTTGTATGGGGAGGCTTTCTTCCTGCCTCCTGATTAAGTGATACCCACCCACTGCACAGGTGAAACCACTTTTTCAAAAAATACTGAAACTTTTTTGAATTTGTCGAAAAACAAGCTACAGCAATGTATTCAGCCAGTATTCATCCTTGGGAAGAGCGTTCCTCCTTGGCAGCTCCGGATGATTTGGCAGCAGCATGTTTGCTTTCCCACACGATTCTCAGTGCCCACAAGCCCATACCGGCAGCAGCCAGCAACAATAGCGTAGACAGTTCCATGCTTACTTGTTCAGCTCTGCCAGTACAGCTTCCTCCATGCCATCCACTTCGCAAACGGTCTTGTGGCGGATGGGCAGCTGACCCAGCTGAGAAACCTGCTTGGGAATGGGCATACCGGAGATCTCCTGCAGCTTTTCGGCGCAGGCGAAAGCATCCATGCCGGCAACCGCTTCCTTGCCCAGCAGGCTGCTCAGCACATCCTCGCCGAACTTGTAGGGGCTGGCGGTAGCCAGAATAACAGCGGGAGCCCGGTCGCCGGTCTTCATGCGGTAGTTCTGCAGGGCATGGCTGGCAACGGCGGTATGGGGATCCATCACATAGCGATAGCGGTCATACACCCGGCGAATCTCCTCAGCAGTCATGGCATCATCGGCGTAATCAGCCCAGAACACCTTGCGGATCTCTTCCAGACGCTGAGCGCCGATGGAGAAGCTGCCGCATTCCTTGAGCTGCTGCATCCAGCCCTTGACCACAGCAGGATCGCGATCCGCATACTCAAACAGCAGGCGCTCCAGATTGGAGGACATCAGAATATCCATGCTGGGGGACATGGTCTTGAAGAAGGTGCGGTGGGTGTAATAAGTGCCGCTCTCGAAGAAATCCGTGAGCACATTGTTGCGGTTGGAGGCGCAGATCAGCCGGCGGATGGGCAGACCCATACGCTTGGCATAGTAGCCCGCCAGAATATCACCGAAGTTGCCGGTGGGCACCACAAAGTTGATCTCCTGACCCATGCGGATCTGGTTGCGCTTCACCAGCTCGGTGTAGGTGGTGAAATAGTACACGATCTGGGGGGCCAGACGACCGAAGTTGATGGAGTTGGCAGAGGAAGGCAGCTTACCCTGCGCATTCATCTTCTGATGGAATTCCTCGCTGCCGAACAGCTTCTTCACGCCCGTCTGAGCATCGTCAAAGTTGCCCTTCACGCCGATTACATGGGTGTTGTCGCCGCCGGTGGTGACCATCTGCAGCTCCTGCACACGGCTCACACCGCCATAGGGGTAGAACACGGAGCAGCTGGTGCCAGGCACATCCTTGAAACCTTCCAGCGCGGCCTTACCGGTATCGCCGCTGGTAGCCACCAGAATGCTGACCTCACGCTCTTCATCGTTCTTCTTGGCTGCCTGACGGATCATGTAGGGCAGCAGCTTGAGGGCGATATCCTTAAAGGCCAGCGTGGGGCCGTGGAACAGCTCCAGCACATAGGTATCCTCGGTGAGGGTATGCACCGGGGCGATTTCAGGCGCATCCCAGGCATCGGCGGTATAGGCGGCATTCACAGCTTCCTCGATCTCGGCGATGGAGTAATCCTCCATATAATCGCGCAGCACGCGGGCAGCCTGCTCCTGATAGCTCTGGCCCACCAGCAGCGTGAGGCGATCCAGCGGGATCTTGGGGAACATGCTGGGCACAAACAGACCGCCATCCTTGGCAAGGCCCCACAAAATGGCTTGGGAAGTGGTGGCGCAGGCGCCGCCGCGGGTAGAAAAGAAGGACATAGTTCGTCCCCTCCTTTTGACATCTTTCATCCTTCATGATACACGCTTTCCCTTTGGGTGTAAAGTCCTGCGGCTGTTTTTTGTTCTCATCAAATTCTCATGAAAGGTTCAGCTATCTTTCACCGGAAACTGGGCATTCTGCCCTTTTTATTTCAAGGAAAGGATGATAAGATATACCCGTAAACAAGGAAACCGGTACGCGCAAGCAGCGCGCCGAAACATAAAGGAGGATTCCCCATGACGGATTTTGAACAAAACGATGGTCTGGGCCCGGAGGGCAGCTATTTTGAGGCAAAAGCGCAGGCAGAAGAAAAGGCCAAACGCGCCAAAAGCGATGCCATGTTCCCCATCTGGATTTCCATCCTGTATATCGTGCTGGGCGTGCTGTTCAACCTGTGGCATCCCGGCTGGCTGCTGTTCTTTGCTATTCCTCTGCACTATATGCGTCCCAAGAACACCATGGATCTGCTCACCAACCCGGTGATGATCACACTGATCTATCTGGTGTTGGGCTTCTTCTTCAACCTGTGGCATCCCGGCTGGCTGATCTTCCTGGTCATTCCGCTGTGGCCTATGATGAAAAAGCACGGGTAACAGGCAATTGTCCCCATTTACCAGGCCGCGGCTCAATTTCTGCCGTGGCCTGCTGATTTCAAACAAGCAGGGAGATACATCCAATGTTTCGCTGTTTCAAGGTTTTTCCCCATCAATATCTGGGGTTCTGGCTTGTGGGGCTTTTGCTGTTCATCCTTCAGGAGATCCCCTACATGGTGATGCCGCTCATCAAGCTGGAAAGCAACCCCATCATGACCATGCCTGAATCCTCGCTGGTGCTGGAGAGGCTGGAAAAGCTGCTGGGTTCCCTGTGTATTGCACTGATGATCTTTCTGGTGCATGAGAATGCCGTATTTTTCTCGGTGAAGTCAGGTACTGAACGACTGTTTTTTTGGTTAGCCATGGGTGTGCTCCTGCTGAACTTCTTCGGATGGGCCCTGTATTTTGCCGGGCACCAGAGCCAGTTTGTGATGCTGGCCTTTCTGGTGGTCATGCCGCCGCTGTACTATGTGTTTGTGGGGCTGTGGCGAAGCAATGAGCCGCTGACCGTTTGCGGCTGCGTTTTCCTTGTGGTACACTTCTTACATGTGTGGGGAAACCTGCGGATGGGCTGATGCGCATGCTGCCAAATCACGCAGTATACACCACCGAAAGAGCGGAGGTAACCTATGAACCGAACCATTCCTCAAATTGGCGCAGCCATTGTTACCATCACTGTTTTTCTGTTTGCCGTCTGCATGATCGTTGATTTTCCCTTTGGCTCCTACTTTGTGTGCATGTTATTGCCTTTGGGGTACATTATGATGGCTGCCGGTTTTCAGCATGAGAGTGCGGAAGGCCGCCGGGTTCCAGCCAACATCGGTGTTGTATTTGCCAGTATTTATGCCGTATTGATTTTGTTGGTCTATTTCGCGCAGAACACCAGCGTCCGCCTGGAGCCATTGACTGAGCAAGCCAGCCGAATCCTTGATTTTCAGCGGGGCGGTCTATTGTTCAACTACGATTTGCTTGGCTATGGCATGATGGCACTCTCTACCTTCTTTCTTGGTCTGTCCATCCAACCCGCCTGCAAAGCGGACCAATGGCTGAAAGCCCTGATGATCATTCACGGCATCTTTTTCATCAGTTGCTTTGTGATGCCCATGACAGGTGTGTTTTCAAACATGGCAAATGGAGAAAACGGATATGGCGGAACCCTTGCGCTGCTGGGATGGTGCGCCTATTTCCTGCCTGTCGGTGTGCTGGCATACCGGCATTTTCAGAAGGCGCAGTAGACGCAGGGTTACCGCAAATGCAAAAGGACTGTCGCAATCTTTTGACTGCAACAGTCCTTTTTGATGGTCGGTCAGCCGCTTTCTTAGTGGTAATGGCCGCACATCTTGTGCTTGCGGGTTTTCGCGCTGCGGCGCAGGGGTGCGAGGCTCTGCCTCGCGCTCCGCTTAAGGGCCTGAGGCCCTTAAGAATCCCGCACAGATCATCCCTAATCGAAATTATTCTTCCTTCCCCACTACCTTCATACAGATACCGGTGCGGGCAGGCAGGTACATCTGGAAGCCAATTCTGCCATCGTGGGCACGGCGGGCAGTGTAGGTCACATCCTTAGCTACCCGCTCCCAGCCGCCGAAAGCCTCGTCGTCGGTAGACAGGAAGGCCTGATAACGCAGGCTTTCTTCAGGAGCACAGACGAAGAACCCATCGTGGGAACGGGCCGGGCTGAAGTTAAAGGCAAACAGCACGCCGCCCCGTTCGTAGACCAATACCTGCCCTTCTTCATCGATCCACAGGCTGACGGGCTCACTGGCGAGGATCTCTTTTTCCTTTGCCATGGCCAGCATAGCCCTGTCGAAATCCTGCAAATAGTGATATTTCAGCAGATGGTCGTCAGCCAGATGCCACTGACGGCGGCAGTAGTAGCTGCTCCAGTTGTTGCCCTCCCGGGGGAAGTCGATCCATTCGGGGTGACCGAATTCGTTGCCCATAAAGTTCAGGTAGCCCTCGCCAGCCAGCGACAGGGTCACCAGCCGGATCATCTTGTGCAGGGCAAGGCCCCGGTCGATGACGGTACTGGGATCGCTGAGCTTGGACATATGGGTGTACATGGCGCTGTCGCACAGCCAGAACATGATGGTCTTGTCGCCCACCAGCGCCTGATCGTGGGACTCTGCGTAGCCGATGTATTTTTCGTGAGGCCGCCGTCCGCTGAGCTCATACCACAGATAACGCATGTTCCAGTTTTCATCGGACTGGGTCTTCAGCAACTTGATCCACATATCCGGCACACCCATGGACAGCCGGTAATCAAAGCCCACGCCGCCATCCTCAATGGGCAGGCACATGCCCGGCATGGCGGACATATCTTCCGCAATGGTGATGGCATTGGGATTCACCTGACGGATCAGCTCGTTTGCCAGTTGCAGATAAGTGATCGCCTCGGTTTCGGTGTTCAGGGAGAAGTATTTCTCATAGCCGGTAAAGGCAGTGCCCAGACCGTGATCATGATAGATCATGGAGGTAACGCCATCGAAGCGGAAGCCGTCGAAATGGTATTCTGTCTGCCAGAATTTCAGATTGGACAGAAGGAAATGGATCACTTCCGGCTTGGCGTAGTTGAACAGCTTGGTATCCCATGCCGGGTGATGACCCCGCTCACCGGTGTGGAAGAACTGGTAATCGGTACCGTCAAACTCGTTGATGCCCTCGGACGTGTTCTTTACCGCATGGGAGTGCACCACATCCAGCAGCACAGCGATGCCCATGCCATGAGCGGTATCGATCAGGCTCTTCAGATCGGCGGGCATGCCAAAGCGGGAAGAAGCCGCGAAAAAGTTGGATACCTGATAGCCAAAGGAGCCGTAGTAGGGATGCTCCATAATCGCCATGATCTGCAGGGTATTGTAGCCGGATTCCTTGATGCGGGGCAATACATAATCCCGGAATTCAGCATAGGTGCCCACTTTTTCTTCTTCCTGAGCCATGCCGATGTGGCACTCATAAATAAACAGTTCCTTCTGGGGAACAAAATCCGCATCGTGCCACTCATAGGCAGGCTCATCCACGATTTCGCCGCACCAGCTATGGTTGTCAGGATCCTGCACCACCCGGCGGATATACAGAGGGATCCTCTCCAGCAATCGGTTATCGTGCTGCACAACCGCCTTCACCTTGCAGCCGCCCCACAGGGCATTTTCACCGGGCAGGAACAGTTCAAAATTGCCATTACCCACGGAAGTCATGGGCAGGGAGGTCTTGTTCCAGCCGTTCATGTCGCCCATCAGATAGACGCATTCCGCTGCCGGGGCCCACTCCCGGTACACCCAGCCGCCCTCTACCCGATGGAAGCCGTAATACAGGTGACCGTTGGCGAAATCCAACAGCTTGCCACCCTGCGGCAGCAATTCCTTCTTCTTGATGTTGTAGTTGTTCATGCGCAGTTCAATATCCGCTGCGAACGGTTTCAGATACGGATCATAGTCAAAGATCCTGTAAGGCATACAGGCCACCTCTTTCTATTTTTTCCATTCAAAGACATTCGTATGGTTCCTC
>SVGQ01000026.1 GCA_015056245.1 Clostridiales bacterium | reverse complement strand
CCGAAGTGAGCAACGACCCCACTGTCACACCCGAAGCGGGTACCGAGCCCACTATGACGCCGGAAGCGGGTACCGAACCCACTGCTACGCCCGAAGCGGGCACCGACCCCACCGCCACGCCCGAAGTGAGCAACGACCCCACTGTCACACCCGAAGCGGGCATCGAACCCACCGCCACGCCCGAAGTGGACAGCGAGCCCACTGCCACACCCGAAGCGGGCAGCGAGCCCACCGCCACGCCGGAAGCGGGTACCGAACCCACTGCTACGCCCGAAGCGGGCACCGAACCCACTGCCACACCCGAAGCGGGCAGCGAGCCCACCGCCACACCCGAAGTGAGCAACGACCCCACTGTCACACCCGAAGCGGGTACCGACCCCACCGCCACGCCCGAACCGGAACTTGCGCAATTGGCAACTCCCGGTGGTTTGAACATCTTCCATGACGGCAGCAATTGGATCGCCACTTGGAACGCTGTGGACAATGCCTCTGGCTATCGCTTCCGTCGCGCTGGCAGCGGCTGGCATGAGTGCTCCGGCACCAGCTACAACTTCAAAAATGTACCTCGGACAGGTACCTATCAGGTGCAGGCAATGGGCGATGGCGTAACATACGATAACAGTGGTATCGCTTCCACTCCCTATGCTCCGTAGTTCCTGAACCGGAACCCGAATCTGATCCCATTCCTGAACCGGACCTTGAATCTGATCCCATTCCTGAACCGGAACTCGATTCTGATCCCATTCCCGAACCGGAACTCGAATCTGATCCCATTCCTGAAACTTGATGGGAAACAAACGGATCGTATCAGCCCCAGATCTGACAATTGTCGGATCTGGGGCTTTTACTGTATGATTTCTGATCTGGAATGAAAAAGAAGCTGCCTCCTAAAGAAGCAGCTTCTTTGATTGCTTGTCAGCAAACAACGTTTTCCCTGCGGTTTGGCAGGAAGGATGTAGGCTGTACAGGGCTTGTTATTCTGGAAGGTACATGAGATAGATGGGGGACATCATCAGGTTCATGGCGTTGGAGCGTTTCAGGCGAACCAGTCCGGGGGTGAGAACCTCCAGCCAATGATAATAATCAAGAGCCTCGTAATCCGCTTCCTCTCGCCTGAGAGGATCCAGAATATACAGGTAGGTATCATCGGCACCAGCCAGTGTGATGAAGTGACTGCTGCTGGTGAAGGGTGAACCGCGGCCTGTGCAGGTTACGGCCAATCCGCGCCCTTCCTGCAAAAAGCGGAAGGCGCTCTCCTTGCTGTCTGCTTCCTCAAGGACAATTCCGTATACCTGATCGCACAGCGCAGGCAGATAATCCATGCTGGTACCGAAGCGATCATAGCGGCCTTGCACGCCCAAAGTGTTGTAGCCTGTGGCAAAACTGCCGATCACCAGCGGGAAATACCGAAGCATCTCTTGCGGCTCGTCAATGAGATAAGGCACGTGGTACTGCCGGCAGTAGGTAGGTGTGAGGGAACAGCTGCACAGTGTATACCCATAGGGAACAGGGGCGTAATCGTTAATCTTCAGCAGATCATCGGGTTCCAGCAGATTGGCAATGGCAAGCGCCACTGCTGTTGGACCGCAGCCGCCGTCGCCAAAGGGCCTCCGCCTGCTGGAACGTACCGTTTCAAATGTCAACCGATCCCAGCTGGGGTCGTTCTGTCCGTAAACCATCCATCGCCCGACACCGTCCACAGTGAACCATCCATTCAGGGTCTCGCGGGAGTCCAGTTCCATCTGGGTCAGATCGACTGCTGTTTCCTGACCGGTGTAGTGGATGGGGCGGCAACGGGTAAAGATAAGATATCGGATGCTTTCCTGTGATTTTCCTTCGGCGGACATAACCAGCCACTGGTCGCCATCCTCCGGCAAGGCTTCTTGCATAGGTGTCAGGAAGGAACGCTCCAGAATACCCGGTAGAGAATCCATTGGATTGCTGCTGGAAGGGATCCAGCTGTCTGCGTCGTTTTGGGTGGTGCGAATCCCGGCAAAAACATCCAGTTGGAAGTCGCCGTTTGGCGTGAGCATATAAAATGTCGGGTTTTGTTCGTAATAGGTCTTGTCGTTTCGATAGTTGTTCAAGGAGCCGAATAACAGGTTATCGTTGGCATTTGCGCCCCGCAGCACCAGAACGGATTCAGTGAAATCCGGTTCTGTATCGCCGGTGAAAAAAAGACCGCCTGCGGAATCCAGCTTTTCATCGAAACGATAGCGCAGGTAATGCTGACTGTCTTTTGAGAAAAGCAGTGGGAGGTTGAATACCTGATTGGGTGAATAGAGCCATGCCACGGTATTGGGCGCTATCTGTTTCAAATAGGAAAAATCCACAAAGTAACGGGTCGCCTGATGGGTGGAAGCATATGCAGCAGGTGTCAAAATAAGGCAAATAAGCAGAGCCAGAAGAACCGTTACAGAGTTGCGCAACAGTTTCCGGTGATTAAAAAGCATCGATGTAACACCCTTTATGACAGAGTATGCGAACGTATTTTGTTCGGTATTGTCATTATAGCATTACATTTGTCAGATGTAAATCGGATTGCTTTGTAATTTATGTTGTGCTATAATAAACCGAATTGTTTTGAAACATGCCGAAGGGAGTTCATACACCATGAAACGCTTTTTTTGTCTATGCCTTCTGTTTGCGATGTGCATTTCTTCCAGCGCGCTCGCGCTGACGGTTCCGGTTCCTGAGGCGGGGGAAGTGATCACATTTGGTCACTACGAACAGGACAATGTGCTGGATAACGGCAAGGAGCCAATTGAATGGATTGTTCTGGAAGTGCAGGATAACAAAGCTTGGCTGATGAGCAAGTACTGCCTTGAAACCGTTATTTTCTATCCGCAGCGGGTGCCGATGTATTGGGGCGCTTCCGATCTGCGTACGTGGATGAACGGCGAGTTTGTTCAGGAAGCGTTCTCAGCAGAGGAACAGTCGCTGATTCTGACCACTACCGTGAAAAATGATAATCCGCACGGCATGAAAGGTGCGGGGCAGGATACGCTGGATCAGATCTATCTGCTCAGCGTGGATGAGGTGCTGCGTTTTATGCCGGAGATGGCAGATCGGGTGGCATATCCCACGGCGTATGTGATCGCGCAGGGCTGCACGGTGGGCGAGAAACTGGGCAGCTGCCGCTGGTGGACCCGTACCCCCGGCGCAAGAAAAATGGATATCTGCGGCATGCGCGTGGACGGACGGATTACCAAATACGGTATGCAGGATGTGGACTGGCCCGGTAATACCATGCGCCCGGTACTGTGGATCACCGTAGGCGAATAATACATTTGATTCTCAATGAGATAAACAAAGGAGTATGGAACATGTCGTACGGATTTGGCAAACTGTGCAAGCGTTTGGTTTTGGCAGTACTGGTATTGCTTTTGTTGATGGCGGGCGTAGCCGCTTTTGCAGAGGAAGCGCCAGCCGCTTTCCAGCCCATTTATCCCCTGCGCAGCGACGCGCCTGCGCTGACCGAATATGGTCTGCTGCCTGAAGATTCGGAGGAAGACTACTATCTGGTGATCGATAAAGAAGCAGGTGAATGGACCTATATTGATCATGAGATGTTCATCAACATCCGTCAGTTCAAGGATGTGGTGGAACGGGACCGGAACTTGATCTGGTATGAGACGGAAATCAAACTGGCCCCTGGTGTCAAGTTCCAGACCCAGCATGCCAATCCGGAACATATTGGCCGCAAGTATCTGTATGCCCACGATTTTGCCCGGCAAAAGCAGAGCATTTTCGCCATCAGTGATGACTTCTACGGATTCCGTGTCTATGCCAAGCGCCGTCCCGGTGTCATCATTCAGGACGGAGTGATTCTGGCGGACGATACCCTCAGCCAGCCTCACTGGACGCTGCCCACTTACGACGTGATCGCCCTCTATGGCGATGGCAGCATGAAAACCTATCTGGCAGGCGAGATCGGCGCTGAGGAACTGCTGGCACAGGGCGCTACGGATGTGTGGTGCTTCGGCCCTGTGCTTCTGAGCAACAGCGAAATCGGTCAGCAGGTGCTGGAAAAGAAGTTTGAGTACATCAATCCCCGCCAGACGCTGGGCATGATCGAACCCAATCATTACCTGATCATGACGGTGGAAGGCCGCCACAAGGACTCGGACGGCGTTGGTCTGGTCTGGTGCGCGGAGCGTATGCGTGATCTGGGCTGCACCGAAGCTCTCAATCTGGATGGCGGCAACTCCGTCAAGCTGGTGTTCATGGGTTCCCTGATCAACTCCGACCGCCACTACAACAAAGAAAACGACCGTACTGTCACCAGCATGATTACGCTGGGTACTTTCCCGCTGGAAACCATTCTGGGTGAGGAAGAATAACAGCAAGGAGCATATCCATGAAAATGTATGCTACGGGTTCTGCCGAGTATCTGGTGAGGCTGCTGTCCGCATTGCTGACGCTGTGCCTGCTGCTGGGCTGTCTGCCCTTGTATGCGCTGGCAGAAGAGGTGGACGAAGCTGCTTTGGAGGAACAGTATCAGGCTGCCAGAGCGTTGTACGATGCCAAGGATTATCTGGCTGCTGCGGAAGCCTTCGATGCACTTGGTGAGTATTCCAACAGTCCGGCAATGGCGCGGGACAGCCGCCGCCATCAGAAGCGGGAGGATTACCGCGCTGCCTGCAAGCTGTATGATGAAGGCCATTATTACGAAGCTCGTGAAGCGCTGAAGGCGCTGGGCGATTATGAGCGCAGCAAGCATTATCTTTACTATTGCGAGTTGGAGATCCTTGCCATTGAGTATCGGGAGGCAAAGGATCTGTTTGAAGCGGGCGATTATGCCGCAGCACAGGAAAAATTCCTTTCGTTAAAGGGCTACAGCGACAGCAAGGATCAAGCCCAAAAGGCGGAAGAATGTCTGCTGGCAGAGCAACAGGCTGCGTTGGAGCTTGACTGGTACAACAAAGGCACGGCATTCATGGAAGCGAAGAACTATGCTGCCGCCCGTGATGCCTTTATCGAAGCCGGCCCCTGTCAGGATGCCACTGAGCGGATGTATGAAGCGATTCTGCTGGTGGGTCATGAGGAGATCGACAAGGCAGCGAAGAAAGCGCTGGAAAGCGGTGAATACGCCCGCGCCGTGATGCTGTTTGAACTCAACGGCGATTATGAAGACAGCGCAGCGCAAGCTGATGCTGCCAAAGAAGCGTGGCGTAATGCGGGTGGCGATCCGGAGGCAGCGCTGTCCGAAGAAGAACAGAACGCCCTTGATTTTGAACGGGCGCTGATGCTCAAGAAACTCTGGCGGGTAGAGGAATCCAACGAGATTCTGCTTCGCCTGGGTGAGTACAACAATGCCGCCCAGTTGGTTGCCAAGGTGACGGAAATGAAATTCACTGCGGAACAGCTCAGGGATGATGCCACCACGCAGGTATCGGCCGTTTTTGTGGCACCGGATGGCAGCAAGCATTGCTATCGTATGTACCGGGGCGTGAAGTACTGGGTCGAAGCCCGTGCTTTCTGCGAAGCGCTGGGCGGTCACATGGCTACCCTGACCACTGCTGAGGAGAATTTATTCGTCCACAATTTTATGAAGGAGAACGGCTTTACCACCGCGTATTTCGGCTTGATGGACGAGGAGCGGGACCGTACATGGGTATGGGTGACCGGCGAGCCGGTGGAATACACCAACTGGGATTCGCTGGAGCCCAGCTACAGCGCCCGAGAAAGGTACGGTATGTACTTCTACAAGCATACCGAAGGCACGTGGAATGATTCTCATTTCTACGAGCACTGGGACGATCAGGAATGGAGCTACTTCTGCGAATGGGATCTGGATGAATAATCCCTTTTGCAAACGATTTTGATGGAAGTAAGGAAAGACAGCATGTTTGAGATTGGTGTGATCAACGAACCGGGTGTGTGGGCGGCTTTGGCGGTTGGCGCTGTGCTGGCGTTGCTGCTGGGCGCCCTCCGGGGCCGTTGCAAAGGGATCGCCGGATGGAGGCTCCTTGTTGTGACGGTGCTGTTGCCCATAGGTGTGGCCTTTTTCGCGCACCTGATGCATTGCCTGATGGACGCGGCCTATGTGATTGAAAGCCATTCTTTTGGTTTTCTCTTTGCTTTCTGGCAACCGGGTTACATGTTCTACGGCGGCATACTGGGCGCTGCACTGGTTCTGCTGATGGCAGGCGGGAAGGATCGTTTGCAGCTGCTGGAGGCCTACGCCCCCTCAGCTGCATTGATGCTGGCTGCAGCCCGTATTGCGGAAGGCTTTGCCGGGCAGGGGTATGGTGAATACTGGTTTGAGGAAGAAATGTTCTTCTGCCGCTTCCCCTTTATGACCTACGATGCCTATTATGAAGGCTGGGCGTGGGCGTTGTTCATGGCAGAAGCACTGGTGGCAGTCGTGCTGGCACTGGTCTTGCTGACCAGAAAGAAAACTTGGGATGGTGACGGCGCGCTGTTGCTGCTGGGATTGTATGCGGCGGCTCAAATCGTGCTGGAAAGTCTTCGCCGGGATGAATTCCTGCGCTGGGGCTTTGTCCGTATTGAAGAAGTGTTCAGTGGGGTTGCGGTTCTGCTGGTATTGATCTGCTACTGCATCAGATCCGGCAGGGGCAAGACGGTTTCCAAGATCGCCTGTTTTACGGTTTTCCTGCTGATGGCGGTTCTGTGCCTGCTGTTGGAGTTTGCTACGGAAGGCCGTATACCGTTCCTGCTGTTCCTGGAAGTGTATCAGTGCTATCTGGTCATGGCAGCTGCTTGTTGCGTGATCGCAGGCTGCGTCCTCTGGATGCGCCGTATTTGTAACAATACGATGGAGACGAATGTATGAAAAAGCGTGTTTTGATCCTTCTGATGCTGGTTGCATGCTTAGCTGTTGGCTGTGCCGTGGCTGAGGAAGCCCATATCCCTGAACCGATCCCGGCAGAGTTGTTGCCTCAGTTGGTGCCGGTTACTTTTCCCGCAGGTGACGACTATGTCCGTCCGGAGAAACCCAAGAACAATTACATGCCCAGCGCTGCCGGTTTCAGCGAGGATGGCATGCACTATCATGATGATACCATCGATGTGCAGGCGCATATGATCCGCGTGTACGACACGCCTTGTGCAGTGATGTTTGTGCAGATTGCCGATCCGGATCAGTTCTGCACCGAACTGGCGAAACCCTATCCCCAGAAGGCGACCATGCGTATCGATACCATGCAGAAGCGCGTTCATGCGGTTGCGGCGGTAAACGGCGACTGGTTCACGTATCACAATTATGGGATCGTGTACCGCAACGGCGAATTGCTGCGCAATCGGGCTATTCCCGAAGATGATGGCCTTGTGGTGGATGTGAACGGCGACCTGCACATCATTCGTCCTATGGTGGAAGAAGAGTACGCCAAGCTGGAAGTACCCATTATGCATTCGTTCGCCTTTGGACCTGCCCTTGTGCGGGATGGCGAGGTGCTGGAGATCGTTCGCGAAGTGACCTTCAAACAGCGTATGGGCATTGGTCAGATTGCTCCGCTGACCTATGTGCTGGTAGCAGCCGACGGCCCGGATCAGCCGGATTCTGTTGGCCTGAGCGTACCTCAGCTGGCACAGCTGATGCATGATCTGGGCGCGCATACAGCGTATAATCTGGATGGCGGACAGTCCACCTCCATGATGATGTATGATACCAAGATCAATGGTCAGGCACCTAAAACCTTCCGTGCCATTGGCGATATCATTTACTTCGTGACTGCAACACCCGGTGAAGCAGAATAATGACGATTAAGCCACAGCATTTGCTGTGGCTTATGTTCATATCAGGTCGGAGGAGTCAATATGAAAAAAGCAATCTTTTGGGATAGCGATGGAACGCTTCTATATGGCAATGAATCCTTCGCCTGTTCTCTGATGAGTGCCTTGGAGGAAGCGGGATATCACCCTGCAAAAGACGAACTCACGGCGTTGATGAAGCGTGTGTGCACATGGCACACGCAGAAGGATCACGCACACCAGAGTGGTGAGGAATGGTGGCAGGAACTGCTCGACGCAGTTGGTGACTTTTGCGCGCAGCAGGGGATTGCACCGGAAAAAATCCCGTTCATCTGCAATGCGTTCCGGCAGAAGGTGATCGCTTATGACTACCGGATTTATGCAGATGCCCAAATGGTGTTGCACCAATTCTGTGAACGAGGTTATCAGAACTATATTATTTCCAACAACTTTCCAGAGCTTGATCAGGTGTTTTGCAGGCTTGGCTTGGCGCCCTACATTACCGGCTATATTCTGTCAGCCAGCGCTGGTTGGGAAAAACCCAGAAAGGAGATCTTCGACCATGCCATCGCTGTGGCGGGTCATCCGAAGCTTTGCTACATGATCGGAGATAACCCGATTGCGGATTATCAGGGTGGCCTGAATGGGGGCATGAAGCCGATTCTGGTGCATAACCGGGTAGAGGGGCTAATCTGCTGCGAAGAATTGACAGAACTGCTGGACATGATCAAAGATGAATGAGCTTTGCCAATTCATAAAGAAAAGGACCGGAACAACGAATGTTCCGGTCCTTGCGTTTGCAAGAATTACTTGCCCAGCACGGTATCAGCGATACCCTGAGCATCCAGCTTGTACTTGCGCAGCAGGTCGGCAGGCTTGCCGCTCTCGCCGAACACATCCTGCATGCCCAGCTTGGTCAGCTTCACGCCGTCCATGTTCACCAGCGCAGCAGCGGTAGCATCGCCCAGACCGCCGATGACGTTGTGCTCTTCCACGGTATAGATGTGCCTGTGGGTCTTCGCCAGCTCGCGCACGCCTTCCTCGTCAAAAGGCTTGATGGTGTGGCAGTTGACCACGCAAACATCCTTGCCCTGAGCAGCCAGCAGCTCGGCGGCGGCCATGCACTCGCTGACCATAACGCCGCTGCACAGCAGCACTTCGTCCTTGCCTTCCCGCAGCACGTTTACCTTGCCGGGGATGAAGGGCATATCCATCTCAAAGATGGGGGAGGGGAGACGGGCCAGACGGATGTACACGGGGCCGTTGATCTCCAGAGCGGCATCAATGCAGCGCTCGGTTTCCTTGGCATCGCAGGGAACGAACACGGTCATGTTGGGCAGGGCGCGCATGATGGCGATGTCTTCCAGCGCCTGATGGCTGCCGCCGTCCTCACCCAGGGTGATGCCGGCGTGGGTGAAGGCGAACTTCACGTTCATCTTGGGGTAGCAAACAGTGTTGCGGATCTGATCCAGGCAGCGGCTGGCGAACACAGCGAAGGTGCTGCAGAAGGGCACCAGACCGGTGGTGGACATACCGGCAGCCAAGTCAACCATGTTGGCTTCGGCAATACCGCAGTCAAAGAAACGATCGGGATGGGCCTTTTTGAAATACTGGGTCATGGTAGCACCGGCAAGGTCAGCATCCAGCACAACCAGCTTGTCATTGGTCTCGCCCAGCTTGGCAATGTACTCGCCATAGGCGACTCGGGTAGCTTTCTTTTCCATGCTCATTACACCTCCAGCTCTTTCAGGGCCTTTTCGCGCTGCTCGGCATTGGGAGCCTTGCCGTGCCAGCCAGCATCGTTCTCCATGAAGCTGACGCCCTTGCCCTTGGTGGTGTGCAGGTGGATCAGCTTGGGCATGCCGGGCTTATGGGGCTGCTTGAGGGCAGCCAGCACCTGATCGTAGTCATTGCCGTCGGCAACTTCCACCACGTCCAGACCGAAGGCAGCAAACTTGGCAGACACATCGCCGAGGCTCATAACCTCGTCGTTGGAGCCGTCGATCTGCAGGCCGTTGTGGTCAAACAGGATGGTCAGGTTATCCAGCTTGTAGTGAGCAGCTGCCATGCAGGCTTCCCAGACGAGGCCTTCCTGAGACTCGCCGTCGCCGATCATGGTATATACCTGGAAGTCCTTGCCCTGCGCCTTGGCACCCAGCGCCATACCGGTGGCGATGGAGATGCCCTGACCCAAAGAGCCGGTGGAAGCGTCCACACCGGGGCAGCGCTTCATATCGGGGTGACCCTGCAGAATGCTGTCCAGCTGACGGAACTGCTTGAACTCGGCGGTGTCGAAGTAGCCGCGCTCGCCCAGCACTGCGTACAGCGCAGGAGCAGCATGACCCTTGGACAGAACGAAACGGTCGCGGTTTTCAGCCTTGGGGTTCTTGGGGTCGATGTTCATCACATCGAAGTACAGGGCGACCAGCGCTTCCACGATGGAGAGGGAACCGCCGGGATGGCCGCAGCCCGCATCCGCCGTCATATTGATGATATCACGGCGCACTTGGGTGCAAGTGGAACGAATTGAAGCATCCATTGCAAAGTCCTCCATTCTGAAACATTGTTACCAAACCTATGTTACCACGAAATCAACGTTTGTCAACCACTTTTCAGCGTTTCCGGCCCATGGTGCTCTTGATGCGGGAGGCTGGCTGCAGAGCCGGTGCTTCCATGACTTTTTCAGAGAACGTTTCCATGGTTTGGCCTGAAGGTTCGGAGGCTGCCTGAACAGCGATCTCCGCGGATTCTGCTGGATCCTGAGCGGGTTGATCCGTTGTTGATTTGCGGAAGGTGGAGCGGATGAGGGGACGGGGCGTGTCCAGCACCGGCTCTGTAGCAGGTGCAGTCTCGGGTTGGGTCGGAACTGCGATTTTTGCATCGCTGATCATGTTGGAAGCCGGATTTGTGTCGGGCGGCATGAAGCTTTTGGATTCTGTCTGTATGTTTTCGATAGGTGTGATCTCCGGCAAAAGCGCGGCAGCCTCGGCAAAAGGATTGGTTTCTTCAGGCTGATCCTCCGGGCGGCGGTAGGCTTCATCGTCCTCTACGCGAACGGGCTGAATAAACAACTCATCAGAGCTGTCAGGCTGTTCCTGCATTTTGCTCCAGATATTCAGAATATCGTCGTGGGAACTCTCGTTGTCAGCAGGTGCCGCTTGAGCAGGCTGCGGCACAGGCTGGGCTGCAGCCGCTGCAGTGCTCTTGGGCAAAGCATCATCCTTCATATAGCGGGCAAAGGGATTGGCTTCTGGAACGGCTGCGGTCACGGGTACAATGGGCTGATTCTGCGACGGCGCAGCGGGTCGGATGGGTACAGGTCTGACAACTGCAGCTGGAACACTGTCGTTGGTTTGCTCTGCGATCAGTTTGTCCGTGCGGGCAGAAAGGATCAACAAAACGCCGCCAGCAACGATACCAATACCGATGAGCAGCAGCAGAAGGCTGTGTTCCATAGCAAAATTCATGCCGTTGTTCATCCACTGGATCAAAGGATTACTGGACGGTGCCTGGAATGAGGCCACGATCAATTGTGTCTGACGGTTCTGTACCGTTGGTAAATACATGGCAAGCAGACTGATCAACAGGGTCACGCTGCCCAGAACCATAAGTGTGTTACCAATAAGCTTTTTGGGTTTCATCGTTGGTTCACCCCTGCATGTTGGATACATACTATTAATAATTCGATGAGAACCCTGCCGATTCCTGCCGCTTTTGGCAGGAATCCGCGCTATGGATGCAGAAATCTATAAGAAATCCTGTGATTTTTAAAGGAGGATTCCTATGCCTGATTATAAACTGACCTATCATGTGGATATGGTGTTCTGTATTGATGCTACGGGCAGCATGCGTCATGTTCTGGATTTTGTCAAGCAGAATGCGCTGAACCTGTACCGGGATGTGGCTGCCGAAATGGAAAAGAAGCACAAAACCATCGACCAGCTGCGGGTCCGAGTGATTGCCTTCCGTGATTATATCAACGATGGCGAGGAAGCAATGCTCTCCAGCGACTTTTTCGTGCTGCCCCAGCAGGCGCAGATGTTCTATGAGTGTATGGATGGCATCGAAGCCAAGGGCGGCGGCGATATCCCTGAGGATGGTCTGGAAGCCTTGGGCTATGCCATCCGCAGCGATTGGACCCGGGAAGGCGTAAAGAAGCGTCACATCATCGTGGTCTGGTCCGATGCCCCCACCCATGAGTTGGGTCATGGCAAGGTTGCGCCATGGTATCCCGAGGGCATGGCAGAGAATTTTGATGAACTGAGCCTGTGGTGGGAAGATGAGCAGCTGGGCGGCGGTATGGACGAGAACGCCAAGCGTCTGTTGATTTTCGCCCCAGATGCGCCCGACTGGAGCCGCATTTCCTCCGAATGGGGTCAGGTGATCCATGTGCAGACGGTGAGCGAAGGCTTGCTGGATGTGGAATACCGGCAGGTGCTGGACGCTGTTTGCAACACCATCTGATCAGACATTACGACTTGAGGAGGCGCTGCGATTGCTGGGCGAGATTGTATCGGTACAACTGGCTGTCGTCCCCGAACATGGGGAGGACAGCTTTGCTGTATCCAGTTTGCCCGGCAGTGTGATCCTCTGCGTGGCGGACGGCTGCGGCGGTTTGGGCAGCAAACGCTACGACAAATTGGAACATCATACAGGGGCTTATCTGGCTTCCCGGTTAGCGACCCGGGCGGTGCAGGGATGGTGGCAGGAACAGCCTCAGGTGCCCATAACGCCCGAGGAAGGGCGCTTCCAGCTGGATGATCTGCAGCAGGAAGTGGGCGCAGTGTTTGCAAGCTTTGCCAATGTTTATTGTCAGGAGGAAACCTCCCGCATTGTGGGCAGTATGCAGCGTACCCTGCCCACTACCCTGTGTGCCTTGTTTGCCAACGACCGCAGCAAGTCAGGTTGTTTTCTCTGGGCGGGAGACAGCCGGGGCTACACACTGGATGCAGGTGGCTTACATCAGTATACAGCTGACGATGTGCGCGGCAATCCCGATCCTTTTGACAGCTTGCTGCTGGACCGGCCCCTGAGCAATCTGGTCTGCGCCGATCAGACGCCCAAACTGCATATGCGCCGTTTTTCCATGCCGGAAAAGGGGATGCTGTTGTGCATGACAGATGGCACGTACAATGCATTTTCCAGCCCCATGGAACTGGAAATGATGCTGCTGGACACCATGCTGCACTCTGCCAATCCAGTGCGTTGGCAGCGCAAACTTGAAAAAACGCTGGCTGCCAGCATGCAGGACGATATGACGCTGCTGTGCTGCCTTCGCGGCTTTGTGGATTACGATGCCATGAAGGAATATTTCCTGCCCCGTTTTGAGCAGCTGAAGCACCAGTTTATTACCCCTGCCCGCCGGAAACGGAAGGACAGAGAAGTAGCCCGCGGTTGCTGGCAACGGTATCGCGTGGATTATGATCGAACGGAGGGAACGCCTGATGACGGGCAGGATTGGCGAATATAGTCCGCTCACGCCGCTGCAGACTGCAGGCAGTGGCAGCGCCCGTTGGTGCATTGCCAGCCGCGGTGGTCAGCGGTTCTTCCTGAAGCAGTTCCTTTCGCCGGTTTATCCCTCTAAGGCCGATAACCTTCTCAAGGAAAAGCAGCGGGAGAGGTGCAGACAGTTTGAAAGCCGCAAGCAGCGTCTGTATTCTGCCATGAGTTGTGTTCTGGGCGATACGCTGGTGCCGGTGCTGGATTTTTTCCGATACAGCGGTCACTACTATGCCATCAGCGAGGCGGTGTACACAGAGATCAATGGCGAAAACAAGGACGGCTTGACGGAGGCAGAGAAGCGGCAGGTATTGTATCATCTGGCGCTTTGCCTGCAAAGGCTGCATCTGCAGCAGATCGTCCATGCGGATCTGAAACCGGAACACATTCTGCTCACCAACCGCAGCTGGGGCTATCAGGTGCGGTTGATCGATCTGGACAGCGGCTTCCTGCTGGATGATCCGCCGCCCATTGGCAGCGGTTTGGAAGGCGATCCGGTGTATTTATCCCCGGAAGCGTTCCTGCGCATGACCGGACTGGATGCGCCCATGACAGCGGCTATTGATCGTTTTGCTTTCGGAGCGATCATTCATCGGATGTGGACTGGTGAACTGCCGGGATTTGACCGGGACCGGCACGCTTATTTGTACGAAGCGGTACTGGATGGCGCGGAGATCAGGCTCTCGGACACCTTGCCGGATCCTATGCGCTGGCTGGTGCGGGACTTGCTGAACGCGGATCCAGACCTGCGCCCGGACGATGCCACCTGTGTACGGGTGCTGGGAGAGGGCGTTGGTCCAGCCGGGCTTTCACGCGCAGCGCATGAGGATGCGCCGCTGAACAGCCTGTCCCAATTCATGAAAAAACGATAAAAAGAGAAATCTGCCACATGCGCTGCAAATGGCAGATTCCTTTTTTGATTGAAATGTGGAGGGTGCAGGGAACTCAGTTCCCTGCCGGGATCCAAGGGCAGAGCCCTTGGCAGGGTTTGGGGCAGCGCCCCAAATCGTCCTTATCCCAGCTTCTTCGCCATCAGTTCCTGATTGATGGAATACATGAGGGCATTTTCTTTGGAGATCCTGCCCGCTTTGTACAGACGCATGATGTCGGTATCCATGGTGAACATACCCTGTGCCGCGCCGGCGTAGATCACATTGTCCATCTGGTGTACCTTGCCTTCGCGGATCATGTTAGAGATGGCGTTGTCCACGATCATGACCTCAAAAGCAGCCACCAGTCCACCATCGGTGGAGGGGATCAGTTGCTGACTGACCACGGCTTTCAACACCAGAGACAGCTGCATGCGCACCTGCGCCTGCTGACCGGAGGGGAAGGAGTCCACGATGCGGTCGATGGTTTTGCTGGCACCAGTGGTGTGCAGGGTGCTCAGCAGCATGTGACCAGTTTCAGCAGCGGTGAGGGCCGTCTGGATGGTTTCGTAGTCGCGCATTTCACCCAGCAGAATCACGTCCGGCGCCTGACGCAGCGCGCTGCGCAGGGCATGGGCAAAGTTTTGGGTATCGTTCATGATCTCGCGCTGGGTAACGATACTCTTTTTGTGGGGATGAATGAACTCGATGGGGTCTTCCAGCGTGATGATATGAGCGTTGGCTTCGCTGTTGATGCGGTCGATAATGCAGCTGAGCGTGGTGCTTTTGCCGCTGCCTGCGGGTCCGGTGACCAGCACCATGCCTTGACGGCGGTTGCTCAGATCCAGCACCACCTGTGGGATGCCCAGATTGGCTGGGTTGGGCAGTTCAAAAGGCACAGCACGCAAAACGGCTGCAAAGGTTCCTCTCTGTTTGAATGCATTGCAGCGGAAACGGCCCACCTGCGCAAGACCGAAAGAAAAGTCGTCATCGCCTTCCTGCGCCAAACGGCTGATATCGCGCTGACCTGCCAGTTCATAGATCTGTTTGATGTAGTTGGTACACTCCACGGTACCCTGCTTGCCTTCTGTCAGCGAAACGAATTTCTCGTTGACTTTGGTGGTGATGGGTGATCCGGGAATGATGTAGATGTCCGAGCCGCCCTTGAGCAGGGTATCACGGAGCATCGTTTTCAAGGCTTCAAAGTCTTCCATCGTTAATCACCCATCAACAAGAAATAATCTTCTTCCATTTCAGCGGCGTTGTCCATCACCTGATGGGCAATGATGCAGTAACGCTGGGGCCCTTCGGTCACCAGCCCCTGCATGGTAACAGCCTGCTGATAGTCGGTTTCTACGGAGAAGGAGAAGGTGATCCCATCCATGGATTCTTCCCAAATGACGCCTTCGGGACCGTTATCCTCATACCAGAGAATGTCGGCAGCCTCAGCCTGTCCTTTGAGCAGAACGGCATCGATCTCCGCCAGCTTACGCTGGGCCTGATCCGCAGCCAGATAATAGCTGGCGCCGATGTCCGCGTTGCGGCGGGTCATGCTTTCATTGGAGCGGGCACTGCCAAAGGCCAGCAGGGAAAGAGCGGTCATTGCCAGAACCACCAGAATCATCAGTACGGAGGAAACGCCCACGCCAACCCGTTGCTGGGTATCTTGCTTCTTCATAGCGCACCCTCCTTCGGCACATAGAGGGAAACCGGCAGGGAGAGGATCTCCGCCTCATCCTTCTGTGCAGTTACGGTGGAGGAAAGCAGGGTGCCCGCCTCGGTTTCCTCTCTGTGATGCTGTACGTAAAGATCGAAACCGTGCTCGTCGCAGCGGAAGTAGCTGCCGTCCTCGCCGGTGAAATCCAGCTGCATCAGCAGCAAATCGGGATCCTCACTGACGCTCAGTTGCTCTGCGATATCCTCGCAAGCCATCAGAGCATGGCGGAGCTGTACGCTGTCGTGGGACTTCTGGTGAGCAGAAGCAAACACCCGCACCATCACCACCTGCGACAGAGAGAAGAACAGAATCACGATCAACAGCTCAATCAACAGAATGTTGCCCTGATATCTTTTCATTGGGGCACCTCCTGAGAACGCAGCGCGATATGCAGTTCCTCTGCGGAACCGTCCGCCAGCACCACCGACACGGTCAGCAGCCGGGGAGAGGTCATGGCAAAGGTGAGCTGATCCACATCCGCCAGCGGGTCGCCCAGTTCGGGTTTGAATTCATCCCAGGCATCGCAGTAGTATTCCCGCATTTCGCCATCCACGGCATAGATGCGGGTCTGATATACATCCGCGCCCCAGTATTCATCCAGACACAGGTACTGGATGCCATCCTCCTCGTGGATGGAGACGGCGCCGGAAGTATCCAATGCGTGGGTTTTGTTCAGCAGGTAGCTGAGCACGATCTGTGCTTCGCTGTTGCCTGCGGAAGCCTCGCTGACGCTCTGATAAGCGCGCATGCCGGTCAGCGTCAGGGTGACAGCCAGCACAGCAAACAGCGCGATCAGGCAGAAGATAAACAGGCCGCCCACCGCATGGCTGGTCATGGCATTGCCTTGCTTTTGCTTACTCATCCGCCTCACCTCCGATGGTCAGAATGCGGATATCAGGCAGCAGGTTGGATGCAAAACTATCCAGCTGCACAATGTATTTGTTTTGATCGTAGGACAGACCGTAGTGCTGGCACAGTTCCTCGGCACTGTCCGGGTAGCGGCCTTCCACGGCATAGCAAAGGATGGAGGCGCGGCGCACGGAATCTTCCAGCTCGGCCATTTTCTCGCTATCGCTTACATCATTCACAGTGGATGCGCCATACATCAGAACGCCGATCATCAAAGCAAAGACCAGCACCGTCAGCAGCGCACCTTTCCACATGCTGTTTTTTTCCACTTTCACGGTCTCCCCCCCTTTCCCGTTGAGATGGGCTGAAGCACAGGCATCAGCCGATGCTGCTCATAATGCTCAGCAGCGGCAGCATGACGGACATGAGAATCGCGCCAATGATCACAGACATCAGAGCCACCAGAGAAGGCTCGATGATGGACACCAAATGACCGATCTGGGTGTTGACATCCTCATCATAGAGGGCAGCCAGCTTGCTCATGACACGGTCGGTCTGACCAGCGCGGAAACCCACAGAGATCATACGGCAATGCAGGGGTTCGAAAATACCGGTTTCGCTGACAGCCTCCGGGAACGCGGTGCCTTCGTCCATCTTCTGGCGGCACTGGGCGACGCGCTCCTTGAGACGCTTATTGGTAAACAGGTTTTCGATCAGCTCCATGCTCTCCTCCAGCGGGAAGCCGCTGCGGAGCATCATGCCCAAAGTGGAGGCAAAGCGGGAAGCAGACAGCTTCTGCTCCAGCTTGCGCAGGGGCGTGATGGCATTCTGCAGCCACTGGAGTACCTTCTGGCTGTTATCCAGCTTAAGCACCAACAGGAGGATCAGCACCAGCAGCAGGATCACGCCGGCGACGATCAGAGTGATCTTACCGAAGGACACCGCGATATTCATCCAGCCTGCGCTGTTGGTGGAGTCAAAGCTGCCGTAAACGCTGTCAAAAATGGGCAGCACCTGCGTCACCAGCACGCCGATGATCAGCGCCATCATCACGATGAGCAGCAGGGGATAGAACAGCGCACTCTTGATGGAACGCTTGTTGGCGGCTTCGCGCTCGTAATACATGGACAACTCTTCCATCACGCTGTCCAGTTCACCGGTTTTTTCACCGATCTCGGTCATGGAGATCAGGTAATCGGGGAACATGCCTGCCTCTTTGAAGCCGGTGGCCAGGCTGCCGGTCTCCATCACGGTGATGCTCAGGGTATCGAAGCCTTTCTCAAAACGGGTTCCCTTGTAGTTCTCGCACAATGCTTCCACACCATCGTGTACGGGCAGACCGGCACGGAGCACCAGCGCCACCTGTTCGCACAGAACAGACAGCTCCTCGTTGCTCAAACGCAGTTTACGGCTCATGCGGATTCCTCCTTCAAATTCTGTATCAGCAATCTTAATAGTAGCGTTCGGTGGTGTAACGGCTGATGTCCATGCACATAATATCGGATGTGATATCGCAGCGGTACCATACGCCGTCCAGATATACCAGATTCCATGCGTGGTAGATCTTGTCGGCATAGCCGATCACCAACTGGGTGGGAATGCCCTGGGTGCGCAGCATGGCAGCCATCAGGGCGGACAGGTCAAAACAGATACCCTTCTGCTCATAGAGCACATCGTCCACCACAGGCAGATAACCGGTGCTGACCTTGCGCGCCTTGTCAAAGTCGTAGATCATGTGGTTCGCCATGTAGCGGTAGATCGCCTGATACTTGTCAAAGTCGTTTTCCAGACCATGGCACAGCTCGATGGATTTGATCACCGCATCGGAATCAGCATTGTAGTCCACATACTGGTTGGGCACGGTAAAAGGCAGGGTTTCGTCGGAAATATCCACTTCGATGGTGGTATCCACCAAGGGCTTGTACTTGCGCCCGGATGCCTGCTGGAACACTTCGATCTTGTATTTGCCGCTGCCCAGCTGCAGTGGGAACACCTCGTACTGACCATCGGCCGTAAAATCGTAGGATAAAGAGGCCTTTCCGCAGCTGAGACGCAGCTTGAGGGCTTTATCGTTAGGCTCGTGTTTGGCCATGATGTATCCTTGATTGCAATGACTGGTATCGATCAGCAAATCGCCTTCCATGAAGATGGCTTCTCCGCTGGGAATGGGCAGCAGAAAATCTGCTGACGCACTCAGCGAACAAACCAGGAAGGTGGAAAGCATCATCAACACCAGCACAAGCGCGCCACGCCTTTGCTGTTTCTGGGATGCTGTATTTGTTGCGTTCACCGTCTTCGCCTCCGTCACGATTCTTATTCACAAGATCAGAGCGGTATTTGTCTTTCTATTGTACATAGATTTACCAATTCCGTCAAGGCCTGATATGGAAGAATACGGCAACGTGTAACCTTTTGGGAAGACTGTTTTTGTTTCCTGTTTTGGATGCAGTACAGTGGTGCAACATGACAAAATGGATACATTGGAATCGAAGATTGTCTTTTTTTGTGTCACTTTGTTTGTGGTATTGACATTTTGCCCAGGCTGGATTATGATGGAAACACAAACACGAACAAACGTTCGTGTTTTGCCGGAAGAATGCAGAGAAAAGGAGGGATGGGGCCATTCATCCGTCCTCCGGCTGACCTGAGGTGAACAAAGGAGAACAATGATGAGTAAACAAGCCAACAGTCTGCAAGCGTTTCTTCACGATGGCGTGCTCGACCTCAAGGATGTACTGGCCCGCCTTGACGAGATCCACCGTGCCATCACACGGGCTAAGGGCCGTATGAATTACCTGATGCAGGGCGCTCAACGGGCCAACAGCCGCCTGACCCCGGTGCGGTATGGAAGGGGTGTGGAACACAGCCGCATCGAGTATGCCGTGCTGGAAAGTGAAGCAGAACGCTGGGGAATCAAGGAACTGGAACAGGAACGGGATGCATTGCTGACAGCGATCCGTCCGCTGGTGGAGCGTCTGCCAGCGGGTTTGCTGCGGGCGGTAGCCACCCAGCGCATGCTGGATGGTGTCCCCTGCGGTCTGATCGCCCGAAAGATGCACTATAGCCGCAGCTATATATACCGCCTGCTGGAGGAAGCAGGGGAGAGGATGGCTGAGATTCAGAAAAACGGAAAAGGCTAATCATCTTGAACCAAATGATGCGCTCTGCCGTCTTATCAGCAGAGCGCATTTTCCATTCAGCTGGATTCGCTGGCAGGGATGCGCCGGTTCGTGCACGAATACCAACCATTATATGGAAGGAGAGATAACCATGGATGCGGCAACCTTTCAGGCCCAAGCCCTCCAGCTTGAGCGGCTGATGTTCCACATCAGCTGGTCCGTTCTTGGCCGGGAAGCGGACTGTGCCGACGCGGTACAGGAAGCGCTCACCCGGGCATGGCAGCGGCGGGACAGCCTGCGCAATCCGGAAAAATTCAAACCGTGGCTCATGCGGATTCTGGTGAATACCTGCAATGATATTCTCCGGAGGCAGAGCCGGCAGACCCTGATGAGCGACGAGGAGATGGCAAGGGAGGAGGCCCCTGCCAGCGACCCTTTATCCGTCCGGGAGGCCATTGAGTGCCTGAAGCCGGAGTGGCGGACGGTGATCCTGCTATACTATCTGGAGGGCTGCTCCGTCAGCGAGATCTCGCAAATGCTGCGCATTCCCCAAGGCACGGTGAAAACCCGCCTGATGTATGCCAGAAAACGCCTGTGCGCACTAATGAAAGAGGAATGGGAGGGAGACGCATGACCGATATTCGACTGAAGCAACTGTTGGCAGCGGAGATGCCCCCTGTGCCGGAAAGCTTCCATCTGGCGGTGACTGGCACCCTGAACCGGATTGTGGCAGAAGAATCTCAAACAACAGAGAAGGTCCGCAGGCTGCCGCCCATGCGCCGGGTATTGTTGGTGGCAGCACTGATCGTGCTGGCTTTGGCGACTGCAGCGGTGGCGGCGGTGCACTGGCAGATTTTTGACGGCCTGTGGCCTTTTGCCGGTATTCCTGGGGGAGCCGATACGGTCATGCGCGGTCATCTGGCGCAAACAGCCGTCAATAATGTGGAGATCACCGTGGAGGAGGCGGGCTATGATGGGCGCTCCCTGCTGCTGGTATACAGCTACCGCTTGCTGGATGCGGACACACTTACCACGCCGGAACTGCTTCATGAACGGGGCGTGGGCTGGTGGATCGACCACATCTGGTTTAACGGCAAAGCCATGGATATGCCCGCCAATTCCTACGGCAGTACACATATGGATCCCCAGACAGGCAAGCTGACCGAAAAATGGGTATACCGGCTGGATAACGAACATGTGCAGCTGAGCGGCCCGACGGAAATCGCTCTGCCCATTGGTCAGCGGCAGCCGCTGGAGGATTACAGCCGTCTGCATCACCCGGAAAGGTACGATGAGAACGGTACGCTCCTGCTGCCGGAAGCGGGCATGGTTTCCTTCACGCTGGATACCACCCGGCATAGGCAGCTGGAGATCACAGCACCCAACCAGCCCATCCATTTGGATGGCTTCACTGCCGCAGTTTCCGAGGCGGCGTTTTCGCCCCTGATGACCTATATCACCCTGCGTCTGGAGGTGTCTCCAGAGGCAGTGGGAGCTTATCGGGAAGCCAATGGGGAGGGCTTCTTCGATGAACAAGGCAATTTGATTTACGCCTATGACGGCTCCGAACTGGTAGCGCCATGGGTTTTGGGGCTGGAGCTTGTGGACGGCACCGGCAAAGTGGTCGCGGATCAGGGCGGCAACAATGGCTATGGCGCAAATTGGGCTGAGTTTATTTATCCTGCCACGGAGGTTCTGCCCAGAGAACTGTGGCTGGCCCCGGTGGCGGGGGAGCAGGCTGACATGAGCCGGGCTGTGCGGGTGCGGTGAATGGCTGGGAAAACGAAACCCCGGAGGAATGTCCATACGGAACAGTCCTCCGGGGTTTTCTGCTGTTTTGATCTGTCGTGCCTTTGCTCAGGCCACGTCGTCATCCAGATCCGTGCGCCGCACCTTCCACAACACACAGGTCAGCACGATGGCGATCACCGTCAGCACGAAGTTCATGGCGAAGGGATAGGCACGGTCCACTTCCGCAGCCAGACCCGCCAGCCAGCTCAGCGGCGAGGTGATCAGCATGCAAAGGGCGTAGAAGTAGCTCAGCATCCGGGCGCGTTCCTCCCGGTCGATGTTGATCATCTGCAACGAGCCGCGCATGGGATCCAGAATGGACAGGGCCAGCGCCTCCAGAATGACCGCCACGATCACCAGCCAGTACATGCCGGTGGGCATGAGCATCATCAGCACCTGCTGGAGGATCAGAAGGCTCAGACCCAGCAGCACCGGATGCCGGAAACGTCGCACATCCAGTCTGGGAGCCACCACAAAGTAGCACACCAGCATGAACAGGTTCTTAATGGTAAAGAAGATGGACAGGTTTTCCGTGGGGATGCCCAGCTTTTCGGTGATCAGCAGGGGCCAGAAGGAGCCGTTCACGTTGCAGATACCGCTGTAGCAGGCCACAAAGGCCACCGTCAGCAGGATGCGCTTGGACTTGAGCATGCGGAAGAATACCTTGCGGCTGTCCCACAGACGGCTCAAAATGCTGATATTCTTGCATTCCGCCATGCGCCGCTTGCCCACTGAGGTTTCCTTGCTGAGGAAATACAGGATGACGAACTTGGAGGTCATCATCACGCAGGTGAAGCCATAAATGAAACGCATGGTGGGTACGATGGTGAACTTCTGCACAAAGAAATAGGCGATGGGGGAGACGAAGCCCGCCAGCAGGCCTGCGATGGAGGTGAGGGTGTACATATGCACCAGACGGCTTTCCGGCGCGTCCTCGATCATGAGCAGATCCCAAGAAGTTTCGGTAACGCGCCACGCGCCGTTGAACACTGCGGCTGCCGCGAACCAGCGGAAGTCCTGCGCCAGCATCCACAAAAGGGCAGGAATCGTCCAGCTGACGCAGTCAAAGATACCGGTGCAGACCCGGCGGCCCAGCTTGTCCGTCAAAACGCCGCTGAGCAGCGCCCAGAACATCTGGGAAACCAGAAAAATGGTGGAGATGAGACCGATCTGGCTGGGGCTCAGGCCCAGTGCAGCCATATAAACGGAAGCAAGGGGCGCGTACAGGTTGTAGGGGATACCCCACAGCGGCTCCAGATACAGGCAGGGCTTGGCATTGCCCTCCAGAGTGCACAGGGTATCGATGACAGCGTTTTTGCGCATGCGGGCGATGAGGCTCTTCATGGGCGTTTCTCCTTTGTGGTATTCGGGGAAGATGATAACAGAAGAAAAGGTTTTGTCAAGTGTATAAATCCTGTCCCTTGGTTGCGGATGCCATGGAATAATGCTAAAATGAACCGGTATATTGCACTTTTACCGAAGGAGCGTATCAACGGATGGATATTCGAGAGGAATCCCTTCAAAAGCACTATGAGTGGGCAGGCAAGCTGGAAGTGGTGGCCCGAGCCAAGGTGGAGGACAGCCGCGCCCTGTCGCTGGCCTATACCCCCGGCGTAGCAGAGCCCTGCATGGCGATCCATGCGGATGTGGATAAATCTTACGAGCTGACCCGCCGCCACAATCTGGTGGCAGTGGTCACCGATGGCACAGCAGTACTGGGCCTTGGCGATATCGGCCCCGAGGCGGGCATGCCGGTGATGGAGGGCAAGTGTGTCCTTTTCAAGGAATTTGGCGATGTGGATGCCTTTCCTCTGTGCATCAAAAGCAAGGATGTGGACGAGATCGTCCGCACGGTGTATCTGCTCTCCGGCAGCTTCGGCGGTATCAATCTGGAGGATATCGGCGCGCCCCGCTGCTTTGAGATCGAGCGCAGGCTGAAGGAAATCTGCGATATTCCCGTCTTCCACGATGACCAGCACGGCACTGCCGTGGTGGTTGCGGCTGCGCTGATCAATGCCCTCAAGCTGGTGGGCAAAAAGATGGAGGATATCACCTGCGTCATCAACGGCGCGGGTTCTGCGGGCATCGCCATTGCCAAGCATCTCCAGCATTTCGGCGTGGGCGATTTGATCCTGCTGGGCAAGCATGGCATCGTGGTGGAGGGCCGGGAGCATCTGAGCCCCGCTCAGGAGGAAATGTGCCATGTGACCAACAAACGCCATCTCACCGGCGGTCTGGCGGAGGCTATCCGCGGTGCGGATGTGTTCATTGGTGTCAGCGTGCCCGGCGTGTTGAAGCCGGAGTTGATTGCCACCATGGCGGAAAACCCCATCGTATTCCCCATGGCAAACCCGGTGCCGGAGATCATGCCCGAGGATGCCAAGGCTGGCGGAGCAGCTGTGGTGGGCACGGGCCGCAGCGATTATCCCAACCAGATCAACAATGTGCTGGCCTTTCCCGGCATCTTCCGCGGCGCATTGGATGTGCGTGCCCGGGATATCAACGATGAAATGAAAATGGCGGCTTCGCTGGCGATCGCTTCGCTGGTGTCCGATGAGGAGCTGACTGCCGAGTACATCCTCCCCAAGGCCTTTGATTCCCGGGTTGGCAAGACGGTTGCCAAAGCGGTCGCCAAAGCTGCTGTGAACAGCGGGGTAGCCCGCCTGCCCCTGAAAGAGGACTGATTGAATGACTCTTCCTGAATTGATGGAACTGGCCCAGACCCTGCCCGCCGCCTGCACGGAAAGCCCCTTCGGCCCGGAGAGCGTGTGCGTGCGCATCGGGCCCCATGGGCGCATCTTCGCTTCCTTTATGCCCATGCCGGGCTGGGTCAGCTTCAAGTGCGAGCCCAATCGGGGCATGGACTGGCGGCAGCAGTATCCCGGTACGGTGCGCCGCGGCTGGCATTGCCCGCCGGTGCAGCAGCCCTACAACAATACCCTTACCATGGATGGCACCGTGCCCGATGAGGTGCTGCGGCAAATGCTGTTCCACAGCTACGATTGCGCGCTGGACAGCCTGAGCCGCACCGCCCGGGAGGCGGTAGTGGGCAGCCTGCGCCCCTACGCAGCCGATGACGAAGCTCTTGTACAGAGCTGGATCCCCAACGAGGAAACCTACTGGCGCTGGTCCGCCGGGTCTGTGGGGCAATGGCCTCTCGCCCCCGGGATGTTCAACGACCGCATGGCGCAGTTTCCTCTGGGTCATCCGATGATCTGGCTGTGGCAGGGTCGGCCTGCCGGATTTGTGGTGGCGTTTCCGCAAAAGGACCGGGAGCATGGCATCCGCTTTGGCTATGTGGTCACCGATCCTGCGTTGCGGGGTCAGGGCCTTGGCAAGCGCATGATGGCCTGCGCTGTTTACCACGCCCGCAAGCAGCTGAAAGCCGAGAGCCTGCACCTGTCCGTATATCAGAATAACCCCGCTGCTTTGCGCTGCTATGAATCCAATGGTTTCATCCGGGACGAGAATGTTCCCCTGCGCATGGATACCTGCATGGGGCAGAAGTGGCCTTGTCAGGCCATGATCCGTTGAAAAACGCCGCCTCATCGATGAAAACATGTCTGCCGCTGTGCCAATACAGTCCGGCAGGCATTTTTGTTTTGTGGGTAGGTCGAAAATTGTGTTCGTTATTCCGTGAATCCTCTGTACCGCCGCCCTGCGTTGTGCTATAATCGTCGCTGCTCAACTATACGAAAGGCACGTGATTCCCATTCTTTCCATTCCTTATGAATACCGCCATCTGCCCATTGGGGGCGGCGGCTATGTGACCGGTTTTCAATTCCATCCCACCGATCCCCGGGTGATGTACTGCCGCACGGATATCGGCGGTGTCTATCGTTTCGACTACGACCGGCAACAGTGGATCAGCCTGATTGACCATGTGTCCCATGAGGATCTGCGGGAAGCCTGTCCCATTTCTCTTGCGCTGGATCCGCGCGATCCCGGGCGGCTGTATATTGTCAGCGGCCTATGGAACCCGGATGGCAACGCCCTGTTGACCATCTCCGATAATGATGGCGAGACCTTCCGGCGGGTGGAACTGCCCGTGTACGCCCATGGCAATCTGCATGGACGGGGTGCGGGGGAGCGGCTTGTGGTGGACTGCCATGATTCGTCAGTCCTGTGGTTTGCCACGCAAAAGGACGGCCTGTGGGTCAGTCGGGATGAAGGCAGCACATGGACGCCTGTGGATGCCATGCCGGAAACTGCCTGCACTATGGTAGCCCGGCAGGGAAAGCTGCTGCTGGTGGGCACCGAGGGCATCGCCTGCCGTAAAGACGATTACCGTGGCAACAGCCTGTACGCCTCCTATGACGGCGGCAAAACCTTTGCCCCTGTGCCGCAGCCTGCCTATGAAACCGTGGAGGGCAGCAAACTGCACGGTTTGGTGGCTCAGCGCTGCTCTTTCGATGGCAAGTATCTGTATGTGAGTTTCTCTGCCAACGGCCCCAAGAGCCAGAATGTGGAGCGGGGTTACACCTGCGACAGCGGCGACTGCTCCTGCGGGCGTATCGCCCGCTATGCCCTTTTGCCGGATAGCCTTGGCATGCCGGAGGATATCACCCCGGAGTACGGCAACTGGGGGTTCTCCGCCATAGATGCCCGGCATGGGCTGCTGATCACCGCCACCATCCACCGTCAGGATGGAGATGCGATCTATGTCTCAGACGATCAGGGGCAGAGCTGGCGCAAGGTGCTCCATGGCCTGCATACAGGCTGCATGGACTTCCGCCTGTCCTATATGAAGCCATGTTACAACGGGGGCAAAAACCTGATCCACTGGCTCACCGATGTGAAGATGGATCCCCACCGCCCCGGTACTGCCTGGTTCAACACCGGTACCGGTACTTTCCGCACCAGGAATCTGCAGGAGGAAACCGTTGTCTGGCAGGACTGGTGCGACGGCATGGAAGAAACGGTGCATATCAATGTGCATGCCCCGGCTTCCGGGCGGGTGCAGGTGCTGGACATGATCGGCGATCTTGGCGGCTTTGCTTTCACCGATGTGGACAAACATTGCGACAATTCCTTCGATGATGCGGAGGGCAACCGGTATATCACCTGCCTCAGCTGTGACTGGCCTGATGCCGACCCGGATCATATCGCCGTCACCGCCCGGGGCAACTGGACGGGGCGCACCAAGGGCGGCCTGATCGTCAGCCGGGACGGGGCAAAAACGTGGACACGGCTTGCCATGCCCATGGGTCTCGGTGACGAGCTGGATGCCCTGCTGACGAAAATCTCCGGCGTGAACACCAATGCGGGTTGGGTTGCCCTGTCCGCAAACGGCAGTACCTATATGTGGGCGCTGCCGGAGCGCATCGCCCTGCACACCCGTTATTTGCTGGTGAGCCATGATGCCGGAGCCACTTTCCAGCGCAGTCAGGTGCTGGATCTGAACGGCAAGCCGGCAGAAGGTCTGATGAAACCCATTGCTGACCGCTGCCTGCCCCATGTGTTCTATGGCTTTGGTGAGGCAGGGCAGCTGTATGTGTCCACCGATGGCGGCGATACCTTCCGTCAGCGGGTGGCTCCGGCGGGTTTCCCTGAGGCTAACTTTGGCTTGGTGGACTGCGCCGACCAGACGGAGATCCGGGCGGCAGCCGGTCAGCCCGGCGATCTGTACATCGCCACGGGCGCAGGCGGTCTGTGGAAGCTGCACTATGATGCCGCCAGCGATGCCCTCACCGGTACACGTCTCACCCCAGAAGGTGATCAAGTATTCTGTGTGGGATTGGGGCTGGGCTGTCCCGGCGGCGATTATGCCAGTCAGCCCAAAGCGCTTTACTTTAACGGTTCTATTGGCGGCACATATGGCTTCTACCGCAGCTTTGACGAGTGCGCCACCTGCCAGAAGCTGAACACGGATCGCCAGATGTTCGGGCGTATCCATTCCATTGATGGCGATAAGCGGGTCTTCGGGCGGTTCTTTATCGCTACGGGGTCCACGGGACTGTTGTATGGGGTGGAAAAGTAACAAGAAGAATAGTCACAGACAGGAGGCTGCGAACAGAATCGCGACCTCCTGTTTGCATGATCCGAAAAATTTCTTCTACTCCCTAACTTTTTCTGCGCCCCGTGCGTTATATAGGTGAGATCTCAAAAGACCGGAGGAGCAGCAATGGATGAGAACAAGTTCGTCGCCATAAGTCAGCAAAGCATGCCCGCACTGTACAGGATGGCCTACAGTATCGTAGGCAACCGCACGGATGCGGAGGATGCGGTGCAGCAGGCGTTGCTCAATGCATGGAAAGCCCGGGCTTCGGCCCGGGATGGGCTGGAGATGGCGTGGCTGATGCGGATTGTCATCAATGAATGCTATACACTGCTTCGGCGGCGGAGACGCTGCCAGCCCAGCGAGCTGATCGAAGTGGCAGAGCCTCCTCCGGAGGATTCAGGCCTGTATGATGCGATTCATTCCTTGCCGGAAAACCTTCGTACGCCGTTTCTGCTGAAATATATGGAAGGCATGCGGGAAGCGGAGGTGGCAAGCGCTATGAAACTGTCGATTTCCAGCGTGAAAAACCGGTTGTTCCGGGCAAGGAAGCAACTCAGGAAGGTGCTCAGCGAGGAGGTGGAGCTGTGATGAAACTGGATCAGAACCGTTTGCAACAACTGTATCCCTCCATGGAGGAAGCTTTTGCTCAGCGGATGGAACGAATGCTTCACGGACTCCCCGCACAAAAGGAGGATGCAACTGTGAAACGATTGACTCTTCACGCGGTGCTCATCTGGGCGTTGCTGGCAGTGCTCTGCATGGCAACAGCCTATGCGGTTATTCAATATGGACTGGATTGGTATTATGACACACGCTTTACAGCTTATCAGGAACACGAGCCGGAGAAGCATGCCGCCATCATGGGCAATCTGCAGTCCGGCTTAGCCCAATCAGCTACTGGGGATGAATGGATCCACGTTCAGGTCACAGAAGCTTCGTGGGCGCGGGAAGAGCAGGTGATGGTGGTGTCGCTGACGGCAACCCCCAAGGAGCCGGAAACCTATGAGCTGCACCCCATGTGGAATCTGGATGCGGATGGTGCTTACGTGGGCAAGGGTGGCGCAGAACAGCCCGCATCGGACGGTGAGGATCGTGCGGTGCATTGGCTTTGGACCCGGGATGGTTTCGGACCGGTTGAACAGATGGTAACACCGGGCAAGCAGCTATTGCTGCTGGATACAGGCAATGTGCATCTCAATGGCAATGTGGTTCTGGGCGATGGCTCCAGCATGGATGCCTTTGTGACCGATGATGGTGTGGTGCATACGGTGCTGGAAGTGCGACTGGATATGCTGGAAGACAGCTACGAGGAAACCATGCGCCAGCAGATTGCCCAGATGCCGGAATACGCCGCCTATATGGAAGAACGGCTTGCAGCCAATCTGGAAATCCGCCGTGCCATTCTGGAGGATGAGGATGGCAAGATCACTTTCACCGTGCCCTTTACGACTACGCTGTATACAGAGGATGATGAACAACTGTATCAGGGCGGTCAGGATGGCGAGATTGCTTTTGAACTGAGTATTCGGTGAAAAGGAGCCGCCCACTCGTTGAAAATCAGCGAGTGGGCGGCTTTGCTATTGGGTTAATCAAGCAGCTCCATGGCCTTCCTCCGGGCCACCTTGATGGCAGTGGGCATGGGCAGCGCGGCCAGTTCTTCTGCGGTCACCATTTTTGCCTGATGCTGTGCCATCCACGCCTCATCCGGCAGGCTTTTCAGCTCATAATGCAGCAGCTGCATCTGCCATACCCGGTGGGTGAACACATGCTTTGCCTCGCCCAGATGTGCGGTAAAAGATGCTGCCAGTCCGTCTTCCGCAAGCAGTTCCTGCACCCGGGATGCGTCCGTTTCTTCCTCGGTGAGCCAGAATACATACAGCCCCTTCAGCATACGCTCCTTGCGGGGAAGTACCAGCACCCGGTTTCCGTGGGTCAGCAGGCATACCGCCACATCCATGGCTTTGGGTGCCTGTTTCTTCTCGTGAATGGGCAGGCTGTCCTGATCGCCTTCCCGGCAGGCATCGCACAGGGCAGCCCACGGGCAGCGTTCGCAGTCGGGATGCTGAGGACTGCACAGGGTCGCGCCCAGTTCCATCAGGGCCTGATTGTAGTCGCCGGGGCGATCATCCGGGATGCTTTCCTCAACCAACTGGCGAATCTGCCGCTGCACGGAGGGGATACCCACATCTTCCCGCACGCCGAAAAAACGGGATGCCACCCGGTACACGTTGCCGTCCACTGCCGGAACGGGGATCCCGAAAGCGATGCTGGCGATAGCTCCGGCGGTGTAGGGGCCGATACCGGGCAGTTTCAGGATGCTTTCGTAGTCGGAGGGAAACACACCGCCATGGTCATTCATGATCACCTTGGCTGCTTTTTGCAGGTTCCGGGCGCGGCTGTAGTATCCGAGGCCTTCCCACAACTTCAGCACAGTTTCCTCCGGGGCTGAGGCCAGCGCTTCCACCGTGGGGCAACGCTCCAGAAAACGAGCGTAATAGCCTTTCACCGTTTCCACCCGGGTCTGTTGCAGCATGATCTCACTCAGCCAGATATGGTAGGGATCACGGGTGCGCCGCCACGGCAGATCCCGTTTCACCGAGTCGTACCATTTCAGCAGCATTTTCGAAGGCTTCTGAGGCATGGCATTTCCCCTCCTCTCGGCTTGCATTGTACCATAGGTGGGTTCTTTGCGCCAGTATGGCTGATTTGTAAAATGAAATCAGCAGTAAAAACGTAAAAACAAGTGAAAATCAAAAATAATTCAAGAAAATATTTAGTAAATTCAAAATATTGAACCCGATAATGGAAAATTTCTGGAATTTTGACCGATTTTCCGCTTGCACCCATGGCAGAAATAACGTAAACTAACAACTGTTGTTAGCACTCATCCAAACCGAGTGCTAACAAATCCAAAAAACGTATACTATATCAAGGAGGATATTGAGAATGAACGTCAAGCCTTTGGGCGACCGCGTGGTCATCAAGAACGTGGAGATTGAAGAAACCACCAAGAGCGGCATTTTGCTTACCGGCGCCGCCAAGGAAAAGCCCCAGATGGCGCAGGTGCTGGCTGTTGGCCCCGGCGGTCTGGTGGATGGCAAGGAAATCACCATGAATGTGAAGGTGGGCGACAAGGTGATCTATTCCAAGTACGCCGGCACTGAAGTGAAGATCGACGGTCAGGAACTGATCATCGTCCGTCAGAACGACATTCTGGCTACTGTGGAATAAGCCTGTTTTTAAGTGCAGAGTTCAAGGAGGAAAGTAACTATGGCAAAGCAGATTAAGTACGGCGAGGAAGCCCGCCGCGCATTGGAAAAGGGCGTTAACGCTCTGGCTGATACCGTTAAGATCACCCTTGGCCCCAAGGGCCGCAACGTGGTGCTGGACAAGAAGTTCGGCGCTCCCCTCATCACCAACGATGGCGTGACCATCGCCAAGGAAATCGAGCTGGAAGATGCTTTTGAGAACATGGGCGCTCAGCTGGTGAAGGAAGTTTCCACCAAGACCAACGATGTTGCCGGCGACGGCACCACCACCGCCACCCTGCTGGCTCAGGCCATCATCCGCGAGGGTCTGCGCAATCTGGCTGCCGGTGCCAATCCCATGGTGCTCAAGCGCGGCATCGAAGCTGGTGTGGCTGCTGCCGTGGAAGGCCTGCAGAAGCTGAGCCAGCCCATCAGCGGCAAGCAGAGCATCGCTCAGGTTGCCAGCATTTCCGCCGGCGACGAAGAGATCGGCAAGCTGATCTCCGAAGCCATGGAAACCGTGGGCAACGACGGCGTTATCACCGTTGAAGAAAGCAAGACCATGAAGACCGAGCTGACCACCGTGGAAGGCATGCAGTTCGACCGCGGCTACGCCAGCGCCTACATGGTGACCGATACCGACAAGATGGAGGCTGTTCTGGACAATCCCTTCATCCTGATCACCGACAAGAAGATCACCAACATTCAGGAGATCCTGCCCGTGCTGGAGCAGGTGGTGCAGTCCGGCCGCAAGCTGCTGATCATCGCTGAGGATATCGAAGGCGAAGCTCTGGCTACTCTGGTGGTCAACAAGCTGCGCGGCACCTTCACCTGCGTTGCCGTCAAGGCTCCCGGCTTTGGCGACCGCCGCAAGGAAATGCTCCGCGACATCGCCATCCTCACCGGCGGTCAGGTCATCAGCGAGGAGCTGGGCCTGGAGCTGAAGGAAACCACCGTCGATATGCTGGGTACTGCCCGTCAGGTCAAGGTGGACAAGGAAAACACCACCATCGTGGAAGGCGCTGGCGCTACTGAAGAAATCCAGGCCCGCGTTGGCAGCATCCGCGCTCAGATCGAAGAAACCACCAGCGATTACGACCGCGAAAAGCTGCAGGAGCGTCTGGCCAAGCTGGCTGGCGGCGTGGCTGTTGTGCAGGTCGGCGCTGCTACTGAAATCGAAATGAAGGAACGCAAGCTGCGCATCGAAGATGCTCTGGCTGCTACCCGCGCTGCTGTGGAAGAGGGCATCGTGCCCGGCGGCGGCATCGCTCTGATGAACGTGATTCCCTCCGTGAAGGCCCTGCTGGATGAGTACACCGGCGATGCCAAGACCGGCGTGGAAATCATCCTGCGCTCTCTGGAAGAGCCCCTGCGCCAGATCAGCAAGAACGCCGGTATCGACGGCAGCGTGATCGTGGAGAACGTGAAGACCAGCGGCAAGACCGGTTACGGCTACGATGCTCTCAAGGGCGAGTACGTGGATATGATCGAGCGCGGCATCATCGACCCCACCAAGGTGACCCGTTCTGCCCTGCAGAACGCCGCCAGCGTGTCCGCTCTGGTGCTGACCACCGAATCTCTGGTGGCGGATATCCCCGCTCCCGAACCCGCTGCTCCCGCTAACCCCGGCATGGGCGGCATGTATTAATCGAATAAGCAATGAGAGGCCCCGGCGCGAAAGCGTCGGGGCCTTTGGATGTTGACAAAGTGCAGGGTGCAGGGGCATCATGTTCCGCAACCTCAGTCGGCGTTCTGGGCACTGACCGTGCCCAGCCCTTGCTTCGGTTGACGACTGCGGGTCGTTTTGCGCTTCGCGCAAGTGCCCACCGGGCACACACTTCCCTCCGTCGC
>SVGQ01000025.1 GCA_015056245.1 Clostridiales bacterium | reverse complement strand
TGAAAAGAGCTATGAATATCGGCGAAAGCTTGTTGAAGCTTTGCATGGACTCCGGTATTTACGGGCTGATCCAGAATCCCAAGCCGCTGATTATGATCATCGTAGCCTGTGTGCTTTTGTACCTTGCTATTGTCAAGAAGTACGAGCCTCTGCTGCTGATGCCAATCGCGTTTGGTATGCTGCTGACCAACCTGCCATTTGCCGGAATGTATCATGAAGAGCTGTTTGCCGAGGGTCATGTCCATTGGGAACTGTTCGGCGGCCATGGCGAGATTACCCCCGGTTTGCTGGATTACCTGTATCTGGGCGTTAAGCTGGGTATCTATCCCTGCTTGATCTTCATCGGCGTTGGCGCCATGACCGACTTCGGTCCCCTGATCGCCAACCCCATCAGCCTGTTGCTGGGCGCTGCTGCCCAGCTGGGTATCTTCATGACTTTTATCGTCTGCTATACCGTGTTCGGTTTCACCGCTCCCGAAGCGGCTTCCACCGGCATCATCGGCGGCGCAGATGGCCCCACGGCTATCTACCTGACCGGTAAGCTGGCTCCCCACCTGCTGGGCCCCATTGCCGTGGCTGCCTACAGCTACATGGCGCTGGTTCCCGTCATCCAGCCCCCCATCATGCGCGCCCTGACCACCAAGAAGGAGCGCGAAATCGTGATGGAGCAGCTGCGTCCTGTGTCTAAGAAGGAGAAGATCATCTTCCCCATCGCGGTCACCATCATCGTCAGCCTGCTGCTGCCCTCTGCTGCTCCCCTGATCGGCTGCCTGATGCTGGGCAACCTGTTCAAGGAATCCGGCGTAGCAGATCGTCTGTGCAAAACGGTGCAGAACGAACTGATGAATATCGTCACCATCTTCCTGGGCATCACGGTGGGCGCTACCGCTACTGCGGAAACCTTCCTCCAGCCCAAGACCCTGATGATTATCATCGTTGGTGTGGTTGCCTTTGGCTGCGGCACTGCTGGCGGCCTCTTGCTGGCTAAGCTGCTCAATAAGCTCACCGGCGGCAAGATCAATCCCCTGATCGGTTCCGCTGGCGTGTCTGCCGTGCCTATGGCAGCCCGCGTCAGTCAGGTGGAAGGCCAGAAAGCCAACCCCAAGAACTTCCTGCTCATGCATGCCATGGGTCCCAACGTTGCCGGTGTTATCGGTTCCGCGCTTGCGGCCGGTATGCTGCTGAGCATGTTCGGCTAATCCTAACAACGAGGTGAAAATAATGCCTAAGGTAGGAATTACTGATACCATCCTGCGCGACGGTCACCAGAGTCAGGCCGCAACGCGCATGAAGTTTTCCCAGATGGAGCCCATGCTGGAGAAGCTGGACAAAGTGGGCTACTATTCTCTGGAGTGCTGGGGCGGCGCTACTTTCGACAGCTGCCTGCGTTTCCTGAACGAAGATCCCTGGGAGCGCCTGCGCAAGCTGCGCAAGGCCATGCCCAACACCAAGTTGCAGATGCTGCTCCGTGGTCAGAACCTGCTGGGCTACAAGCACTATTCTGACGACGTGGTGGAGTTCTTCGTCAAGAAGGCCGTGGAAAACGGCATCGACATCATCCGCTGCTTCGACGCTCTCAACGACCTGCGCAACATGCAGACCGCTGTGACCGCCACCAAGAAGTACGGCGGCAAGGCTGAGGTGGCTATGAGCTACACCATCAGCGATGTGCACACCGAAGATTACTTCGTCAAACTGGCTGCCGATATCGAAAAGATGGGCGCTGACCTGATCTGCATTAAGGATATGGCGAACCTGCTTCTGCCTTACAGCGCTTACAGCCTGATCAAGCGCCTGAAGAAGGAAACCAGCCTGCCCATCGTACTGCACACCCACGATACCACCGGTACTGGTGCTATGACCCTGCTCAAGGCCATCGAGGCTGGCGCGGATGTTGTGGATACCTGTATCTCCGCTCTGGGTAACGGTACTTCTCAGCCCACCACCGAGTCTCTGGTGGCTACCCTGCAGGGCACCGAGTACGACACCGGTCTGGATCTGGTGGCCCTCACTGAGATCGCTGCTCACTTCCGCAAGGTTGCTGAGGAACTGACTCAGGACGGCTGGCGCGATCCTGCCCGCGTGCTGGCTACCGATGCCAACACCCTGATTTATCAGGTGCCCGGCGGCATGTTGTCCAACCTGATTGGTCAGCTGAAGCAGGCCAATGCCATGGACAAGTACTACGATGTGCTGGCGGAAGTGCCGCGCGTGCGTAAAGACTTCGGTCTGCCGCCGCTGGTCACCCCCACCAGCCAGATCGTCGGCACTCAGGCTGTTATGAACATCCTGGGAGGCGAGCGCTACAAGATGGTCACCAAGGAATCCAAGGGCCTGCTGCGCGGCGAATACGGCAAGCTGCCCGCTGAAGTGGATCCCGAAGTGCGCAAGAAGTGCATCGGCGATGACAAGGTCATCACCCATCGCCCCGCCGATGATATTCCCCCGGAACTGGAAAAGTACCGCGAGGAAATCCGCGATTACTACATGCAGGAAGAAGACGTGCTCAGCTACGCCATGTTCCCGCAGGTAGCCCCCAAGTTCTTCCAGTATCGTCAGGCTGCCCAGCTCAAGGTGGATTCCACCATGCTGAACATGGAGCAGAAGACCATGCCTGTGTAAGACAGGGATAGAAAAGCCCCTGCAAGGAAGCGGTTGCTTCTTTGCAGGGGCTTTTGCCATGCGTGTTTTGGAAAAGGGTATGCTTGTAAGCTTTGGCTTATTCGTAATCCATAATGTTGGCCCAGTGCAGCAGGAAATCACGTTCCTCGGGCTTGCCTTTTACGCTCTGGCTGGCTGCCACAATGGGGATCCACTTCTGTACATACTGCATGGCGGTGTCACTCTTCTTGCAGAACAATTTCAGGTATTTCTCCGCACCGGCAACATCGCCGTTGAGCCAGAACAGCAGATAAGTGCGGGCAGCATCTGCGCTGGCATTGCCCTGAGTGGCATGGGCCCAGTCGATGATATAAGCGGTGCCGTCTTCCCGAATGACCACATTGCGGGGCTCAAAATCGCCATGACATAGTTTGTTATGCTTGGGCATGCCCTCCAGACGGGTGTGCAGCTCATAGCGGGTGGTGGCATCCAGCGCGCTCTGGCTGATCTTTCGATTCATCTTGTCCTTGAGTTTGCCCAGCATGGGGCAGGTATGGCGGTGAATCTCCAGCTGCAGATCCACAAACATTTCCATATATTCATCGTAGCGTTCCGGGTCTTCTTCCATCAGCTCTGCCAGTGTTTTGCCGCGAATGTAGTCGATCACAATGGCCCACTGGTCATCCACTTTGGTCACTTCGTGCAGCATGGGAATGGGCAGTCCGGTTTCCTCCACACGGGCCTGATTCAAGGCTTCATTGAGTACGTCAGCTTTGCTGTAGTCATTATGAAATACTTTGATCGCCAGATCGCCGTCCAGATAAACGGTTTTGTTAGGGCGTACCGCGATCACCTGATCCAATTTCATTGAGGATTCCTCCTTATCACAACCGGGCAATTTCATCATTCAACGCTTTTAGTTTGTCGGCAGGCAGCTTGACCACGGCGCGGTCATAGGTGAAAAGGCCGTTCAATTCGTCCTCCACATCGCTTACCTGCGTATAGACGGTCGCTGCCAAGCCTTGCGGAATAGCGGGCAGAATCTGTTCGCGGAACAGTTTTTCATAGGCCGCCCAGAGTTCGTTCGGGTCTTTCAGCTTTTTATAACCAAAATCGATTTCGTTGAAGCAATGGCCTTCCTGACGCAGGTTGTAGCCGCCAAACTCGCTGAGCACCACGGCGCGTCCCTTCCGATCCGGCTTAAAACGATAGGGACGGAAATACACATGCAGGCTTTGCAGCTGACCGATACCCTGATCGTGCCAGCCGCTGGCATGGTCGATGATGCGGGTGGGATCAAGCTCCTTGATCAGCTCGCAGGCATTTGCTGCATCAAACTGGCCCCAACCTTCATTGAAGGGAACCCACAGTACGATGGAAGGTACGTTGCGCAGCTGCAGGATCATCTCTTCCAGCTCTTCATAGTAGGCATCCCGCTGCACAGCATCCTCGCGGGCAAACCAGCGGTAATGCTTGTCCTTCAGGTGAATGCCGGTGATCAACGGCGCGGAGATAACCGGCACTTTGTACTGGCTGCCGCCGCTGGGCATATCCTGCCACACCAGCATGCCGATGCGGTCGCAGTGGTAATACCAGCGCATAGGCTCCACCTTGATGTGCTTGCGCAGCATGTTGAAGCCCAAATCCTTGGCGGTCTGGATGTCGTAGATCAGCGCTTCATCGCTGGGGGCGGTGTAGAGACCGTCAGGCCAATAGCCCTGATCCAGCAAACCGTTATGGAAATATGGTTTGCCATTGAGCATCAGGCGCATGATGCCTTTTTCATCCTTCTCCACACCTACAGAACGCATAGCGAAGTAGCTTTCTACACGGTCATCGCCCAGCGTTACGGAGAAGTTCTCCAGATGCGGGTTTTCAGGACTCCACAGCTGCATATGCTCAATGGGCAGGCAGGTGGGGGTGTTGGTTTTGACAGTGTGAGTGACCCCTTGCAAAGTAACGGTGCATTCAGTGGAAAAGGCAGCATCCGACTGAACCGTCAGTTCCAGCTGCGCGGTGTCCACATGGGGGATCATTTGCAGGTTGTGGATGTGCTGCCCGGGGACAGCCTCCATCCACACCGTTTGCCAGATACCACTCTGAGGTGTATACCAGATGCCACCCCGCTTGGTTTTCTGCTTGCCGCGGCTGCGGGAGCCAGCGTCTGTTTCATCTTTTACCTTGACAATCAGTTGGTTCTCGCCATCCCGCCAGCCTTCGGTCAAGTCAATGGTGAAGGCATTATAACCGCCGATGTGGCTGCCCATTTCCTTACCGTTGAGCAGAATGACGGCTTCCTGATCCACCGCGCCAAAGTGAAGCAGCAGGTGTCCGCCTTCGGGCAGGAAGCCTTCCGGTAGCGTCAGTGTACGATGATACCACAAAGTTTGATCCTTTTGCAGCGTACGCTCCACGCCGCTGAGCACGCTCTCCGGCGAAAATGGCACCAGAATGCTGCCCTGCCAAGCGGCGGGCTGTTCCTCGGTGTTGGTGATCGCATAGTTCCAAGCGCCATTCAGGTTCAGGTAGCTGTCTCGCACCATCTGCGGACGCGGATACTCCTGCAAAACTTGGTCGGGGTTCAGGTTTTTACCCCACTCAGTCATCAGCATACGGTTTCTTCCTCCTTCAGAGCCTGCTTTTGTTGGTTCCGGCTGAGCAGCCACAGGGGAATGGCAGTCAACAACAGCACCACAGCAGCAGCCAGGAAAATCTCAGGGGTGGGTACGGTTTTGGTCTGTCCCAGATCCACATAGGTCTGGGCGTTGCCTTTGATCACCTGCGCACCGATGGCAGGGCCGATGATCATGGGCAGCATGACGGAGAACACCATACGGATGCCTTGGAAATGCCCGGCTTTTTCCGGCGGGGTCAGATCACGGATCTGGGCCATCAGGGCAGAGGTGAGCAGCATGTAGCCGCTCATCATCACCATACCGGCAAGAATCACCGTCAGCATCTGGCGCACAAAGAACATAGCGATCAGACCTGCCAGCATGATCAGTGCAGCGGGAACAGCGAAGCGCAGCTTACCCACTTTATCGATCCAGCGGCCTCCGATCACACTGACCAGCGAAGCCACGATCAGCACCACGCCCAGCACGATGGCATAGGCATCAAGTTGCAGGTAATGCTGCATGTAGATGATCAGATAGGGGAAGAACACCTGTACCGCAATGGAAAACACGCACATGGCGGTCAGCGACAGGTACAGGGCTTTGTGCTGCGCTACCACAGAAGGGCGGAAGCCGTAAACCAACTGGCTGAAAAAAGGCTTGTGTTCAGGCTGGATATCCGATTCTTTCAGCACAAACAGCGAAATAATACCGGTGAGGATCACCACGATACCGAAAAGAAAGAAGAACTTGCGCCACTGCCCGGCTTGGGTCATGCCGTCAAACAGACCAAAGATGATCAGCATGGAAAGCAGCGGCAGAATGCTCAGCACACTTTCCACCTTGCCGCGCACGCTGGTATCCACCACATCGGTCACATAAGCGTTGAAAGCTGCGTCATTGGCGGTGGAGCCAAAGAAGGTCATAATGCAGTCCAGTGCGATCACCATAAAGGCGGCAACCGCAATGGCGTTGGCGGCAGGAAACAGGGCAGCGGCATTTTCTACCGTGACCATGCCAAAGGCCATGGTGCTAAGACCCCACAGCAGGTATCCCCCGCAGATGAAGGGCTTGCGCTTGCCACAGCGGTCGCTGACGACACCCATCAGCAGCGTGGTCAGCGTAGCGACGATGGCACTGGCAGCCACCATGGCGGCAATGTAGCCTGGATCGGTGGAGATGGTGTTATAGAGAAACACATTAAAATACATGTTTTCTATGGTCCATGCAAATTGCCCCGCAAGGCCCAACAGCAAAAGCGCACTCCAAAGGCGCGCACCAATCCGGGGTTTGGTGTTCATATGTAGCTCTCCTTTCGGACTGGACAGATGCCAGCCATTCTGATACTATTATAGCAAAGCTGAAAAGGCAGGACAAGTGCAAATAATCCGTTGACGAAAATACGGTTAGGATGTAAAATATCTTTAGTCGTGTACTATTGATACCATGGGAGGTTACATTCATGTTCTACGACCAGAAAATATGGGTCGGCACCGATGGGGATGGCAATCCTGCTTATCTGTTGCCCCATATGGCAAACCGCCATGGCTTGATCGCCGGCGCGACCGGTACCGGTAAAACGGTCAGCTTGAAGGTGATTGCTGAAGGCTTCTCCGATATGGGCGTTCCGGTTTTCCTGAGCGACATCAAGGGCGACCTGAGCGGCATGGTAAGGGAAGGCGCTATGAACGCCAACATCGAAAAGCGCGTCCAAATGACCGGCATGCCTGGTTTTGAGCCCAAGAAGTATCCCGCTTGCTTCTGGGATGTGTATGGCGAGCAGGGCATTCCTGTTCGTACCACTGTGATGGAAATGGGTCCCATGCTGCTCAGCCGCATGCTGGGCCTGAACGAGACCCAGTCCGGCGTTCTGAATATCGTTTTCCGCGTGGCGAACGATGGTAAACTGCCCCAGAAGCTGGATATGTATGGTCAGGTTGTCAACGCCCCCCAGCTGCAGAACATCGCTGATCTGAAGCAGGCCATCGCCTATGTGGGTTCCCACGCAGATGAATACACCGTTGAGTACGGCAATGTGAGCCGTGCCAGCATCGGTGCCATCCAGCGCGCCGTAGCCCTGCTGGAAGATCAGGGTGGCGATAAGTTTTTCGGCACCCCCTCGCTGAACATCGCGGACTGGATCAAGACGGATGAAAATGGTCAGGGCTTGATCCACATTCTGGCCTGCGACAAGCTGTTCCTCAATCCGCTGATGTACTCCACTTTCCTTCTCTGGCTGCTGACTGAGCTGTACGAGTTGCTGCCCGAACGCGGCGATTGCGACAAGCCGGTCATGGTCTTCTTCTTTGACGAAGCGCATCTGCTGTTCAACGACTGCCCCAAGCAGCTGATGGACAAGATCGAGCAGGTCGTGCGTCTGATCCGTTCCAAAGGCGTCGGCGTTTACTTTATCACCCAGAACCCCACCGACGTTCCCATGACGGTGCTGGGCCAGCTGGGTAACCGTGTGCAGCATGCCCTGCGCGCCTTCACGCCTCTGGATCAGAAAGCGGTCAAGGTCGCTGCGCAGACCTTCCGCACCAATCCCAAGTTCGATACCGAGGAAGCCATCACCCTGCTGAAGACAGGCGAGGCTCTTGTTTCTTTCCTGGATGAGAACGGCGCTCCCGGTATTGTGCAGCGCGCCACCATTCTGCCCCCGCAGAGTTACATGGGCGCGATCACTGTTGAAGAACGCAACGAGGTCATCAACCAATCAGAATTCAAAGGAGTGTACCAACCAATGACCGAGCAGAACAACATGGAACAGGTCCCCGTAGCCCAGCAGCCCATGATGCAGCAGCCCCAGCAGGGCTTCATGGTGCTTGATCCCACCACTGGCCAGTATGTGCAGCAGCCCATGATGCAGCAGCCCATGATGATGCAGCAGCCTATGATGCAACAGCAGCCCATGATGCAGCAGCCTATGATGCAGCAGCCCATGATGCAGGCTGCCCCCGCTCAGGCCGCCGTGCAGACCATGCTGGTGATGGATCCCACCACCGGTCAGTATGTGCAGCGTCAGATGCAGTTCAACCCCGCCACCGGTCAGTATATGCCCGTGATGACCGAGGAAGAGAAGAAGGCTGCCGCTCTGGCTGCCAAGGAAGCTGAGAAGGCCGCCAAGGAAGCTGCCAAGGCTGAGAAGGAAGCTCTTGCCGAAGCTCGCCGCCAGCGTGCTGACGAACTGCGCGAAGAGCGCGCCGAGCGTGCCCGCGTCAACGACAGCGTTCTGGGCCGCATCAAGAACACCGCTATCTCCTCCGCCACCCGCACTGCTACCAACAAGCTGGTCAACGGCCTGCTGAACAGCATCATGGGCAAGAAGAAGTAATTCTTCTCTCTCAGAATATAAACCGCCTGTGTTGATCACGGGCGGTTTTCCCTTTCGTTACTGCTGTCCGGTCTTGCAATGAGAAGAAAATCGTGCTATGATAACACTATACAGCAGCGTTTGCCCTGCTGAATACGAAACAGGAGGAACAACAATATGGCATATGTAATCACCGACGAATGCATCAGCTGCGGCGCTTGCCAGGCTGAGTGCCCCGTGGATGCGATCGCTGAAGGCGATGGCAAGTTCGTGATCGACGCCGATAAGTGCATCGAGTGCGGCGCTTGCGCTGGTGCCTGCCCCGTGGGCGCCCCCGTTCAGGGCTAATGCAATTTAACCAAAAGGCAGCATGACTTCGGTCGTGCTGCTTTTTTGGTTGGATGAAATATCTTGTTAACCCGCAAACAATGGAAATCTATGTAACACCTGCCTGCGATGCGGAATGAAACAGCCCTCACAAACGTTGCATTGATCGTAAATGCTGGGAGGGTATATTGATGAAGATGGTGTTTGTTCAAAGAACGGGTCTTGCGCTATGGCTGGTGTTCTGTTTACTGTGCGGTCGTGCTTATGCTGACAGTCAATTGTTTGATCCCAATCCGCTGTTCTGCTCGCTTGCGATGGATGCAAATGCATCCCTTGAACAACTGGTTTTTGATGTGCAGCCGAAAGAAGAGGTTCTCAGCGCGGCTTTGGAGGCGGCACTGTCACATCCTGAATGCATCAGGCCAAGCGCAATTGAAGGTCTGTACGATTTTCCTGCCCTTGAGGTAGACCAAGCCCGGCTGACTTGGCAAGCTGCTTTGTTGCAGGATGGTTATCGGGAAATATGGTTCATCAGCTTCTTTCCAGAGAAAATTCCTCAAATGGCGGCGTGTGTGGTCATGAATGAGCAATGCTCGAATATTGATGTGTTTTCCAATACCACTTGGGCCATGCAACAGAGATGTGAGGAAGCGTTGTCGTCTCCTAAGAACTTCTGGTCGTTGGAGACGCGGTATCTGTTCCACATGCTCTTCGAACCCCGTGAAATGTGGCATGCAGCCGCGCTGCCAATGGAAAACGCTGTTTCAGAAGAAACAGCACTGCAGATTGCTGATCAAGCCCTTGCAGATTGCTGCTTTTTTGGCGATCTGAATGCGTTGTCTGCATATCATGTGGTTGTCCAATACAATCTCAGCAAACAATACGATCCCATGGGTGCGGAAATCTGGTCTGTTCACTACTACCAGGGAGAACATGATGACGCTTCTTTGCTATGGTCCGTAGATTTGGATGCCAGTGATGGAATGATTCTCAATATCAAGATGAATGATTCGTCTCATGGATGACAGTTTTTGATACACAAAAGGCCCGGTACAGAAAACGCCGGGCCTTTTGCAGTGGGCTCATGATCACGATTCGCTCTTTCGCTCCGGAAGAAAATAGACCACCATACCAGCCAGAATAACCATCATGCCGAGGAACTGCTGCATGGCAATGCCCTCATGGAATATCAGATAAGCCAGCAGGCAGGTGCCGATCGGCTCTCCAAGAATACTCATGGTAACCGCGGAGGCCGGCACCTTCTTGAGCAGAAGATTGAAAATGAACTGACCGCCAATGGTCGAAATAACGGCCAGAGCAGCAAGCACCAGCCAGGTTTGCATCGGATAACCGACAAGAGGGTCTTTGCGGATCAGGATATAGGCAAGCAGTACTGCCGCACTAGACGAGTAACCCAATGTGGAGTAGGTGACAGCAGAAACTGCTTTTCGGATCTTCTCACCGACAAAATAGTAAAGGGAGATCACCCCGGCAGCGATCAATGCAAGAATATCGCCCAACAGATGCTTGCCGCTGATCTGAAAATCGCCGTATCCGATCAATATGCATCCCGCCAAAGCGATCATACAGCCGATCATGGCAGTGGGTTTGATTCTTTTTCGGAGGACAAAGCGTTCCAATGCCAGCGAAAATAATGGCTGCAGACATACAAGCACGGTTGAGCTGGCAATGGATGTGTATCCCAATGATTCAAACCAGAGCACATAGTGCAGCGCCAGCAGCGTTCCTGCTGTGACGATTTGCAGCCATTGACGGCATTGCAGCTGCCGGACTTCCGTGCGGCGCTTCTGGCTGAATACCAAAAAGGGCAGAAGAATCAGAGCTGCCAATAGCAAGCGATAAAAGGCAACGACCGATGACGGTGCCTTAGCCAGCTTAACAAATATGGCGGATGTGGACAGAGCAAAAACTCCGGCAAATAGAATCAGATAGGTTTTAGCCTTGGAATACATAAACGCCTCCGATGATCCAGTACTTCATTGGTACGGTTGTTCTGGCATTCGAATTGTACATCAGATACCCTGAGAACACAAGCAGTATTCATTGTCAGGAACATCAAAACGCTCAGCCGCACGTGATGGGCTGAGCGTTTGAGACCTTCTTTTCGAAAGTGCCTTGATGGTGCGGCAGGCGGGACTTGAACCCGCAATCCCATAGGGCGCTTGATTTTAAGTCAAGTCTGTATGCCAATTCCAGCACTACCGCAAACATGAATATTATACCTGTAATCCCCTGCATGTGCAAGTCCTTCAGGAAAAAAGAATCAAAACCACAGGCAAAGCAGATTGTGGTTCTTTGCACATCCCCTAATGGTTGGCATAGGGTACATAAAGCGGCACTTCATCTGTGCTTTTCAAAGAAAGAGGAGGATCGTATGAAGTTGGTTCCATTGAGCGATCTTGCAATAGGGGAAGAAGCGGCTGTTGTATCTGTTGGTGGTTCTCATGCGATGCGAACCCGGCTCAATGATTTGGGACTGGTGGAAGGCAGTCGGATTCGATGTATGTATCCCTCCGCCTTTGGTGATCCGCGTGCTTATTTGGTGAGAGGTGCAACGCTCGGGATTCGTAACAGTGATGCTGAGAGGATCCTGTGCAGAAAGGGGCAGGAAAATGGCAGGACTCACAGCAGTTCTATGCGGTAATCCCAACGTGGGTAAAAGCACCGTGTTTAATGCGCTGACAGGGATGCATCAGCATACCGGGAATTGGGCGGGAAAAACCGTGGAAAGCGCAAAAGGTACTGTGCACGACGAGGATGGTTCCTGGACGCTGATCGATTTGCCGGGCGCTTATTCCCTGCAACATGGTTCGCCTGATGAGATGGTCACAGCAGATTATCTGTTGCATGGTGAATACGATGTGGCAATCGTGGTATGTGATGCAACCTGTCTGGCACGCAGTATGGTATTGGCGCTACAGACTTCTGATTTGTGCAGCAGAACGGTGGTATGTGTTAATTTGATGGATGAAGCAAGGCGTCAGGGGATCGGTATAGACCTGACAACTTTGGAAAGAGAACTTGGTCTGCCGGTGGTAGGGATCAGTGCAAAAGAAGGTCAGGGGATCGATCGTTTGAAAAAAACGGTGCGAAAGACGGCTCATTTTCCAAATCAAAAGAGCGCAAACGAAGAAAGGCATACTGTACCACTTCATCAAAAGGCCGATGCCATTGCAGACAAATGCCTGTTGGTTGATGAGGGGAATGAATTGAAGAATCGGAATCAGCGTATGGATCGCTGGCTGTGCAGTCCTGCTACCGGGATTCCGATCATGCTGGCATTGCTTCTGGTGCTGTTTTATCTGACCTTGTTTGGTGCCAATATTCCTTCTGAATGGCTGTCAAAATGGTTGTTCAGGCTTGAAGACACACTGAGTCAATGGTTTATTCAATGGAATGCGCCGGAATGGCTGACGGGCGCGGTCGTCCATGGCATGTACCGTACATTGGCGTGGGTGGTTGCGGTGATGCTGCCGCCCATGGCGATTTTCTTTCCATTGTTCACTTTGCTGGAAGATCTGGGATACTTACCACGAATCGCCTTTAATATGGATCGGTGCTTCCGCAGTTGTCATGCCTGCGGAAAACAGGCGCTGTGCATGTGCATGGGTCTTGGATGCAATGCAGTGGGGGTCACTGGCTGCCGGATTATTCAGAGTCCCAGAGAACGAATGATTGCAATTCTGACCAATGCAATCACGCCATGCAATGGACGCTTGCCATTTTTGATCACGTTGATCTCTGCCTTTCTGGTTACAGGCGGAGGAGGATGGGGGAGTGTACTGTCTGCTGTTGTATTGGTAGGACTGTTGGCGCTCAGTGTGGGCATGACGCTGCTGTTGTCGCTGGGATTGTCCAAAACGGTTCTCAGAGGTATGAGCAGCGCCTATGTATTGGAATTGCCGCCATTTCGCGCACCCAAGACCGGACAGGTTATTCTTCGTTCTGTTATGGACAGAACCATTGGTGTTTTGATGCGGGCGGTAACAGTCGCTGCACCGGCAGGCTTACTGTTGTGGATTCTGGGGTATCTCAAAATCGGCGACACTTCTCTTTTGCAGTATATCGCCCACGGATTGGATCCTTTTGGACGAGTGCTTGGGATGGATGGCGCTATCCTGTTGGCGTTCCTGCTGGGCTTGCCAGCCAATGAGATCGTTCTTCCGATTGTTCTGATGATTTATCTTTCCCAGAATCAACTGATGGAGCCCCTGCAACTGATGACGCTCCAAACTGTGCTCAAGACCCATGGCTGGTCGGCTGGAACCGCCCTTTGCACAGCGCTGTTTTCTATGTTTCATTGGCCTTGTGGCACTACGATTCTGACAATATACAAAGAAACCAGACACGTGGGCTGGACTCTTCTGTCCATTCTGTTGCCAACAATGGCGGGGATCATTGTCTGCAGTCTGGTTGCGGCGTTGTTGTGATCGTCGCAGACTTTCCGATTTACACCGGTATTGGCAGAGATGAATACTTGTACTTTTTTTGGCGTCATGGTATGATTTTGTCGCAATCCTTCGTTCTATACGCGGTTGCTTTGGCTTCAGCCCGGGGAAACGGAAAGGAGAAAAAGCATGAAAAAGCGCAAATATATCAGGTCTGCAATGATGCTGCTGTTGGCGATATGCTGCTGTATCGCAATGATCTTTGCCTCCGTGGCGGAGGGGTTGATTCCCTCTGCCCCTTCTGGCGTGGATCCAATTGTGCGGGTACTGCTCAGCCGGTTGAATCTGACGGATCGGTTGGATATTCAAGTGACAACGCCCTATGGAGTGGCTTTCGGCAACGGTAACGAGTTGTTCGTGGAAAGCGGCAGCAAACTGGCGTTTATTCTTCGCAATGGATGCATCTATTTGTATATGGATGGGCTTTCTTTACGGATGGGTGACAGCGTCTATCTGCGCCGCTATGCGGATACGCAATCGACGGGCAATGAGAAGGCAGGGTTTTTCCGCATCAATTTTGAACCGCTGTATCTGGGCGATTTGTCTCTGTGTGTCAACGAGGGAAAACTCTATCCAGTGCTGAGTATACATGTGGAGGATTATCTGCTGGGTGTGGTGCCGTATGAGATGAGCGACTCTTTCCCCGTGGAAGCGCTCAAAGCACAGACCATAGCAGCGCGTACTTATGTACTGAGGAAGGCAGATGCCTCCAAAGCTTACGATGTGGTAGATACCACCAATGATCAGGTGTTCAAGGGATACCTGCCGGGCTTTGCACAAACCGAGGCTGCGGTTGCAGATACCCGGGGAGTCTGTGGCTTCTACAAGGGACGCTTGGCGCAATGTTATTATTCTGCCAGCAACGGTGGGCAGATGGAACTGGTGCAAAGTGTATGGCCTACCAATGAAGATTTTGGCTACTATACCTTCGGCAGTGATCCCTACGATGTGGAGAACCCAGCCAGTACTGTGCGGTCCTTCCGCATAAACAAGACATATACCGAAAAGGAAACAGCACCCTATGGTCTCCGAAAGCTGCTGGCGGTTGTATTGGCGGAGGAACTTGCTGCGCTTGGCTATGATCCTGCGCCTGAAAGCATTCAGGTACATCAAGTGTCGGATGTGTTGCTGGATACCCCTTCTTCTAAAGATTCTTTGCATCTGACAAGGCTTAGTATGAAAGTAAGCCTCAGCGGGCGCACCCGGACAGATGCGCCGGCGGTGGCTGATCCCGATGACGAAGAAGTTTACCTGTTTGAAACGCCGGCGCCTCAAACCGCGGAGCCCACGGCAACCCCTGCGCCCACTCAGACCCCGGCTCCGATCTACGGCTCTTTTGAATTGATTCCGCAACCGTTTTCGCTTCAACTGCCGGTTTTCAAAACCGTTGAGAATGCTTTTGCGCTGAACATCAGCGGCAATTTCGATAATGAGATCTGGACCCTGGTGGAAGACGAGAAAGGATACGAGCTGCAAGCCCGTCGCTATGGTCATGGCGTTGGAATGAGTCAGAGAGGCGCGGAATGGATGGCGGGTACCTATGAGAAAGCATATACCGATATCCTTGACTTTTATTACCCCGGAATGGAACTGATGCGTTTCCATTTCGCTGATCAGGCGATTCCTGTACCGGATCAGGCACTGGCTGCCACCGCTGGTCCTGCGCCGACGGTTACGCCACGTCCTACCCTGATGCCGGTTACCAAGCCCGCATCGTCCGGTCAATGGTATGCGGTGGTAACTGAAATTTCGGAAGACAGTTCCCTGAATTTACGTTCTCGTCCGGACCTTAGCAGCGATATTCTGATGCGTTTGTACAAAAACCAACGTTTATTGGTCGTTCAGCGCTGCCCGGAAGAAGGCTGGGTGCAGGTGGAAACAGACAGCATCAGCGGTTATGTGATGGAAAGTTACCTGACCAGCGAATAAAATACGAAAACCTATATTTCAAAAACGAAAAAAATACGAAAATTCTCCTTTTTAGGGATGATATTCCGCCCATTTTCATGTATAATGCATAAGGAACAATTTGCACCGTTCAGCACAGAGAGAAAAGAGGGCGCGAAATGGCTGTTACCATCAGAGATGTTTCAGAAAAATGCGGACTTTCTATTTCCACAGTCAGTAAGGCGTTGAATCACTACAGCGATATCAGCGAGGAAACCCGCAAGCGCGTGCTGGAAACAGCCAAAGAAATCGGCTATCATCCCAACGCGCTTGCCAGAGCGCTCAAAACGAATCGTTCGTACAATTTGGGCGTTCTGTTTGCCGATGAATTCGGCAGCGGTCTGACCCATCCTTTTTTTTCCGCAGTGCTGGATAGTTTTAAGCGTACCGCCGAACAAAAGGGGTATGACATTACTTTTATCAATCATAACATCAATCAGCGCAGCATGACCTTTCTGGAGCACTGCCATTATCGGAATGTGGACGGTGTATGCGTAGCCTGTATTGACTTCTATTCTCCTGAGATCGTGCAGCTGATGCAGAGCGATCTGCCCGCGGTTACCATCGACCACAGCTTCGATAACCGTTCCTGTGTGCTCAGCGACAATGTGGCTGGTATGGAGCTGCTGGTATACCGCGCTGCCCAACTGGGTCATACCCGTATCGCATACGTGCACGGCAAGAAGAGCGCTGTCACCAAGAGCCGCCTCACCGGTTTCCACCGGGCTATGCTGGCAAACGGTATTCCTGTCCATAATGAATACCTTGAGGAATCCGACTATCAGGATGCGCATAAGTGCTATGCTGTGGTGCAGAAACTGCTCAAACTGCCTCAGCCGCCCACCTGCATCTTTGTTACCGATGACCTTGCAGCCATCGGCGGTATGGATGCGATTCGGGATAGCGGTCTGCGCATTGGCGAAGATATTTCCATCGCTGGCTATGACGGGCATTTCCTTTCACAGCTGATGCGCCCCATGCTGACCACCGTTAAGCAGAATACCGTTCAAATGGGCCAGCGTGCTGCTGAAATGCTGATCCGCACTGCCGAGGAACCGTTGACTGCCGGTATCCAGAATGTAACGGTGATCGGTGAGTTGATCAAGGGCGAAACCCTGCGTCAGGTGAATCCTAACATCTGATTTTTCCCGTTGCAGTATGCGCTCCATAAGCATAGTATGGCATTTTTCGACAGTTTGTTGTATAATGACAGTTGAGCGGCAGAGCAGCCGCTGTAAGGAGGGATGGTCGTGTCGAACCATTTGAATGAAATGCAGCCAAATCATGCGCCGCAAAACTATGCCAATCCCAATCCGCACGCGTATCAACCTGTGCAGAATCCCCAAGGGTCAGAAACGCTCCCCAAGCCCCATGCAAATAAGCCCAAACCCAAGCGCGGTCGTTTCCGCCGCTTTACGAGGGGCTATCTGCAGATCAGCGGTGCATTGGTAAACCTTTATCTGCTGGTTTATCTGCTGATAAATCTGTTTGTACTGCTGGGCAAGCACATTTCGCTGGTTTGATCCAGAGAAAGGAAACAAATGAAAAAGCTATTCACATTTCTCTTTGTTCTGGTATTGATGGTTGCTATGGTGTTTGTTGGCTTCCTTTTCGGCCCGCAGATCAGCGAGTTTCTGTTTGATACCGGTACTGAAGCCAAATGGCTTAGTGAACGCTTCAGCGAAACGCTCAAGGAAAAGAACGAATTGGTCGTTTACGAAGCGGAAATCACCGGACAGGAGACCATCACACAGGACGCTTTCCTTTTCGGTACTGTGCAAAAGGTCGAAATGCCCTATCAATTCAACATCAATTTTGCTGTGGATCTGAGCAAAGCAAAAGTCAGCTGCGAAGGCAATGAGATCAGCATCCGTGTGGCAGGCCCCCGTGCCAGCTACTACAAGCTGACCGTTGACGATGACGCGATGAAAAAGTCGGATTTTTTCTATCCGCTGACCCCGGAAAGATATGCTGATATCAAGAATGAACTGGAGATCCGTTTGTATGAGGAAGGCCAGAGCAATCAGCAGTATCTCAAGGATGCCTGGGATGTAACGGTTCGCAACCTGAAGGCGCTGCTTGAATCAGTTGCTCAGAATAACGCTATCCATACCAACTATACTGTGAAAGTCATCCGCGATGATACCTTGCTGAGCGCTCCTGCCAATACGCAGGCACCTGTTGAGGAAGTTGTCACCATTGATGCGGAATGAAGTTATTCCCATGCAGCACCCGGTACAGAATTTGTACCGGGTGTTTTTGTAACGAAATATTCCAGTATGATTTACAAATTGTGAATTAAATGTTAAGATAGATAAGAAACGATATCTATGTTTGTTGGAGGTGCTGGCATGGCTACCAAGGAAATCATCAGCAATTTGACAGCAGGCCTGTCGGAATGGCTTGTGTATTTTGCCATTGCCATTGTAACGCTTATTGGTCTTTGCAAGTGTATTTATCCCATGCTGCGCAATGCAGCGCTGTTGAACCGGGCTGTGGTCAAGTTGGAGAAGAGTTCTGCGGCAGGGGACAGACCTGCCTGGCGTGAACCCCGCTTTTTGGGACGTTCACTGCGCCCCCATTGGCAGCAGTTCCTTTTGAATGCCGGTCAGTTGGATATACGCGGCATGCCTTGCGATACCCGTGACTATATCAACGAAGAAACGGTCATTGACCAGCCCGGTCATGCGCAGTTGGCAGAGTTGATTCCCAGTCTGCTGACTTCATTGGGTATTCTGGGTACCTTTCTGGGGTTGATGGAGGGCTTGACCAGCGTTGATTTTTCCAACGCCGAAGGAACCCTTACCAGCATTCCATTGCTGTTGGGCGGTATGCGTTTCGCTTTTGCCACCTCTGTTGCAGGTATTTCCTGCTCTCTTGCCTTTAATATGGGCAACCGTATTGCTTCGGGGCATGCCTCCCGCGCACTGACCAATTTTGAAGAAGCGTTCTACGAACTGGCTATGCCCAGACCCTTGGATTCGGATGTACAGTTGCTCATCAGCCGTCAGGACGAAGAGGACCGGATGAACCGGGTGGCGCAGACCATTGGTAATCAGGTGGCTGCATCCATGGAAATGGCGATGAGCCATACCATGGGGCCCATGAACCGATCGATGGATACCTTTGTACGCGGAGCGACACAGGAACAGACGGAGGCAATGCGGGGCATTGTGAACCAGTTCTTCCAGCAGATGAATGTATCGCTGAAGGGACAGATGACTGCCCTGTCCGATACCATGAATCTGGTCAATCAGGGCCAGATGCAAACCCAGAAGAACCTGCAAAGCACGCTGAATACTTCGCAGGCTATGACGGAAAATGCCCGTATGATGCAGCTGGTGAGCAATGATATCGCCAAGAGCCTCAAGGAAATCAGCCAGCGTCTGGATGATCAGCTGACCCAACAGGATCAGCGGCTTTCCGGAGCTGAAGAAGCCACAGCTCAATTGGCAACCCAACTTACCTCCCTGTCGGATTCTCTGGCGCGCATGCAGCAGGCAGTGGATCGTCTGACCAACGATCTGGATGCGAATCAGAACCCGGAGGTGTAACAGGAGGATACTATGGCCAGAAGACGAACCAGAGGCAAGCCCAGAGGGGATCAGGGGGCGGCCTGGATCAGCTATTCCGATATGATGGCGGCCTTGCTGCTCCTGTTTGTTCTTGTGCTATGCTATAATATGTATCAGTATTTTCATATGCTGGAAACCAAAACCGCAGAGTTGCAAAGTCAGGAAACCCTGCTTTCTGCCCAGCAAACCACGCTGGATGAACAAGCGATTATCCTGCTGGATCAGCAGGCTACTTTGGATGAACAGGCCATTATTCTGGCAGCCAAACAGGCCGAACTGGATGCCAAGCAAACAGAACTGGATAACATGGTCATTCTGCTGGGGGATCAGCAGACCACGCTGGATGAGCAACAGATTATCATTATCGCAACCCAGACCCTGCTTACGGAAAGGGAGGCAGAACTGGCATCTGCCAATCTGGAATTGCAAAACAAGCAGATTGCTTTGGATGATGCTACCGTTCTTCTCCAGCAACAGCAATTGGCGCTGAGCACTCAGCAACAGAAGCTGGATGATTTGGTGGGCGTGAAAACACAGATCATCCGTGAGTTGAGCACTGCGTTGTCGGCAGCCAATCTCAGCGCTTCCGTTGACCATAATACGGGCGACATCGTTCTGGAATCCACCGTTTTCTTTGATACGGGCAAGAATGATATCAAGGATAGCGGTAAAGCGTTGCTGGACAGGTTTATCCCCATCTATCTCGGCGTTCTTCTGCAGCCTGAATACAGTGATTATCTTGGAGAAATCATTATTGAGGGCCATACGGATACAGAGGGCGCTTATTTGCTGAATCTGGAACTTTCTCAGGATCGTGCGCTCAGCGTGGCAAGCTATTGTCTGCAAATGCCGGGACTCAGTCAGGATCAGTCCCAATTGCTGCGGGATATCCTCACCGCCAAGGGACGCAGTTATTCTGACCCGGTTTATTACGATGACGGAACGATCAACATGGATGCTTCACGCCGTGTGGAATTCAAATTCCGTCTGAAAGACACTGAGATGATTGATGAGATCCGTGATATTCTGTCACCGCAAACCAACCCATAAAGGAGAATGTCCATGAAACCCTTGAAAGTTTGTGCCATTGCAGCTGTTGCAATACTGGTAGTTATGCTGCTGATGCTGGGATATTTGTTCCTTTCTGCGGAAGTAACAGTATCCGTTGTAGGCGCTGAAATGGTTTCAGCCGAGATGGTGCCGCAGTTTGCTGAACTCAAGGAATCTCTGATAGAAGATACCTTCATCGGCACTGTATACCAAAAGCCCAGCCAATGGAAGCAGCCTGCGGATTACGCCTATGTAACTTATACAGTGCACGTAAACAACGGCTGTCTGGTTCCTATCGAGATGATCGAAGTACAGGTGGTACCGCAACCCTCCGATATCGCCCAGATCGGCAACGTGCAGAATGCGTCGTTGAAAGCCAAATCCGAAGGCGACTTAACTACCACCATTTTAGCAAGCGCAGGCGGAAATCCTGCCAGAGAACTGATCGTTAGTTATTATGTGTGGGGTGTCAGTTTCCAACTGCGCACCATCGCCGGAAAATAACGTAAAGGCCCGCTCCATTTACCGGAGCGGGCCTCAGACTGTCGAAAAACCCATACTTCTGTTCAAAAGTCGCACATCTTGCACCTACGGTGCTCGCTGTGCTTGCTGAAAAACGCTGCGGCGCAAGGTTTTGTGGGCTCTGCCCACACCCGGCAGGAAACTGAGTTTCCTGCACCTTCCCCTTTTTTGACGACCTGAGGCCCGCTCCATTTACCGGAGCGGGCCTTTTGTGTGAATGCTGGCTTACTGCAGCTTGAAGGCGGTATAGATCTCGGTGTACAGGGTAGCTGCATCACCAATATTCAGGATGAACTCCGCATCAGTACGCAATTCGGCGGGAACATTCATCACCGGGTCATCCACGAACTGGGCGCTCAGGTAATCATGGGCAGCAGCGTTGACGCACATATAGTAGTTATATTCGGCGTTGTTGGCTGCCACATCAGGCTGCATCATGTAGTTGAGCAGCGCATGAGCGTTCTCCACATTTTCAGCGTTGGCAGGGATCACATAGCCGTCGATGCCGTAGCCCAGACCCTCGGAGGGATAGACTACCTTGTAATCGGGGTGGCTGCTCTTGACCATGTACACAAAGGGCGTGAACATGAAGCCGACGCTGGCTTCGCCAGTTTCCATGGCAGTGTAGGACTCGTTGTCGCCGAAGGCACGAATATTGCTGTACAGGCTCATCATTTTTTCCTTGGCCTGATTCAGAATTTCGGGATCGGTCTCGTTCATGCTGTAGCCGAGGGTCTTCAGGGTGATGCCGATCATCACGCGGTCATTGTCCAGCGTAACGACGCTGTCAGCCAGTTCAGGCCGCCAGAGATCCTCGTAGCTGGTGATTTCAAAAGGAACAACACTGGGATCGTAGATGATCAGCGGGCAGCCAGCGATGTGGGGGATCACGTACTCATTGTCAGGATCATAGTACTGGCTGAGGAAGGTAGGATCCAGGTTCTCATAGTTGGGCAGCAGGGACTTATCCAGTTTCTGGATCAGCCCGGCCTGACGGAGGATATCCAGCGTGTAGTCGCTGGAAATGATCAGGTCATAGCCGGAAGCGCCCTGATGCATCTTGTTGAGCATGTCCTCCATGCTTTCCATGGGAGACCAGATCACCTTGATGCCGGTGTCCTCTTCGAATTTGTTCAGCGTGACTTCGTCGATATAGCCAGTCCAGCTGAACACATTCACGACCTTTTCTTCCTCGGCAACACCCAGCATAGGCAGCACAGCGAGGCAAAGAACCATGAGAAAAGAAACGATTTTCTTCATAAACGATAACTCCTTTCGATTGATGCGATTGATGATATGTGTACCGCTATCAGCGGATGACATCAGGTACGGGCGGTTTTTCTTCGACCGGCACTTCGTACAGCGGATATATACCTGCTGATGGCTACCAGCAGGAAGGCTGCAGCGATCAGCAGCGTACACAGGGCGTTGACCTGTGTGCTGACGCCCACTTTTACACTGGAATAGATCAGGATGGGCAGGGTGCCTTGTCCGGCGCCATAGACGAAGAAACTGATTACGAAATCATCCAGCGACATGGCAGCTGCCAGAAATGCACCGCTGATGATAGCGGGCCTGCACAGCGGCAATGTGATGTCCAGCATAACCTGACGTGGCGATGCACCCAGATCGCGGGCTGCATCAAACAGAGCCACATCCATGCCTACCAGACGGCTTTTGACTGTCAGGAAGATATAGGGGATACAGAAGGTGGTATGCGCCAGAACCAGACGGACTTCGTTGGACTGAAAACCTGCTGCGTTGAAAACAACCAAAAAGGCAAGGCCCAGAATGATTTCAGGGATCATGATGGGCAGGGTGACCATGGTTTCCATGAAGGTATCCAGCCAGCTGGCCTTTGCTTTGCCACGAAGGGTTCGCTGTGCCATGCCAATGGCACCCAGTGTGCCGATCACGGTAGAGATCAGTACGGACCAGAATGCCACATTCAGGCTCAGGAGAAGAGCGTCACCATAGTTGTTGCGGCTGGTGAACAACTGATGATACCATCGGGTGGTGAAACCGGTAAAGGCAAGGGGAATGCGGGCTGGATTGTCATTGAAGGAATACAGCACCACAATCACAATGGGCAGATACAGCACCGCAAGCACAGCGGATAGGTAGAGAACAGAAGCGACAGAGCGTTTTTTCATGTAGCTTCCTCCTCTCAGAACAGGCTGAGATCGCCATTGGAACCGCCTATTTTGCGATACACGGCAATCACTGCGCAGGTAACGGACAGAAGCAGCACGCTCAACGCCGCCGCCATGGGCAGGTTGCGGCTTTTGTACAGGCTTTGGATCAGCCCACCAGCAAGAACGGTTTTGCTGCCGCCCAGCAGATCGCTCAGGAAAAACAGGCCCATGGAAGGAATGAATACAAGCACACATCCAGCCATTAAGCCGGAAAGTGTCAGGGGAATGGTGACGGTCAAGAATGCCTTCAAGGGATTGGCTCCCAGATCCCGTGCCGCCTCCACCACAGAGAAATCCATTTTCTCAACAGCCGTATAGGACGGCAGGATCATGAAGGGAATCAGGGCGTAGACCATACCCAATAGCACAGCGCCTTCCGTGTTGAGCAATTTCAGCGGCTTGGTGATCAATCCAAGCTTCTGCAGAATGGTGTTGATGGGACCGTTGCCCATCAGCAGGATGCGCCAGCCGTAGATGCGGATGAGTGCATTGGTCCAGAATGGTATAATGATCAACAGCATGATAATGGAACGGGTGGTTGGTTTCAGCCGGGCCATAAGATAACCGAAGGGGTAGCCGATCAGGGTGCACAGCACCGTGGTGATGGCGGATAAGCGAAGGCTTTGCCAGAGTACCCGCAGATATTTGGGATCCGCCATGCGGGCGTAGTTTTCCAGCGTTACCTGATTGGTTACGCCGATCAACTCATTCCGGCGCAGAAAACTCAGGCCAATGATGTACAAAAGGCTGACAAAAACAAATGCAATGGCCCAGAGGTACATGGGCAGTTTCAGCCAGAAGCCAAAACGCTGGTCCGATTTATGCATACTCATGCCATGGCCTCCCCGGTGTCTTCCCCGGGCACAGCGGGGGTATGCTGCCAGCTCCAACCCACATAGACTTCGCTGCCTACAGGGAAAGCATCCATTTCAGAGGACTGGGATACTGCATTGATGGTCAGGGAATCACTGAGGGCGATTTGGGTGTTCTGCATGCCGCCAGTGTAGGTTTTGCTCAGAATGGTTCCCTGCAGCGTCATGCCGTGCTGAGGTTCACTGCCATAGCGCACCCGCTGGGGACGCAGGCATACCACGGCTTTCTCGCCGGGAATGGGGCGATATGCGTTCCCGGCGAAGGCAGGCAGCAGAAGGCCATGGGTGTTCAGGGTCAGCATACCTTCTTCGGTGCAACTTTCCACCGTGCCGTGGATCAGGTTGCTCTGCCCAATAAAGCCAGCCACAAACAGCGTTGCCGGGTGTTCGTAGATTTCCTCCGGCGTGCCGATCTGTTCCACTTTGCCATCCCGCATCACTACGATGCGGCTGGACATATTCAGCGCCTCTTCCTGATCGTGGGTGATATAGATGAAAGTGATTCCCAACTGCTGCTGTAGGCGTTTCAATTCCACCTGCATCTCCTGACGGAGTTTCAGATCAAGCGCACCAAGGGGTTCGTCCAGTAGCAGAACGCGGGGTTTCAGCACAGCTGCCCGGGCAATGGCAACGCGTTGCCGCTGACCGCCGCTGAGCTGAGAGGGCATCCGTTTTTCGTACCCTTCCAGTCGAACCAGTGACAGCGCCTCTGCAACCAATGCTTTCTGCTCGGTTTTCTTAACTCCCTTCAGTTTCAGGCCGTAAGCGATATTCTGATACACATTCATGTGGGGGAAGAGGGCATAGCTCTGGAATACGGTATTCACAGGCCGCTTTTCCGGCGGCAGATGGGACATGTCCGCACCCTCCAGCCAGACGCTGCCGCCCGTGGCTTCCTCCAGACCTGCAATGATGCGCAGGGTGGTGGTTTTGCCGCAACCGGAGGGGCCAAGCAGGGTCAGAAACTCACCTGCGTTCACCGATAGATTCAAATGGTGCAGCACCATTCCGCTGCCATAATCTTTGCACAGGTCTTTAACCTGTAAGATAGGTGTTTCACTCATGGATTTTCCTCCTGTTGTACAGTGTTGAGGCAAAGCCGTTCCAGACACTGTTGTACGCTGGGCCATAGGGATTGATTCAGGGAATAGACCACAGCACAGCCTTCCTTGTGGGATTGCACCAGTCCTGAATCCACCAGTACCTTCATATGATAGCTGATGGTTGGCTGGCTGCAGCAAAAGGCACGATGGATCTCGCAGCCATTGTGCGGCCCATCCGAAAGCAGACGGAGAATGCACAGCCTGGTTTCATCGCAAAGGGCTTTGAGAACCGGCATGGATGGTTTGTATGAATGCATGATCATCACCTGCAATATAGAGAAGTTTCAATATCGAAAATATTCTATAATACATAACAAGGCTTGTCAATCCTTTTTGACACCGAACGACGGAAATGGTATAATTCAGCCTGATTTAGTTGTGACAGGGGGGAATCTGGATGGGAACTGCGCTTGACCGTAGGATTGGAGAATTGGGCGGCAATACGGATACTTCTTTGCTGAAGCTGCTGGCGCTGGTCTTCATGCTGATCGATCACATTGGCGCACGCGTCCTACCCGGTATTCAGGAATTGCGGATTCTGGGTCGCATCGCCTTTCCGTTGTATGCGTGGTGCTTGGTGGTTGGCAGCGTGAAAACGCGCAATCTGCCGCTGTATGCATTTCGGATGCTGATGATGGCGGTTCTGTCCCAGCCGCTGTACATGATGGGTTTACAGCATACCTATCAGGAACTGAATATCCTCTTTACGCTGACAGTTGCGCTGGTTGCTATCTATGGCATCCAGAAGAGATTCATGTTCAGCCAGATTTGGGTGCCGGTGCTGTGCTATCTGCTTTTGGGCTACATTCAGGTGGATTACGGCTGGAAGGGCCTGACTTTTATTCTGATCCTGTATCTGGCTCGGGAGTCCCGCAGAGGCCTGATCGCTGCGTTTCTGGCCTATTGCTTGTTCTGGGGTTCAGGCAGCGCTACGGTGAACAATCTCTTTGGTTGGGAACTTCCATTCCTTAAATGGGCTGGTATCAAGCAGCCCTTGCAGGCTTTCTTCAAGCTGCAAACCATGGCATGGCTTGCTCTGCCCCTGATTGCCATTCCCACGAACAGCGGTTTCAAGATGCCTAAATGGCTGGGCTATGCGCTGTATCCGATGCATCTGGTACTGCTGATCATTCTGCGGCTCCTCTTTACCAATGCAACTTTGGCCAGTATGACCGCCATGTTCTGATAACAGGGAAATCCTTCCCATGAATACATCAACAAAAACAGCCCGTTTGAAACCTCAATGTTCAAACGAGCTGTTTTTATTTATTGGGCTCTCAACAGCAGCTTTTCCAACTCGTCCATGCTTTTGGCAACGATGGATACCTGCGGCCCGAAATAATGACCATCCGGGTCAAAAACCGCGCCTGCAATGCCCGCATTCAGCGCGCTTTCCATATCGATACCCCGATCGCCGATCATCAGGCAATGGTTGGGGTCCAGCTGATGCTTTTCCAGCAGATGCAGCAAGGCATCGGGGGCGGGCTTGGAAGGAAAGCCATCCTCTGAGGTTACGCCGCCGCTGAAATACTTCCATAGGCCATCTCTTTCGAGCTGCAGCACGGACAGATGATCCCGGTGCGTGTAGAGATAGTGACGGCAGCCTGCTTCCCATAGGGTTTTCAGGCATTTCTCCAGTCCGTTATAGGGCAGGAAGCTGTCATCCTGTTTGTGATATTGGTGGTGACGATTGTAGATGGCCTTCGGATCGCAACCGACAAGCGGCGCAAAATGACAAGCGGCATCATAAACGGAATGTTTGAGCCAAAGCATGACCTCCGAAGGCTGAACATCCGACAGGCCGAAGTCGCGGAGAGCATGCTGCATGGCGCTCAGTATCTGCGGATAGGTATCATAGAGGGTACCATCAAAATCCCAGAACAGATGGGTGTATTTCATCATCAGCCCTGAGCGGTTTCCGCTTCGCTTTCGCGGGCCTTGTCATCCGCATTCTCATCCTTTTCAGGATTCAGCTTGCTGACAAGCGCCTTTTCAATGCGGTGGTCGCAAATCTCTTCGACCTGTACCTTCAAACCGGCGACGGTCACCTCGGGCGTGCTGCCATCTTCGGGAATGACGGAGAAGGTGGAGAATACCAGACCGCCAAGGGTATCGTATTCTTCATCCAGCGGCAGAGACATGTCGATGGTCTCGCTGAGGGTTTCCAGATCCACGGTACCGCTGACGCGCCACAGATTGTCTTCCAGTTTTTCGATGGTGTTGTCCTCGTTGGGGTCAAATTCGTCGTAGATATTGCCGACGATCTCTTCCAGCAGGTCTTCCATGGTAACGATACCACTCATGCCGCCGTATTCGTCCACCACAACTGCCAGATGGATTTTCTGCTTTTGCATGTTGCTGAACAGGGTGTCAGCAGGAACGGTCTGGGGCACCAGATAGGCGTTGCGCAAAAGCTCGCGCACAGGCTTCTGGGTCTCGCTGGCGCAGTTGAGCAGGAAGTCACGGGTGTTGAGGATACCAACGATGTCATCGATATCGGCATCGTAAACCGGGAAGCGGCTCAGGCCGGTTTCGCGGATGGTGGAGAGGATCTCTTCGTTGCTGTCGTTCACATGCAGAGAGACAACATCAATACGGTGTACCATCACATCGGCGGCGGTCATGTTGTTGAACTCGAAAATGTTCTCGATCATGTTCCGCTCTTCTTCTTCAATGGCGCCCTTTTCGCTGCCGATATCCACCAGCATGCGGATCTCTTCTTCGGTTACTTCCTCGCTGGTTTCGTTGGGGTTGATGCGGCACAGGCGCAGGATGCCATTGGTGCTGACGGTGAGCAGCCAGACAATGGGCTTGAAAAGCTTGCTGACAAAGTTGATCACACCGCAGCTCATCCGCGCGACTTTTTCAGGGTTTTGCATGGCAATGCGCTTGGGGGCCAGCTCACCCAATACGATCATAAAGAAGCTCAGGATCAGCGTGATCAGGATCAGGCAGATGGTATCCAGCAGGCCGCGGTAGGCAGCGGGGAAGCCTACTTTCATCAGGGCGTCAGCCAACATGGTGGCAAAGCCGTCCGCAGCGAAGGCGCTGGCAAGGAAGCCGCTCAGGGTGATACACACCTGAATGGTGGAGAGGAAATTAGAGGGGGATTCGATCAGCCGAAGCATCACTTTGGCTTTTGCGTCGCCCTCCTCAGCCTGACGGCGCACCTTGTTGTCGTTTACGGAAACCAAAGCGGTCTCGGTGGAAGCAAAGAAAGCATTAATAGCGATCAAAAGAATCTGTACCAACAATTGACTGCCTATAGGGTCCAAGGAAAAAACCTCCCTTAATATATACTGCGGTAAACCCCGCATACCAATAGATTATACCATACATTGGATCGAATTGCACCTGTATTCTATACGGGAGTGCAAAAAAGAATCCGCTGCGGCATGCGCAACCACAGCGGATTCGGGGGAGGACAGATCTTACTTGGCGGCGAAGGCAAAGTACTTCTTGGCGTTTTCGTAGCTCACGCCGCGAACGATCTCCTTGAGGGTTTCCATATCATCGGGGAACATGCCTTCTTCCACCCACTGGCCAATCAGGCGGCACAGGATACGGCGGAAGTACTCGTGGCGGGGATAGCTCAGGAAGCTGCGGCTGTCGGTGAGCATACCCACAAAACCAGCAAGATAACCGAGGCTGGCAAGGCTGGTGAGCTGATCGGTCATGCCGGTGAAGTGATCGTTGAACCACCAGGCAGAACCATGCTGGAGCTTGCTGACAGCCTCGGAGGACTGGAAGCAGCCGCAAATGGTATCGATCGCCTGATTGTCATTGGGGTTCAGGCTGTAAAGAATGGTCTTGGGCAGGTCGCCGGTAGCTTCCAGCGCGCCAAGGAATGCGGCGGTCTGACCAGCTGGGGCATAGTTATCAATGGTGTCAAAGCCGGTGTCCGGGCCAAGGCGGTCATACATGACGGGGTTGTTGTCCCGGCGGCAGCCGTAGTGCAACTGCATGATCCAGCCCAGCTGGCGGTACTTGCGGGCTACGTACAGCATGCAGGCAGTCTTGAATTTGTCCTGTTCTTCAGTGGAAACGGGTTCGCCGCCGAGACGCTTCTGGAAGATCGCTTCCACTTCGGCATCGGTGGCAGGGGCATAGGCCACGAAGTTGAGGCCGTGATCGCTGAGAACGCAGTTACGGGCAGCGAAATAATCCATGCGGACAGCCAGCGCAGTCTTCAGATCTTCAAATGTCTTGATTTCCACGCCGCTGACAGCAGCCAGCTTAGCCAAATAATCAGTGTAATCGGGCTTTTCCAGATTCATGGCCTTATCAGGACGCCATGCGGGCAGCACAGCGGTCTTGATGGTGGGGTCGGCAGCCAGCTTTTCGTGCCATTCCAGAGAATCAATGGGATCGTCGGTGGTGCAGATGGTTTCCACATTGCTGCGGGCGATCAGGCCGCGCACGCCGAACTCAGGCTGCTGGAGCTTTTCGTTGCACAGATTCCAGACTTCCTCGGCGGTTTCCTTGTTCAGGATGCCCTCATAGCCAAAGAAACGGCGAAGCTCCAGATGGCTCCAGTGGTACAGGGGATTACCGATGGCTTTGCCCAGCACTTCGGCCCACTTGATGAACTTATCGTGAGCGCTGGCATCACCGGTAATGTACTTTTCATCCACACCGGCGCAACGCATCAGGCGCCACTTGTAGTGGTCGCCGCCCAGCCATACTTGGGTGATGCTTTCGTAGTGGAGATCCTCGTAGATCTCTTTGGGGCTGATGTGGCAATGATAGTCAATAATGGGGCAATCAGCAGAAAACTCATGGTAAAGCTTTACGGCAGTGGGGGTGTTGAGCAGGAAATCCTGATCCATAAAGGCGCGCATAGTGGGTTCTCCTTTCATAACTTGGTGACGGTCTATGGTTACAGCGTACTGTCGCGTTTGACAAGTTCGCCCGTAAACACGATTTTCTGGGGCATCTCCCGGCCTTCCAGCACACCCAGCATGGTGGCTACACATTGTTCGCTGACGGCTTGCAGCTTGTTGTCCACACTGGTGATCTCCGGCTCGCTGTACTGGCATATGTTTGAATTGTTATAGCCTACAATGCTCAGATTGCGGGGGATGGAAAGCTTGGCGGCCTTGGCATATTTTACTGCGCCGATGGCCAGCACATCCTCTGATGTTTGAATGGCGTCAAATTCCAGTCCGCTTTCCCGTAATGCAAGCAATTGATCCCGCACACTGGGTACGCTGTTCTTTTCATCGGAGAAGAAACGGATCAGATCATCATTGACTGTCAAGCCGCGGCTTTCGATGGCGGCCCGGAAACCTGCCAGTTTCTTTTGACCATTGTAGTTCTTGCTGTGATAAAGATACAGGATGTTCTTGCGACCGCTGTCCAGCAGATATTGGGTCGCTTCCATGGTGGCTCGCTGTTCATCGCACATGACGCAATACACATTATCGCATGAATAGGATGCGTTCAGCAGCACAATCGGCACTTGCTTGGCTGCGTTGCGGATGTAAGCGTTATCGCGTTCGCGGGTTTCAACAAAGGTTGAACCCATCAGAATAATACCGTCCACGTGGCGGCTTTTGAGCAGCTCAATACCCTGCTGACGGGCTTCCAAAGTGCGTTCTGTGCAGCACAGCAGGCAGTCGTAGTGGTGCTTGCGAAAGGACTTTTCCAATATGGAAAGCGCACGGGAAAGATAGGGGTCAGATGCATCGGGGCAAAGCAAACCGATGGTTTTCATGGTGTTGAGGCCAAGGCCGCGGGCAAAAGCATTCGGTACATAATCGCAGTCGTTGATCACCGCCAGCACCTTTTCACGGGTTTTCTGACTTACGTGAGGGCTGTCATTCAGCACACGGGACACGGTAGCGATAGAAACGCCCGCTTTTTCAGAAATATCATAAATGTTCAAGGCACGACCACCTTTCACTATGTAAATACTTACGATGAAATGAATCAATTTGGATTATACATCTTTCATGGTGGGTTTGCAATCCCTTTTTGTGATTTCTTTGCTGCATTTTTATCAGATGGACAATTACGTTCAAAAACGTTTACTTTCCGCAAAAGTGATTGACGTTTGAGGGTATTGGGTATAGAATATGAGTGAATTGATGTAATTGTTTACATCGTTGTGAGCGGTGGATTTGAATACTAATCATTTGCCGGAGGGATGAAACATGGATCGTTTACACGCCAATGGACAGGATACCCGCAAGCTTCCCGTGAAAGTGCTTCAGTTCGGTGAAGGCAATTTCCTGCGCGCTTTCGTGGATTACATGATCGACATCGCCAATGAAAAGGCTGATTTCAACGGCGGAATCGTTTTGGTGAAACCGATTTCTTTCGGCTCGTTGGACAGCTTTCACGAGCAGGACTGCCGCTACACCGTCATGCTGCGCGGTCTTGTGGATGGCAAGCCTACGGAGCAGACCCGTCTGATCACCTCCGTCTGCGACGCGGTGGATGCTTATGGCGAATATGAGAGATATGCCGCTTATGCAAAGGAAGAAAGCCTCCGCTTTATCGTCAGCAATACCACAGAAGCCGGTATTGTGCTGGATGAAAGCGATAAGTTCGAACTCTGCCCGCCCAGCAGTTATCCCGGCAAGTTGTGCAAACTGCTGTTTGAGCGCGCTGAAGCATTCGATTATGCCAACGATAAGGGTCTGATCATTCTGCCGGTTGAGCTGATCGATGATAACGGAATCGAACTCAAGCGCTGCGTCAAGGCACTGGCGAAGCTCTGGCAGTTGGGAGACCGCTTCGAAAAGTGGCTGGATGAGGCTTGCGTATTCACTTCCACGCTGGTGGACCGTATTGTCACCGGCTATCCCCGCGATGAGGTGGAAGGCATTTGGGAGAAGCTTGGGTACGAGGATCGCCTGTTGGTTACCGGCGAACCCTTTGCCCTGTGGGTGATCGAATCTCCCAAGGATCTGTCCGATGAACTGCCGCTGCCCGCCTGCGGCCTGCCTGTGATCTATACCGATAATCAGAAGCCCTACAAGCAGCGCAAAGTACGCATCCTGAACGGCGCCCATACTTCCTTTGTGCCTATGGCTTTCCAGTATGGTTATGATTATGTGTTGGATGCCATGCACGATCCCATGATCAAGAATTTCATGCAGAAGACGCTCTACGACGAAGTGATCCCCACGCTGGCTTTGCCCAAGGAGGACCTGATGTCCTTTGCTGAGGCGGTTACCGGGCGTTTTGAGAATCCTTACATCAAGCATGCGCTTCTTTCCATCTGCTTGAACAGCGTCAGCAAGTGGCGCGCCCGCTGCATGCCCAGCCTGCTGGGTTATGTGGAGAAGACTGGTGAACTGCCTGCCCGCCTGACCTTCTCTCTGGCTTCTCTGATGAGCCTGTACCATGGCGGTGAGTTGGTAGACGGCAAGTTGGTGTGTAAGCGCGGCGGCGAAAACTATACCCTGCAGGATGATGCCGCTGTGCTGAGCTTCTTTGAAGCCCACAATAACGCCGATCCTGTGCAGACAGTGCATGATTTCTTGTCAAATACGACCTTCTTTGGTCAGGATCTGACCATGGTGGAAGGTTTGGAAGCCAGCGTTGCCGAAAGTTATCAGTGTATTCTGGCAAAGGGTATGAAAGCTGTTATGAGCGAGCGTTTCGGAGGCTGAACGATGCGAGCAGTGCTGAAGATTACTCCCTCGGATAATGTGGCGGTGGCTCTCCGGGCTTTGGAAGCAGGGGAGACGGTAGAGGTAGAAGGTGTTGCTTATACCGCAAAACAGCCGGTACCCGCAGGCCACAAAATGGCGCTTGCAGCCATTGCTGCCGGTGAAACCATTATCAAGTATGGCTATCCTATTGGCGAGGCCAAAAGTGATATTGATGTGGGCGAGCATGTGCATGTGCATAACCTGCATACATTGCTTTCCGGCGAATTGACCTATGAATGGCATCCCAAGGGGCAGCCCCTTGTGCCTGTGGAAGCCCGTACCTTCCCCGGCTATCGCCGCGCGGATGGCAGGGTTGGCGTCCGTAACGAGCTTTGGATTCTGCCCACGGTAGGCTGCGTATCCGGCATTGCCAAAGCGCTGGAACGCCAAGCTCAGGTGCTGGTAGGGGAGGGCGTGGAAGCG
>SVGQ01000152.1 GCA_015056245.1 Clostridiales bacterium | reverse complement strand
GGCGGGCTTTCACTTCCAGCTGGGGAGACACGTTAGCCATGGCAGCGTTGAACACTTCGGTAGCGTCCTTGCCGGTCTTCTCGGCAACGGTGTCGAAAGCTGCATAGCAGATGCGCTGAGCAGTGCCGCGCTTGCCATCCAGCATGATCTGATTGATGAGCTTGGTGACTACCGTGGTTCCGTATACGGGATCCGGCAGCACTTCACGCTTGGGAATAAAACCGCGACGGGGCATTTCGTTTCCTCCTTCATTGAGGCGATGATTCGCCGCAAGTGTGCGTTTTGCACAACGTAAGATGGGACCTGAGTTTTTCAGTCTTGCATAGTTTCGTACAGGCTCCTGACGGCAGTCAGCTCTGCCGCTCCCTGCGGGCAACAGCTACCATTCCGGCTGGCCCCTACCTATCGTGGGAGAGTCACGCGGTATGCGCAATGGGCAAGGCATGGGTTGAATGCCTTATCCGCGCTCCTGCGCCCACTCCGGAGGTACTGCAACGATTATGCGGTAACTTACTTCTTAGGCCGCTTGGCACCGTAGAGAGAACGGCTCTGCATCCGCTTGGCAACGCCGGCAGTATCCAGAGCACCGCGAATGATGTGGTAACGAACACCGGGCAGGTCGCGAACACGGCCGCCGCGGATGAGCACCACGCTGTGCTCCTGCAGGTTGTGACCGATACCAGGAATGTAGCAAGTACCTTCGATCTGGTTGGTCAGACGGATACGAGCGATCTTACGCAGGGCGGAGTTGGGCTTTTTGGGGGTCGTGGTCTTCACGCTGAGGCACACGCCGCGCTTCTGCGGGCAGCCCTGCAGGATAGGAGCCGTGGACCGGTTAGCAGCCTTCACGCGACCCTTGCGGATCAACTGGTTAATCGTGGGCATGGGAACACCTCCGAATTGATATGCTATAAGAACGCCTTTCAACCCTAAGCGTTTTATAGTCTTGGAATGGGCATGCCGTGCTTACTTGAGCACAGCGGCGGCGGCCGCCGGAACGTCCACCGAGCAGAGCTTGCCAAGCTCCTGCATGCTGTCCACCACCGTGACGGGGACTTTTTTCTCTTCACACAGACCATTGATCCGGTGATAGATGAAACCGTCCGCATCCTTGCCCAGATAGACTCTGGCAGCCTTGTCCCCTTCCAGTGCGCGCAGCACCTGACGCTGACCGACGACGCGGTTTTGGACATTGTGCAGTTCGTGCTCCATGGGGGGATCGCCTCCTCTATCAGGGTTTGTCCACGGTGTTTCTGCACAGTCTGGCGCTGGACTTCCGCGCCTTTATCGCGCAAAAGGTGCACACAAAAAGTACAGATTGCGAACAACCATAACATACTAACATGTTTGCAACCATTCTGTCAATTGTTTTTCCCGCGTTTCTTCCACTTTTTTTCGGCCTTGACAACGTGGATTTTTTTCGACCGGATTATACATTTTTTTGACAAAAATCTCGGAAACAGTTTTGACTTCCTGTTCCTTTTCCGATATGATAAGAAAAAGAAAAAACAAAAGGATGAGATGGGATGGATACGCCAAAATGGCGAGATAAACGTATTCTGCTCACTGGCTCAACTGGGTCTCTGGGCAGTGAAACCGCTTTGGCGCTGGCACGGAGTGAGGCGGAGCTCCTGCTGCCTGTGCGGAATGCCGAAAAGGCGGAGCAATTACAGAAAAAGCTTTTGCAGGCATGCCCGGAAGCCCGCCTTTGTTTTTACCGGCTGGATCTGGCAGATGAAAACGCCGTTTCCCGATGCGCTGAACAGATCCGCAGCGATGGGAAGCCTCTGGATGCCATCATCCATAATGCAGGGATCTTTACAAAGGGTGGCAAAGCCAGTCCGCAGGGCAATGAGCTGCACCGGCAGGTCAACGCCCTTTCTCCCTTGCTGCTGACAGAGTTGCTGCTGCCGGCACTGCAACGTTCGAGCCATCCGGCAGTGGTAACGGTGACCAGCCTGTCTGCCTTCTGGGTTGATGGTGCAAGTTCGAACGGAAGAAGGACGGCTACCCGCCTGTATGCACAGAGCAAACGGCAGCTGCTGGAGGATATGATGCGCTTGTCCGCAAAGGAACAGGAGATCAGATTTGTTTATGCCCATCCCGGAGTGTGTGCCACCGGTTTGTTTACCGGATCCACTCATCAGACGGCCTACAACCATCATTTGATGAAGTTGATCCTGCCGCTGATGAAAGTGATCTTTCCCACCCCGGAGAAAGCCTGTGCGTCCATTCTTACTGCATTGGAAGAGGCCTTGCCCGGAGAACTGGTGCAGCCGGGGGGATTGTTGCATATCTGGGGCGAACCAGCGAAATGTGATTTGAAGAAAAAACTGTAGCAAGCCAATCCAAAGAGAAAGTATCTCTGAGATGATTCAGGAAAGGAAGAAACACCATGCATACCATCAACCGACTGTTTATCATTGTGATTTCACTTGTGCTTCTTGTTTTGACCTGCGCCCTCCCATCCTGCGCCGTTGGAAGTGATGGTGCCGAAAATCTACTGCCTATCAGTCGAAATGGATTGTTTGGCTTTGTCAACATGGATGGTGAGGTGGTCATCCCCTGCCAGTGGACGTATGCCACACCCTTTGAGAATGGTCTGGCGCGTGTTATCGATGGTGAAAACCGCTTGGGTTATATTGATACAAACGGACAGATCGTGATTCCCTGTCTATGGGCCTCCGGGGATGTTTTCATCGATGGATTGGCTCCTGTTACAGATGAAAATGGAAACCTTGGAATGATCAATCTTGCGGGAGAGACCGTCATTCCCTGCGAATGGAAAGAGAACGGCTATTACAGCGATACCCCCTATTTTTGCGAGGGGATGATGGCGGTTAAGAACAGTGAAAACCTGTGGGGCTATATCAATACGGAAGGAACTCTGGTGATACCCTGTCAATGGGGGAACGCGTCGCCTTTTTCGTATGGTTTGGGTATGGTTCACAATGAAGAAGGATATTATGGGTTTATCAATACAGAGGGTCAGCTGGTTATCCCCTGCCAATGGTCGGATGCAGTCTATTTTATTGAAGGCTTGGCAATGGTTTGCGACCAGAATTTCAACTATGGATTTATCGATCCCAAGGGTGAAGTGGTCATTCCCTGCCAGTGGGATCAGGCTATGCCGTTTTCAGAAGGCGTGGCGGCTGTGGCAGAAAGTCCGGAGAGATGGGGCGCGATCAATACCAGCGGAGAATTGATCACGCCCTGTGAATGGCTGTATGTGGATTCTTTCAGCGAGGGGCTGTCTGCTGTCCGCAATCAAGAGGAACAGTATGGGTTTATCGACCAGCAGGGTCAGCAGGCGATCCCCTGCGAATGGCTGTATGCGGGAAGTTTCTGTGAAGGTCTGGCGTTTGTATGTAATCAGGATAAGCTGTATGGGTACATCAATCCTCAGGGAGAAGTCATTATTCCCTGCGGTTGGGAGCGTGCGGAGCCATTCCACAATGGTGTGGCTCAAGTGATGAAGGATGGCATCTGGTACTATATCAACACCGCCGGGGAGATCATCACTGCCGTCGATGTCAATCAGTGATGCATCCAGACTCTGATATCAAAAAAGTCAGCCGTGCTTTTCTGCAGGCTGACTTTTTGCTGTAAACCTTATCCGGCTTATTCCTCAACCATTTCCATCAGGGACAGGCTGCGGATATGCCATTGATTGTTTTCTTTTACCAATGTAGCAGAATACTTGCCGCCCTGCCACTTGGGGGGCACTTCGTATCCATCTCCGTACAATGCCTTTGCAGCTTCTGCATCCGCAGAGCGAACGCGCCCGTCAATGCCGGGGATCGTTTCCACAAATTCAGCTTTTGCGGTATTGTCCCAAGGCCAGCACCACATCCATGTCATTTTGAGTCGGTGGTCAATGCCGCGGACATTATAATATATGTAGGGACTCTTTTGTTCGATAGCCAGCTGCAGGTTTTCATCGCGCTGCAGATAGCTGGACTGAAAGAATTTATTCAGCTCCGATGAATCCTCCTGCATCATGATCACCTGCGCCCGCTTGGCCATGCCGTCCTTGAGTACGATATTGATGTTGGAGGCATTCATGGCATAGTAGAACGTGACCGTGAACACGCCAAGAAGGATCACGATCAGCAGCAAACGACCAGCCAGATACCAGATGAAGCGGCGTACCTTCTTCAACAGGCTCCCTCCCTGTTTCATGATTCGTTTTATTATACTCCATCCTGACCGGCGACGCAAATCATTCCTGTAAACAATCATTGCAGTTCTGAAAAGATGATGCTATACTTTTTCCATATCCATCCACTTGATTCTGTAAGGAGAGACTTCTGTGCGCAAATGGCTGATTCTTTGGCTTTGTATTATGCTGCTGGCAGCGGGTACGGCACACGCTGAAACCGTCAGCGGCCTGCGGTATGACATGTTTCTGGAAAATTACGCGGATAATCTCGATTTTATCAACGATAATGCCAACAGGCATCTGCTGCCGCTGATTCCAGCCAAGCGGGATGCGGGTTGGGGAGATGGACGTTTGTTTTACGAGATTTTTGGTGATGTGCTGTCCCTGACCATCCAGACGGATATCACCGGAAAAGTGATTGAATCCTGTGTAATCACCCTGACCGCGCCGCCTGATATGAGCTATGGCAGCACCATCCATCGGGATTTTACCACCTCGGGCTACCAGAGCTATGGCATGCTGATGGCGATGTCTCCAGCTGCAACCGCTCTGGAGCGCTATCAGCTGGTAGTGGAGGTGGAAAACGGTCTTGCAGCCAGCAATGTGTTCCATAAGCAGATCGGTGTTTATTCGTTGGATGCAGCCTCGCTGGATGGAACAGTGAGCATGACCTTTACCAATTCCACCGCCATGCCCACTCCCTCGCCTGTACCCTCTGAAACCCCGGTGCCGGAAGCAACGCCAGAGCCCGAAAAACAGGAATGATGGTGGCAATCCGGCGTAGAAAATTTCCTAATTTTGTAGTAAGAAAGTAACCAACTTGTAACCCATCCTTGTTATAATGAAACTGCTGAAAATGTCCCAAAATATCCATTTGGAGGTCTGTGCAATGAAGAATAACGCGAAGCGGCTCGCAGCCCTGTTGATGATTCTGGTTCTGCTATTCTCTGTGAGCGCCACTGCATTTGCTTCTACTGTATATAGTAATGTTATCACTGTGGATGCTACCGCCAAGCCCGAGGAAACGGTTTCTCCTGAGGTTACCATAGACCCCGAGGCCACCGTGGATCCCGAAGCGACCGTAGACCCCGAGGCCACTGTGGATCCTGAAGCGACTGTAGACCCCGAGGCCACTGTGGATCCTGAAGCGACTGTAGACCCCGAGGCTACCGTGGATCCTGAAGCGACCGTAGACCCCGAGGCCACCGTGGATCCTGAAGCGACTGTAGATCCCGAGGCCACCGTGGATCC
>SVGQ01000151.1 GCA_015056245.1 Clostridiales bacterium | reverse complement strand
CAAAAGAGGCAAAGGCAATAGGCTTGAACATTGTTAAAGCCAGCGCCTTTAGACGCTGGCCGGTAATAAAGGCTTTTAGCCTTTGTGCAAACCACCCGTTTGACGGGTGGTTATGATTTGCAGTTTACTCCTGTAACCGATCCTCCGTCCACTGCCTGCGCAGCTTTCCCAGCATGGCATAATAGCTGGGCATCAGCACGAAATCCGCGCCGATCCATGCCAGCACTTCGGCAATGAACAAACCCTGATAACCGATCCATCCCGGCAGCAGAATCGCTGCGCCCACGCGCATAGCCAGTTCCACAAAGCCGGATACCATGGGCATCACGGTGTTGCCCATGCCCTGCAGGGCGGAGCGGTAGATATACAGCAGATACAGAATGGGCAGGAACGCCGCCATGGTGCGCAGGTACTCCACCGCCACCTTCAGCGCGTCCGCGACTTCCTTTTCCGAACCAGACAGGAAACTGGCAAGGATATGGTGCCCAAACAGGAACATGGCAGCGCCAATACCGGCAGCTGTCAGAATGCCCGCCAGCACAGCAGCGTGGATGCCGCTGCGGATCCGGTCGGGTTTCTTGGCGCCCATGTTCTGCCCGGCGTAGGTGGAGACAGCGTAACCATAGCTGACGGCAGCGATCTCCAGAACGCCGTATAGCTTGTTGGAGGCGGTGTAGCCAGCAATGAAGGCAACGCCCATACCGTTGACGATGCTCTGCACGAACATGCCGCCCACGGCAATGATGATGTTCTGCGCGCCTACTGGAATGCCCAACCAGATCTGGCGGCTGACCACGGCCCGATCCAGCCGGAAGTCCTCTTTGGCGGGATGCACGATGGGCAGATGCCGCAGCCGCCCAAGGCAGAACAGGCAGGATACCAGCTGGGCGATCACCGTGGCGGCTGCCGCGCCGGTAACGCCCATACGGAACACAGCCACAAACAAAAGATCCAGCGCAATGTTGGTCAGGGAGGCGATCACCATCGCCAGCAGGGGCGTTTTACCGTCTCCCAGCGAGCGCAGGATGCCGCCCAGCACATTGTAGGCCATGAAAATGGGCAGACCGGCAAAAATGACGGTCAGGTACTGTCTGGAACAGGGGCGGATCGCCTCGGGCATGTTCAGCCAGTTGTGAACCGGGGTAATCATCAGGATCGCCAGAATACCGCTGGCAACGCCGATCAGCAGCGTCAGGACAGCGGCGTTGCCCACGTTGCGCTTGAGGGCTTTGATGTCGCCTGCGCCGAAAGCCTGCGCCACGGGAATGGTAAAACCCTGAGCAAAGCCCTGCACCATGCCGGTAAACAACCACAGGAACCAGTCGGAGGAACCCAGCGCCGCCAGTGCGGATACACCTTCCACCGCACCTACCACCTGCGCGTCCACCACGGTATACAATTGCTGGAACACATTGCCCAGCATCAGAGGAAAGGCCACCGCCAGCAAAAGCTTGATGGGGCTTCCTTCGGTCATGTTACGGGTTTTCATGCTTCTACATCCTTGCTTACGTTGATCCACGCGGTATAGCCGGAGTGCTGCTCCAGCTGGGGAATGGTCAGCTGAATGGCACTATTGGCGCTTCCGCAGGCGGGATATACGGTTTCAAAACGTTTGAGGGACTCGTCCAGATACACCGTGACCCCCTCATTGACAGCAAAGGGGCAAACGCCGCCCACCCCGTGACCAATCAGGGCTTCCACCTCGTCGCCGTGGGGCATGACAGCTTTCACGCCAAACTGGGCTTTGTATTTCTTGTTGTCGATGCGGGCATCCCCGGCGGCAACGATCAGGATAGGTTGCTCATTCACCTTGAAGGACAGGCTTTTGGCAATGCGGCAGGGCTCGCAGCCAAGGGCGGCGGCAGCCAGATCCACTGTGGCGCTGGAGACGGGAAACTCCAGAATCTGATCCTCCATACCATGCTTTTGGAAATAGGCGCGTACTTTTTCAATCGCCATGATGTTTCCAGCCTTTCTTGCGATTATTTGGCGCTTTGCCCGGGTTTCCACGGGGGCGGGCAGAGCAGCGTGGTGCGGCCTATATCCGGCAGCACATCATAAATGGAGCAGCCCATCTGCGCCTCGAAGACTTCCTTGTTGCGAAAGGTGACCTCCCAGCCCTTGATGTAGCTTTCCATGATGCCATAGCGGCGGGTTACATCCACGAAGCGTTTTTCCAGAATCACGAAGCCGTAATCGGTGGCAAGTGCGTCACAAATCTGGATCAGCTTGTCGTAGTCGTACGCTTCGGTCTGGCAGATATATTCCTTGATGGCTTTCTCGTGAGAGGTTGCGGGATCATAACCGAACTCATCCCGCATCAGGGGATAGGAGTGGGTCATGCAGATGCGAGCCACTTCCTCCCAGCCTTTTTCCATGGCGTACTGGTAACCGGCGTACACATGGGTGGGAATATCCACAATGCCCACCCGGCGGCCGATATCGTGAAGCATGCCCACTATATAGGCCTTGTGGGCATCCATGCCGGGCACCTTTTGTGCGATGTTCCGTGCAGCCAGTCCCACATTCAGGGAATGCTTCACCCATGGACCGGGATTCAGTTTGCCAGCCAGCTCCAGTTCCTCTCTGGCCTGTTCAATGGTAGGCAGCACAGCGGATCCCTCCTTTACCAGCGCTCCATGTTGCGCTGGAATTTTTCTGTATAGGATGCTTTCAGCTCCTCGGGGGTAATGGAGAAACAGTTCATGATGTCGCCGTAATACATCAGCACATCTGCCATTTCCTCCACGAAATGCGCCCGGGTGGGGGCATCCTCCATAATGCGCTCATGACCATTCTTCTTGATGATCTCAGCCACTTCGCCCACTTCACCCACCATCCACAGCAGCTTGTTCTTGCCGGTGGCAGGCCCGATGGGCTCCCACTTGCCCTTGTATTTCTCCTGCAGTTTTTGCTGCATGTCCAATACTTCGCCAAGGGTGAAATCCTTCATGGTAGGCCTCCTTTGTGCGGGTGATTCCTATGCATTGTAGCAGAACGGTTGTGAATGTCAATGCTTCCGGCGGTTGACTTTTGCGCCGGTTGCTCTTATCATTACAGGTACCCATTCTATATGGAAAAAATACAGAAAGCGGGGCGCGGAGCATGCGGAAAATCGGCGCGTTGGAGGCAGGCGGCACCAAGATGGTGCTGGCGGTTTACTGGGAGGATGGCACGGAGATCGAGCGCATCACCATTCCCACCGAATCGCCGGAGGAAACCATGCCGCCCATGATCGGCTTTTTCCGCCGCCATCAGGTGGATGCGCTGGGCGTGGGCAGTTTCGGCCCGCTGGAGTTGCACCCGGAGGCCCCCAATTACGGCAGCATCACCTCCACTCCCAAGCTGAAGTGGAAGGATTACCCCCTGCTGAAGAATCTGCTGGATGGCAGGGATATTCCCGCGAAAATCGATACCGATGTGAACGCTGCTGCCTTGGCGGAGGCCACCATGGGCGCGGCCCGGGGCTGCGGCAACACCGTGTATGTGACCATCGGCACCGGCGTGGGCGGCGGTGTGTATACCGATGGCAAGCTGCTGCATGGGCTGGTGCATCCGGAGCTGGGTCATATGCTGCTCCGGCCTCATCCCGATGACCCCAATCCCCGGGGCGTGTGTCCCTACCACGAAAGCTGCATGGAAGGTCTGGCGGCTGGCCCTGCCATTGGCGCGCGGGTAGGCGGCGATGCCCGCGATCTGCCGGACGATCATCCCACCTTTGCCATCGAAGCCCATTATCTGGCCCAGATGTGCGTCAACCTGATCCTGACCCTGAGCCCGGAGAAGATCATTCTGGGCGGCGGCGTGCTGGGCCGGGAATGCCTCCTGCCCATGGTGCGCAAGGAAACTTTGCGGCTCTTGGGCGGCTATGTCCAGTCGACCGCGATTACGGAGCATATCGATGAATATATCGTGACTCCCGAATTGTACCCGGTCAGCGGGCTGGTGGGCAGCTATCTGCTGGGCAAGCAGGCGCTGGAGGAAGCGGGGGAGTAAAGGAAGCTGAATATGGAAGAAGCAGATGACACAGCAACGGCGCTGATCATCTGCTTCTTTATTATGTGTGGATTTGGTTGGCAGAAATCTGCTCACCCTTCCCTGATAACTTTCCCCACCTGCTCACAAACCAGCTCTTCGCCCTGCTGGCCTTCCATGGTCACGTTCTTTAGCGCCAGCTCCTTCACAAAACAGGCCACCAGCCCCTTGTTCAGGCAAGGCTCGATGCCCTCGGCCATGACCGGGGCCATGGGCTTGCCGTTGGGATCGAAGGTGAAGGACACATTCTCCAGCGTGAGCTTTTCCACAGGCTGCTCGGGCAGACCCAGCAGGTATCCTGCGCAGGCACCGCAGCCTTCCACTGTTACGTTGCGGAAGGTGATGTTGCCCACGTAAGGTGTGGTATCGTCCACGGGGGCGGGCTCGCGGGACTGTACCCAGTCGCTGTGTCCGTCCGGGTCGCAGAAGTACAGACAGTTGACGGTGAAGGGCGCGCCCACTTTTTCCATGCGCACGTTGTCAAAGACGATGTTGTCGATGATGCCGTCCTTGCCGCGGCCCCGGCGGGTCTTGATGCGCAGACCACGGTCGGTGTTGCGCATCAGGCAGTGGCTCACCTGCACATCCTGCACGCCGCCAGCCATCTCGCTGCCGGCGGTCATGCCGCCATGACCGTCCTCCATCAGGCAGTGACGGATCTGGATGTGCTTGCAAGGGCGCTGATAGCGGCGGCCCATGTAGATCTTGCCCGCTTTCAGGGCAATGCAGTCATCCCCCAGAGAGAAATGCGCGCCCAGCAGCAGCACATGCTGACAGCTTTCCGGGTCGAAGCCGTCGGTGTTGGGACTGTCAGCAGGGGCGGTGACGGAAATATCGAGGAAGCGCAGGTCGTCACTGAAATAGGGGTGCAGATTCCACGAAGGGCTGTTGCGGAAGGAGATGCCCTGAACGGTAATATTCCGGCAGTGGTTCAGGAACAAAAGCCGTCCCCGCCATGCGCCCCGGCGGGTGCGGTGGTTCTGCCACCAATCGCCCTTCTGGGCCTGTCCGTCGATGATGCCCTCGCCGCACAGCACCGCGTCCTCCACATTCACGCCGGTGATGGCTGCGGCGAACATATCCAGCGGGTTGCCCTCCCAGGTGCCGAAGTTGTAGTCGTCCGTCTCATCGGTGGACTGTACCATGCCCGGCAGGATGGGGAAACGGGTGCGGTCGGTATCCAGTTGCAGGGTCGCGCCTTTTTGCAGCTCCACCGTCACATGACTTTTCAGAAACAGGGGCGTCACCCGGTAATCACCGGCGGGGATCAGCACCCGGCCCATGTCCGGGCAGCAGAGAATGGCGGTCTGGATAGCGGTGGTGTCATCATGGATGCCGTCGCCCACCGCGCCGAAACGGCGCACGTTCAGGGTGCAGCTTT
>SVGQ01000024.1 GCA_015056245.1 Clostridiales bacterium | reverse complement strand
CTGGTGGCCATATAACCGCTGATGGTAACGGTTTTCCCATTGATGCTTTTGAGGTAATCATAGCCGGAAGCCGCCTTGAAGCTCAGCTTGATCGGCGCTTCGGGGGCTTTTTCGCAGCCGCACATCACAAAGGCAGCCATGGTCAGCAGGAGCAGAAGGGCGATGGTTTTCAAACACCGTTTGTTCATATCAGCCACCTCACTCTGCAATGCTGTCCTTGCGGGACATGGCAAAAGTCCAGACCACCGTAGGCAGAACGCTGATCAGGAATACGGCCAGCAGAATCACAAACTCCATCGGGTAGGTTTTGCCCATGTTCAGCACCACGCCCATGGATTCCACATAATCATTCATCATCAGCATGCACAGCCGGGACACGCCAAAGGCAAGAATCACGGCGCACAGGCCCATCACGCTGTTCTGGATGATGTAAAGCAGATTGATCTTCTTCATGCTGATGCCAATCAGGCGCATGAGAGAAATTTCCTTAGCGGAATGGTACATGTTCAGGAGCGTAATGATGGAGATGATCATGATGTTCATCACCAGAATGACTGCGCACAAGACAAAAACGATGTACTTGGTATCATCTGCATCGCGCAACACATTGCGGACGACAGCCATAGGCTCGATCGCCTGAAGCGTTACGCTGTCGCCATCCTCTGCGGTCATGATTTTGCCATCGTATTCTTCCACCAGCTGCATGGCATAGCCGGGGTTCTTCGTGTTGATCAGCACAGCGCAGACGGTGCCGTGGTGATGATGCTCCTCACCGGATGCTTCGTCATGAACCTCTTCTTCGCCGTGGTCGTGCATATCCCACAGGGTTTTGATCTGGGTGAATACCACATTGTCGTAGGAAGAGTGGCTTGTCTCAAGGATTCCCACAACCGTCAAACCCTTGGTGTGCACATCGGTGCCGCCAGCAGAGTGGCTGGTGTAGATTACATCGCCGACTTTCAGCGAATTGTAGCGGGCGATGTTGGAGCCCACCACAGCCTGCATCGTACCAGAGGCGCCGAACATGCTGCCCTGGGCGATTTCCTTCTCAGCCAGGAAGTCAGGGCTTGTACCTACAACACTGTAACCATTGTAGTTATCCGCCATGGCAAAGGGAATCACCTTTGTCACCCGGGAATCTTTTTGCAGGGCAGACGTCACAGAATAGGGAATGGTGCCAATGGGCTCGTCGGTGAAATACATGGAATTCATGGCCAACTGTGTATTGCTGCCGGCGGGGCCCACGATCACAGAATAGTAGCCCGCATTGCTGGTGATGCCTTCGTCCACCTGGCTTGCCACGTTGAAGGCCAATACTGCAATGCCTGCAGAGATTACGATGGACAATACGATCAGGAGGATCTGGACTTTCTTGATCGCCATGTTTTTGAATGCAAACTTAAGCATCTCACTCAACCTCCTTTGCATTGGGGGCATCATGCATCCCGGAGGTCATTTCATTCATGTCGATCACTTCGTCAAAGTATTTCGCCAGCCGGTCATCATGGGTGACGGCAATGAGGGTTTTCCCCTTGGAGACTTCCACCAGCTTGCGAATCACCTGCTCGCCGATGGCGAAATTGAGGTTGCCGGTGGGTTCATCAGCCAGGATGATGTCGGGCTTTTTAACCAGTGCGCGGGCAATGGCGACGCGCTGCTTCTGTCCGCCGGAAAGATGCTTGATGCGGGCATTCTTTTTGTCCTGGATATCCAGCGCTTGAAGCATGCTGTCCATCCGGGAAATATCCACGCCCTCCAGCCGAAGAATACCGATATTGTCCGCAACAGTCATATCGCTGATGAGCTTGAAATCCTGAAAAATGTAGCCGATTTTCTCGATGCGGAAGCGATCTTTCACTTTCTGGGAGGCGGCGCTCATGTTCACTCCGTCAATGAGGATGTCGCCCCGGGTGGGTGAGAGCACGCCGGCAATCATGTTCAGCAATGTGGATTTGCCGCAGCCGGATGCGCCCAGCAGCATGTAGGATTTACCCGTTTCAAATGTAATGTCGCGATATTCAATCTCCGTTTCATTCTGGAATTGTTTTACCAGATTTTTAATTTCAATCATCCTTGTCATATCCTTTCAAATTGTTTGGTCAGTTATTTCTCTGACCGCATCAATTTGAAAGCTTGACTTTCAGCAGAACTAGGTTTTCCTCGGATGCTTCCGGGGATGCGCCTCGACGTTCAATACGATACCCAATCAGGCAGCGAACAGCAACCCTGCTGGAAACAAACAGCAATGCACAGATGATCAGGCTTCTGAACGCGCACACCGTGCAGCAGTCATTTGTACAGCGATGGAAATGTGGTGTGCTGGATTCTTCCAGACAACTATGAGAATGTACAAGTCCGCTCGTGCAAAGACACATCACTGCCAGCAACGCACAAATCAAACGCCGATTTTGCACGCGATAGGTAAAGGCTGGTTTCGTCATATTGCTTCCCCCTTTCTGCTGGATTGCTGGCAGGAGAACTGCTGGCAGGAATCGTCAAATTCCTACTGGTATTATAGCACCTCTGTCAAGAGAATGTTGAGGAGTGAAGGAATGAGCATGTCTTTCGACATAGACATAGTATGCTTGACCCTCGCCCGCAAGGGCGAGGGGGTTTTCGTATGCACTTTCCAGCTTCTGCCGCAGGCGGAGCGCTGCACCGGCAGAAACAGCCCGGTGCGCTTTTGGGTGCCTGCTACACTCCTTCGGGCAGCGGTTTTTTCAGGCCGAGGGTACCAACGGCCAGCCCGGCCAGCAGCACCAGACCTGCGAACCCCTCCAGCACGGAGATCAGCCCGAAGAAGGGGCGCAGCCCCATAGCCTCCAGCGCAAAGCCGCCAAATGCCGCCACCACGATGGTCACGATGGAGGAAACCGAACCGATCAATGCCTGGGTGGTGGTCTCCAGCCCCTTGTGGGCCAGCCGGTAGACCAGCTGGATCGAGCAGGCCATGCTCATCCCCAGCGAGAAGCCCTTGATGATCTGGCCGATATACACATACACGATGGAGCTGCCCAACGCATAGCACAGCGTTTCCGCAACGGAGGCGGCGATGCAGAAAAACATCGTGCGCATCAGCCCGAAGCGGGCGATCACCCTTTTGCTGATGATCAGCGCCGGAACCTCACATAAGGCGGAGAGGAACATGAAGATGCCAAAGGAGATGCTGCTGTAGCCGTAGTCGTTGAGCAGATAGACGAAATAGGTGATCTTCCAGTTGTGGGGAACGGTGTTGAGCAGCGTGTAGAGCAAATAGACAGCGATCCAGTAATGGCAGATGCGCCGGAAGGGCATTTCCCGAAGGCGCAGCCTGGGTGCTTTGCGCTCGGCAGCCGTACCGGGATCCGGCAGGCTCAGCGCCAGCAGGATGGCAGGGATAGCGAACACAAGATAGAAGAAGTAGACCGATGAGACCGGCAGCTTTTCCAGTATGCGGGTATATGCGATGCCCATGACCGCATAGCCAAGGGATGCCCACAGGCGCACAGACCCATAGGAGATGCCGATGCCGCTGTTATCGATGCGCACCAGCCATTGCTCGATCATGTTGTTGGCCGGGCCGGTGAACAGGGAGGCCATCGCCAGGCAGGTGATCATCAGAATGTACAGGGGCGCACCGATCTGCGATGCGAACGGCACCGCCGCCAGCAGCAGCGCCGAAAGGCCCAGGCAGAGCGCGAAGCACAGCCGGGGCGAACGGATCCTGTCGGAGATAACGCCCCAGACCGGCGGCGCAACGATGTTGGCAATGGTGGACAGCGAAGAGATGATGCCGATGCGGCCCACGCTCACCCCCAGCGACTGGAGAAATACCGTACGGTAACCGTCGGATGCGATGCAGGCATTGTACAGGATCTCTGCCACAGACAGCCGAAGGCGGATGGAGCCCACGCTTTCGTTCGATCTCTTACCCATAAACATCAGCTTTCTTTTGCGTGTTGAGCGCTCTGCGGGAAGCGGGTACCGCCGGTGGCGGCCCTGTATACAGCGTTGCGCACAGTATAGCACGCACATGGGCACGGGACAATTGCAATAACGATCATCTTTCCGGGGTTGGTATTGCAGAAAGGGGCGGGTTTTGTGCTTGTAGCTTACAAAGCAGCAGTAAGGCCGCCCGCCGAACAAGGAAAAAGCAGCACAACAGAAAGCCCACCGCATTCCCCGTCAAAGCGGGGGATGCGGTGGGCTTGTGTGTGGGAACGATACAGAGATCACTGATCCTTCAGCTCATCGTTTACAACGATCTTGCCTTCGCCCCAATTGTTACCGGAGATGGAGGTGGTGATGCCGGAGGCGATGGAGCCGGCCTTGATCACTTCCCCGTCGTCGTCGCCGGAGTTGGTGGCTACGTTGCCCTGAATGGTGATGTTGGAATCAGAACCGATGTTGTTGAAACGAATGATGCGGTCATTGATGTTGTTGAAGCTGTTGCCGGTGATCACAACAGTCTTCAGATCCACGGCATCGCTGCCGGACTGAAGCGCGATGGCGTTGTGACCGGTGGTATCGAAGCTGCAGCCGGTAACGGTCACACCATTTACATTCTGTACGTAAACGCCCTGGTAGCAGTTGGTGAAGGTGCAGTTCTTTACGGTGATGTTGTTGACGCGCCCGTTGTTTGCTTCGTTGTAGTAACGAACGCAGGCGCCGTTGGAAGAGGCAATACCACCGGTGGTGAAGGAGCAGCCGTCAAATGTCACATTGCTGTACTCGGTGGAGGCATCGGAGGTGTTGATGTCCACCTTGCCGGTGAAATCCACATTCAGGAAGGAGATGTCGTCCATGATCAGAGTGCTGTAGTATGCGCTGCCCTCATCATAGTCCTTATCGCGAACGTAGTCGTAAACATCGCCATAAGAATGGCCGGTGCTTACGAGCAGCCCATCGATGGTAGCGCCTTCAGCGCCGATGATCGTTACATCCTTCAGGTTCGTGGTGTATCTGGGGGTAGTGTGGTATTTGCCATCGCTTAAATGGGCCTTGAACGCTTCGGCATCGGTGGTGGTGAAACCATCAGTCTCGCAGGTCATGGTGGTGTCGTTGTCCTTGGTGGGGCGGCCCATGTACACCGTGCCGTAATTCACACCGGGCTTGAGCGCAATGATGACGCCGGAAGCGGGGCCATCAAGAATGGCCTGCAGCTCTTCGGCGGTGGCGGCTTCAATGTAGGCATCTGCATCGTAGTCGGGGCCGAAGGCATCGTCCTCGGCGGTCAGCTGAGAGGCCAGCACCTTAACGCCCAGATCGATGTGCAGAGAATTGCTGCCGGTAAGCTCGAAATCGCTTACCTGCTTGCCGTTGTTGGGGTTCCAGTCGTTATCGTTGGCGGTGGGCTCCCAGTAGACCACCAGAACGAAGCTCTCGCTCTCGTTTGCGGCCCCGGCAGGGATGTTCTCGATGGCGCTGGTATCGCTGGGCAGGATAGCGCCGGAGGCAGCGAATTCGGCAAAGGTGCTCCAGCTGTCTACCTTAGCCAGCACATCTGCGCGGGCAGCACCGTCGGCCACGTCGCCCTTTATGATACCGACCTTCAGCGCAGTGGAGAGGCCGTTGCCATCCAGGTAGTTCTCGTTGGTGGCATTCATGAGCATGTCGTAGCGGAAGGCCAGCGTGCCAACATTGGCAACGGTCAGCTTTTCCCAGGCAACGGCACCGGGCTCCCACAGCGCCACATCGCTGAAGAGCTCGCTTGCGGTGGTAATGCTATTCTTATCAGCGGGATCGCCGTAGTAGACTTCTACATCCAGCGAACCGGATTCGATCACGTTGCTGGTGCTCGTCACTTCGTCGGTGAATCAGGCGAGGGTACCGCCGGTGATGGCCAGCATGATAACGGCCACCATGGCCAGTGCCAGTGCAGTACGCCAGTATTTGAGGTTTTTCATTGGAGTTGCCTTCTTTCCTTGAGGGTGTGGGGATGAGTTGCGTATAGCATATTGTAGCGCAATGTACCATGATATGTCAATGCATTGCTTGTATGAACGATTGAAAGTGGCTACAGTGCCCAAGCGCATAAAACGCGAGCCATCCGCCCCCGCCGCGGGGCCGGATGGCTCGCGTTGCTCATGCTTTGTGCTGCCTTACTCCGCCAGCTCCGCCATATGGTGCTCCTGCTTGCCGTTGTATTCCAGCGTATACGAGCCACCGCTGTTTTCGGGCACCCAGACCATCTCGTTGGTCAGGTAGTTGGCGTAGAACACGATGGCGCTGTAGACTTCGCCCGCTTCCTCTGCCCAATCCTCCGGGTAGCGGCTCTCGGTGATGCGGAAGCGCTGCACATCGCCCACGGCCTGCACGGCCTCCGGGCTCTCGGTGCCGTGGATGCGCTTGAGCCCGGTGGGCATCTGCTCCAGAGCGGGCAGGTAGAAAAAGCAGGTACCGCTGTAGCGCAGCTCCCGGGGAATGAAGCGCTCATCCAGGATGCCCTTCAGGCTGCTCAGCGGGATGGTGATGCGGGGCGCACCGCCTGCGGAGGGTGCAATGTCGCCCACGTTGAACTGGAGCACCAGCTGGTTCCCCAGCAGCAGCGGCACGTCGGAAAGGTCGGTGTAGTCCTGGTAGAAGGTGTCGTCCACCAGGGCGGTGGCCACCTCCTCAAAGGTGGTCCACACCCAGCCCTCCTGCTCCTCGATGGCATCGGCGATGATCCGGATCAGGCTCTCCCGGGCATTGGGGTTGTTCCGGTCCAGCATGCTTTGCAGACTCAGCGGTATGCCGGTGCGCAGGTCGAACAGGAAGGAGTGCTTCTCGGTATCAAAGTAGACCGCGCCGTTGGTAAAGCCGTGGGCGGAGAAGCTGAGGCAGAGCGCATCGCCCACGCAATCCACATCCCTGAGGGTGAAGGTATGGTAGGCGTAGGTGTTGAACTCCGCCGGGATGGAGGCATAGGTGGCCTGCTTCTCCCGTTCGGCGGCCAGCATGGTGCTGATGCCCCGGTTGCTGTTGATGCGCTGGGTCACCTCCGGCTTGCCCACCACCTCCACCTTCGGCAGGTAGAAAGCGGAGTAGAACCGGCCCATGCGCTGGAACTCCCGCTCCATGGTAACGATCACCTGGGGCAGGTTCTCGGGAAAGATGCCCGCCAGCACCCAGTAGTATTCGCTCATGTTCTTTTCCAGCCAGTAGTAGTACTCCAGCGCCTGCTTCAGCTCCTCCACCCGCTGGCTCTGGGTATCCGTTACGCTGCCGCTGAGGAAGGCGTTCAGGTTCAGGCTGAAGGTATCAAGCTCCACCGGGCCGTCTCCTGCAGCGGAGACCTGCTCCAGCAGGGGCTTGATATCGCCGTAGGAATACCGGCTCAGAATGTTGCAGTAGTCGCCGCGCAAACGGCTGTAGATGAGCGCCTCGCCGATGGCCACATAGGCCCGTGTGTTCTCGTAGCGGGCATCGCCCTGGGTGGCGGCGCAGGCGTTGTTGGTTTCGATAAAGGCCTTGCTCAGTGCATCGGAGATGGCCTCCTGGGCCTGCATCTCCCGGTAGCACTCCATCTGGTCGCCAAAGAGCAGCTGGCTGAAGCCGGTGCCCACCACCAGGCCGGTGTAAACGGGGCCGATCAGGGCGGCCACCTTGGTGGTGGCTGCCGTCAGTGTGGCCACCCGGGCCTGCACCTTGGCGGATGCCTTGGCAGCCAGCTTGGGCAGCTTGTCGGCAAAGATACCGGCAACGCCGGGCAGGATGTCGTTGTATACGTCTGCCCCGGTCACCAGCGAGCCCACCTCCACGCCGATGCCCAGCGCATCCTGCTTGTATTCACCCAGCAGACAGGCGAACTGGGCATCGTAGCTGGAAAGCAGCGCTTCGGCGGCCTCCTTGAGCAGCTTATCATCCGTATGGGCGATGATGGCCTCCAGCACCATGCATTTTTCCTGGTACAGCGCCGAGGAGACCGAGACCAGCGCCAGCTGCTGCTCGTCGGCCACCACCTCATCCACAAGGGCGTAGATGTCGTAGGCGTTGCCGTAGCCATCCAGTGCTTTGCTGATGCGGGAGAGGGTCTTGCCGCCCGGCAGCAGCTTGCCCACGATGGTGGTGGTGCCCTTTACACCGTCCCAGCCGCTGAGGGTGGCGGTGTAGGAGGCCTGAGAGGCGATGGTATCGGTAAAGCCCCGCTCCACCATGGCCATCAGCCGGAGCAGATACTCGGTGTAGGCCTCCGCATCCAGCTTCTTGTCCAGCATCAGCTCTGCGGGCTTGGTGAGCGCCTCTGCGGCGGCGGGCAGCTCTTCCATATTGGCGGCCCACTGCTCGTAGAGGTAGGCGCGGCTGTTGAGCAGGTTTTCGTAGTAGCTGCTTTCCTCAAAGGAAGCATCGTAGCGGGTAAAGACCCGCTGCCGGTACTGCTCATCCATGGGCGAAGCCCCGGCGGGCAGCGCCGTGAGTATGAGACAGGTACACAGAAGCAGGCTGATCCAGCGGATGCACGGGTGTTTCATATGGTGGCCTCCCTGTAAAATGGTGTTGGGTTTTGGGGCGAAAAACGGTTGGCCCAGGGGCAGAGCCTGCGCCATTCTGGTGCTATTATGCATGGAAAAGCCGGGCACGTCAAGGTGTGGGGGAGGGCGGGAGCGGCGCACTGCGCAGGCGCTGCAACGGTTTTACCTCCGTCAAAAACGTAACGACCCAGCCCCCTGAAAAACCGTTTGCACTCTGCTACAATACAGGTGCATCCACATGACTGACGGTTTTTTTTCGCGGAGCACCGCGGGGAGTGTAGATGTTATGAATGCCGATCGTCTGGGCAATCCGCATTGAAAGCCAATGCCGGGTTGCCTTTTTTCCTTAGCTGAAAGCAATATATGGAGTATATAGACAAGAAGCCTGTCCCCCAAAAAGAGACAGGCTTCGGAGTATGAAAGGTGAATCAGCGATTAAGCCACTCTTCCAGAGTGTACGAGTTGCCTTTGTAGTTGATCACGTCGATGATGGCACCATCTTCGATGGTAATTGCAGTTTTGTAGTTTCCGGGAGGAATCAAATTGAGGGTCTTTACATGCGTGCCGCTGCCGATGGTGAGCATGCCAAGATTACTGTTGGGAATAGCACAAGAATCGATCCTGTCTACTTCGGCATCATTGATGGTCGCATGCGCCTGGGACCAGAGGTAGATGCTGCCGTATTCACCGCCATTGATGGTGGTGGTGGACTTGTTGGGCAAACCAACATCATAGGGTGTATAGCCTTCCTTGAAATTGGTGGTGCCGGTCATAACGCAGTTGTTGAGAGTGGCTGTTCCGTAATGACCGAAGGCGCAAGCCACATAGTTATCGTGGTCTTTAACAGAATAGGTAGCCGCCAGATCCTTGATCACCAGATTGTTGACGGTATAGGTGCCGCCGCGGCTCAGATCGTAGTCGCCCACCTCAACGAAACCCTTACCAGTCACATTCAAATTGCTGACTTCGGCATTCTCGCCAGTCGGAGGAATAAAGGCCAAGTAACCGTAGCGGCCGGAGGCTGCACCGTCGCCGTTCATCACAACGGTTGCGCCGTTGGCATCCATGCTGATAGGACCATCGGTCTGCATGAGCATCTCAGTGTTGGCGGGAGCGATGATGTTGCCGCCGTTGCCCAGCGCATCCATCATTTCTTCGGGGGTGGTGACGTACACATTGGGCATTACGTCGGCATCTCCCCAGGGATGGTTGTCAGCGGTAGGCTCGCCGAAGGCAGCCGCCAGCGCAGTCTTGGCATCAGGCAGATTGTTGACCTGTACGGCCTGAGTAAAGGTCAGGATCGTGTAGGTGTCGCCCAGCGCTTCGATATCCTCGCTGTCAGCGGTTCCGGTAAGAGCCACCTGCAGCAGAGAGGGACGGGAGATTTCACCGGCGGGCAGCTCCTTGAGGTAAGTTGCGCAGAAAACAAGGAAGCGGGTACCGTCGATGTCAACGTATTCTTTCTCGGTCCACTCAAAACGGGGGTTGCTGTTGGTGTTTATCCACAGATCGGCTTTGGCCACGGTGTCGCGATCGTAGCGAAGACTCTCGGGGCACTCCAGAGCGATCCAGGTGCGGTAGTAAGCCGGAGAATCGCCTGTGTTCTTAACAAAGACGAACTTATCCAGTGCACCCTGAAGACCGTCGTCAAACAGGCCGTTGCTGGAACCGTTTCCGGTTACATCGGCAGTTACGTAGGATCCCCACCAGAACTGCTCGTCATCGGGGATCTTTGCGCTGTAATCCGACTCGTCATCGGTGTAGGAGGGGAACAGCTGCTGGCCCTGTTCAAAGGGTTCCAGCTCATCGCCGTCAGCGATTTCGCCGCCGTTGCGGTAATCCACGCCCTCCACGCGCTGCAACTCGATCTGTTCGATCTGGATGTTGCCCAGGGTCATGACATTAACATCGCTGTCGGTATCGGTCAGATAGGCAAGAGTACCGGAGATACTCAGTGCCAGAGCCAGCACAATACTGGCGATCAGGATAACCTTTCTGTTCTGCATGTGTGTGCTCCTTTCAATGTGTAATCAGAACGTTCACTTCTTATTATATACAATAATTTACAAATAGCAATAGTAATTGTTAACATTGTTCAAAAATGCCATTGTGCGATTGTTTATTCCAGAGAAGTGTCAAAAACTTAACAACCCCCACCCCCTTGTCAAACCCCTTCCACTCTGCTACAATAATCCCGCATCCACATGACTGACGGGTTTTTTTCGCGGAGCACCGCGGGGGAGTGTAGATGTTATGAATGCCGACCGTCTGGGCAATCCTCGTTGAAAGCAATGGAGGATTGTCCTTTTTCTATGGAAATTGCTCGGGTCACGAAGGAGGAAAACACCATGGAACACAAGAACTGGAGCGGATTTGCAGCTGGCGCATGGCAGAATGAAATCAATGTGCGCAACTTCATCCAGCAGAACTACCGGGAATACACCGGCGACAGCAGCTTCCTCTGCGGCGCAACGCCCCGCACCCAGGCGCTGATGAAGAAGGTGCAGAGCCTTTTTGCCCTGGAGCGCCAGTTCGGCGGCGTGCTGGATATCGATACCGCCACGGTTTCCTCCCTTACCAGCTACAGCCCCGGCTACATCGATAAGGAAAATGAGCTGATCGTGGGTCTGCAGACCAACCGGCCCCTGAAGCGCGGCGTGAACCCCTTCGGCGGCATGCGCATGGTCAAGCAGGCCTGCGAGGCCTATGGCTACAAGCTCAGCCCCAAGGTGGAGGAGGAGTTCCGCTTCCGCACCACCCATAACGACGGCGTTTTCCGCGCCTATACCGATGAGATGCGCAAGGCCCGCAAGTGCCATGTCATCACCGGTCTGCCGGATGCCTACGGCCGCGGCCGCATCATTGGCGATTACCGCCGTGTGGCCCTTTACGGCGTGGATCGCCTCATCGAGGAAAAGAAAAAGGATAAGGCCAAGCTGGGTGAGGTCAGCTTCGATACGGAGCAGATCCGTCTGGATGAGGAACTGTACCAGCAGATCGCCTTCCTGGGCTATATGAAGGAAATGGCTGCTATGTACGGCTGTGATATCAGCCAGCCCGCCGCCAACGCCAAGGAAGCCATCCAGTGGACGTACTTCGCTTATCTGGGCGCCATCAAGGAGCAGAACGGCGCGGCCATGTCTCTGGGCCGCGTGAGCACCTTCTTCGATATCTACCTCCAGCGGGATATCGATGCGGGCATCCTTACCGAAGCGGGCGCACAGGAGCTGATGGATGATTTTGTCATCAAGCTGCGCATGGCCCGCCACCTGCGCACCCCCGAATACAACGAGCTCTTCGGCGGCGACCCCATGTGGATCACCGAGGCCGTTGGCGGCATGGGCGAGGACGGCCGCACGCTGGTGACCAAAAACAGCTACCGTATGCTCAATACGCTGTACACGCTGGGCTCCTCTCCCGAGCCCAACCTGACGGTGCTCTGGTCCACCCGCCTGCCGGAGAACTTCAAGCAGTTCTGCGCCCAGGTCTCTATCGATACCGACTCCATCCAGTACGAGAACGACGATCTGATGCGCCCCATCTACGGCGATGATTATGCCATCGCCTGCTGCGTTTCCGCCATGAAGGTGGGCAAGCAGATGCAGTTCTTCGGTGCCCGCTGCAACCTGGCCAAGCTGCTGCTCATCGCCATCAACGGCGGCTACGATACCTCCAGCAGCATGGCCATCGGCCCCCAGATGGAGGTGATGCAGGGCGATAAGCTGGATTACGATGAAGTGATGCGCCGCATGGAGGTCTACATGGGCTGGCTGAGCCACCTGTATGTGAACACCATGAACGTGATCCACTACATGCACGACAAGTATGCCTACGAAAAGACCCAGATGGCCCTCCACGATACCGATGTGGAGCGCTTCATGGCATTCGGCATCGCCGGTCTTTCGGTGGTGGCAGACTCCCTCAGCGCCATCCGCTATGCCGATGTGCAGCCCATCCGCTCCGATGATGGCTACATCACCGGCTTCAACACGGTGGGCGAGTTCCCCAAGTTCGGCAACGACGACGACCGGGTGGATCTCATCGCCAGGGATATGACCCACCGCATGATCACCGAGCTGCGCAAGACCCCCGCCTACCGCAACGCCATCCACACCCTGTCTGTGCTCACCATCACCTCCAACGTGATGTACGGCAAGAATACCGGCGCTACCCCCGACGGGCGCAAGAACACCGAGCCCTTCGCCCCCGGTGCCAACCCCATGCACAACCGGGAGCAGAACGGCGCGCTGGCCTCCCTCAACTCTGTGGCCAAGATCAGCTACGACGACTGCCGGGACGGCATCTCCAACACCTTCTCCATCACCCCCGAGGCCCTGGGCCGGGATGAAGGCGAGCGGGTGGGCAACCTGGTCTCCATTCTGGATGGCTACTTCGCCCAGATGGCGCACCACATCAACGTGAACGTGCTCAACCGGGAGACCCTGATGGATGCCTACGAGAACCCGGAGGCCTACCCCAACCTGACCATCCGCGTTTCCGGCTATGCGGTCAACTTCAACAAGCTGAGCCGGGAGCAGCAGCGGGAGGTCATCAGCCGTACCTTCCACGAGGCGATGTAATATGGCGGAGGCACGCATCCACTCCTTTCAGAGCCTTGGCACGCTGGATGGCCCCGGCGTACGCTTTGTAGCGTTTTTGCAGGGCTGCCCGCTCCGCTGCGGCTGTTGCCATAACCCGGATACCTGGGCAGCGGACGGGGGAGAGGTGTATACTGCTCAGGAGGTGCTGCGCCGTGCCCTGCGCTGCCGCCCTTATTTCGGTAAAGAAGGCGGCATCACCCTCTCCGGCGGGGAGCCGCTGATGCAGCGGGCCTTCGCCGCCGAGCTGTTCCGCCTGTGCCACGAAAGCGGCATCAACACCTGTCTGGATACCTCCGGCTGCTATGCGCCCGAGGGCTGCGAAGCCCTGCTGGCCCATACCGACCGGGTGCTGCTGGATGTAAAGTACACCACCGATGCCCTCTACCGGGAGCATGTGGGCTGCGGGCTGGAGCTGCCGCTTCGCTTCCTTGCCCGCTTGCAGCAGGAAGGGATCCCCACCACCCTCCGGCAGGTGATCATCCCCACCCTGAACGATACGGAGGAGAGCGTGCAGGCGCTGCTGGCCATCGCAGAGCGGCACCCCTGTGTGGATAAGATCGAGCTGCTGCCCTTCCGCAAGCTGTGCCGGACCAAGTACGACCAAATGAACATCCCCTTCCCCTTTGGGCACCTGCCCGAGCCCGGGCGGGAGCGCATGCAGCAGCTGCGCGCCCTGCTGGGGCGGTACGGGGGCTGAGCGGGAGGCTGCCGAGAATGAAGGCCCCGGTCATACAGATCACCGAGCACCCGGCGAAAACTGCCGGGTGCATTTTTGTTGGGGTGAGCATGCTCCGTTGCAGCAGGGGCGGCGCTTTTCTGCGCAAGGCTTGCAGCGAAACGCATGTGGCTTCCGGGCGAAAAATTTTCGAAAATTACAAATTTGGATATTGACAAACGTTTGCGCATGGCATATAATGCAATCAATGACAGACGAGTGCAGCGGGTTGCCTGCGAAAGCGCAAACGTTGGCGCAAGTCTGCCGGTCGTTTCAAAATGCGGCGAGTCCGCAAAATTATAAGGAGGTACACTTTCATGAAGAAACTGTTCGCTCTGGTGCTGGCTGTTGCCATGCTGCTGTCTCTGGTCTCTGTGGCTTCTGCCGCAGAAGGCAAAGTCTACTACCTCAACTTCAAGCCCGAAGCCGATGAAGCCTGGCAGGCTCTGGCCAAGACCTACACCGAGCAGACCGGCGTAGAAGTTAAGGTCGTTACCGCCGCTTCCGGCACCTACTCCGAGACCCTGACCGCCGAGATGGATAAGGGCGCCAACGCCCCCACCCTGTTCCAGTGCGGCAACCAGGCCGGCATCGACACCTGGGGCGATTTCCTGCTGGATCTCACCGGCACCGAGTTCGCCAACGAGCTCACCACCAACGACTTCAACCTCTACGGCGAGAACGGCGAGCTGCTGGCTGTGGGCTACTGCTACGAGGCCTTCGGCATCATCACCAACAAGGCTCTGCTGGAGAAAGCCGGCCACAAGGTAGAAGAGATCACCAACTTCGAGACCCTCAAGGCTGTTGTCGAAGACATCCATCTCCGTAAGGACGAGCTGGGCTTCGATGCCTTCTCCTCTGCCGGTCTGGATGGTTCCTCCTCCTGGCGCTTCTCCGGCCACCTGGCCAACATGCCCCTGTACTACGAGTTCCGTGACAACGGCGTGACCTCTCAGCCCGCCACCATCACCGGCGCTTACCTGGACGGCTTCCAGAAGATCTGGGATCTGTACATCAACAACTCCTCCACCGAGCCCTCCCAGCTGGCTTCCGCCACCGGCGACCAGTCTCTGGCTGAGTTCGGCGAAGGCAAGGCTGCTTTCTATCAGAACGGCACCTGGGAATATGCCAACCTGACCGGCAAGTACGGCATGAATCCTGAAGATCTGGTCATGCTGCCCATCTACATCGGCGTGGAAGGCGAAGAAAACGCTGCTCTGCCCTGCGGCACCGAGAACTGCTGGGCCGTCAACAGCCAGGCTTCCGAAGCTGATCAGAAGGCTACTCTGGACTTCCTGAAGTGGGTTGTCACCTCCGACGAAGGCACCACCATGATGGCTGAGCAGTTTGGCCCCATCCCCTTCAAGGCTGCCAAGGCTTCTGCCAACGTGTTCTTCAACGATGCCAACCGTTACATCGCCGATGGCAAGTACGTTGTGTCCTGGGCCTTCAACCACACCCCCAACGTTGACACCTGGCGCGCTGGCGTTGTGGCTGCTCTGACTCAGTATTCTGCCGGCACCGGTTCCTGGGACGATGTGGTTACCGCTTTCGTTCAGGGCTGGGCTACCCAGTATGCTGCTCAGTAACAACTGACAGAAACAAACTTTCTCCGGGGAGCGGGCGTTGCCCCGCTCCCCGGTTTCGTCACTCTTTCCAAATCCAAAGGAGCGGCTGAATATGAAAAAGCAAAGAAGCTCTGCGGCTGTGAACTCCAAGCTCATTCGCCGCCCTATTCAACGGATGTTTCCCATCTTCCTCCTGCCAACGTTTCTGGCATTCTGTATTGGCTTTCTGTGGCCTTTTATTCACGGTATTTATTTGTCATTCTGTAAATTCACCATCACCAGCAACGCCAAGTGGGTGGGCTTGTCCAACTACACAAAGGCCTTGCAGGATCCCGGCTTTATGCATGCGTTCTGGTACACCGCGCTGGTGGCGGTCACCTCGCTGGTGATCATCAATCTGGGCGCGTTTGCGGTGGCATATGCCCTCACCCGCGGCATCAAGGGTTCCAATGTGTTCCGCGGCGTATTCTTTATGCCCAACCTGATCGGCGGCATCGTGCTGGGCTACATCTGGTCCACCATTTTTGATGGTTTCCTTGCCAAGTACGGCACCTCCATCGTGCTGGATTCCCGGCTGGGTTACTGGGGCCTGATGATCATGCTCAGCTGGCAGCAGATCGGCTACATGATGATTATCTACATCGCCGGTTTGCAGTCTGTGCCCGAGGAAATGCTGGAGGCAGCCCAGATCGACGGCGCCAACGGCTGGCATACCCTGTGGCATATCACCATCCCCACCGTGATGCCCTCCATCACCATTTGTACTTTCCTTTCGCTGACAAACGGCTTCAAGCTCTTCGACCAGAACCTGGTGCTCACCGGCGGTCAGCCGTTCTCCTTCCAGCCGGATGGAACGGTGATCCGCACCACGGAGATGCTTGCGCTGAATATCTATAATACCTTCTATCTGAACTCCAAATCCCGCGGTGTGGGTCAGGCCAAGGCTGTGCTGTTCTTCATTCTGGTGGCAGCCATTGCCCTTATCCAGCTCCGGGCTACCAAGAGCAAGGAGGTGCAGCAGTAATGAAAAGCAAGCATCTGGGCAAAAACCTTCTTTCTTTGCTCTTTATCGTGATCTGCGTTATCTACATGATGCCCATCGTGGTGGTGGGGTACAATTCCTTTAAGGAAAACGGCTCCATCAACACCGATACCTTTGCCCTGCCCAATGCGGAAACTTTTATGGGCTGGGATAACTATAAAAATGGTATGACTGTTGGCGATTATCCCTTCATTCGTTCTGTGGGATACAGTTTCGTCATCACCATTCTCTCCGCGGCATTCATTCTGATCTGCACCTCCATGGCAGCGTGGTACATCTCCCGCGTGGATGATATCTTCTCCCGTATCGTGTACTACCTGTGCGTTTTCTCCATGATCGTGCCCTTCCAGATGGTTATGTTTACACTGGCGAAAACCGCCAATGTGACCAAGCTGAACACCCCCTACACCATCCCGGTGATTTATCTGGGCTTTGGCGCGGGCCTTGCAGTGTTCATGTTTGTGGGCTTTGTCAAAGGCATGCCGCTGGCGATCGAAGAGGCAGCTGCCATCGACGGCTGCGGCCCGCTGCGCACCTTCTTCAGCGTGGTGTTCCCCATGCTCAAGCCCATCTTTATCTCCGTGGGCGTTCTGGAGATCATGTGGGTGTGGAACGACTATCTGCTGCCCTATCTGGTGCTGGACCGCACCATGTACCGCACCATTCCCATTCACATTCAGTACCTGCAGGGCAGCTACGGTCATGTGGATCTGGGCGCGGTAATGGCGCTGATCATGATGTCCATCGTGCCTATCGTTGTTTTCTACCTGACCTGCCAGAAGTACATCGTTTCCGGTGTGATGGCTGGCGCTGTCAAGGGCTGATATCCAACCGAAATTCCCTGCCTCCTTTTTCCCGGCCTTACTTGCGCGAGGCCGGGTTTTCGTATCTGTTACAATCCCGCGCATTCATTGACAAAGCAAGTCCTATGCGGTACTATGAAAGATGGTGAATCAGTATTTGAACAGCGGAGGAGAGAAACGGATGAACCGTACCGCCCATCATATGGATACAAAGCGCCTGCTGGCGCTGGTGCTTGCGGCTGTGCTGCTGCTGAGTACTGTTGCTGTAGCGGAAGACGACGCAACCATCAGTGGCTGCGCCTTTGTGGATGACAATCAGAATTTGTTCTGCGATGAGGGCGAGCCCCTTATGAGCGGTCTGCCGGTACGCCTGTATCAGTACGTGGGCGATGCATGGCAGGAAGTGGACGCAACCGAAACGGATGAATACGGCCTGTATCAGTTCGTCGTAATGGATGCGGGAGAGTACTGTATCCGTTCCTCCACCACCGCAGCGGATTATGCTGTGCTGGCTGTGGATGGGAACCCCGAATCCGTGCAGGGCAGCGAGGATAAGCAGAGCAACGTGCTGACGCTTTCTGCTCGTCCCGGCGAAAGCAAGGTGGTGGACATCAGCCTTGGCGCGGCAGCTTCTCTGGAAATGACCGTATACGAAGACCGCAACTCCGATGGTAAAAAAGGTCAGTATGATGAGGGCGTAAAGGGCGTGCTGGTTGAACTGCTGGATGGCGAAGCTGTCATCGCCAGCGGAGAGACCGTCAAAAAAGGTCTGTTGTCTCTGGGCGGCTTTTTGCCCGGCACCTATACGCTGCGCATTACCGCGCCGGAAGGCTTTGGTTTCTGCGTGAAGGGAACCAATTTTGAAAAAGGCGACAGCATTGTGGGAGCCAGCGGCAGCCGTGTGGCTATCAGCGACCCCTTCACTTTTGAAGCAGGCACCCCTGTTTCTCTGGGCGCTGGCTTGATGGCTGTGGGCACCTTCAGCGGCAAAGTGTTCGAGGATGCGGATAACAACGGTCTCATGGATGAAACCGACCCGGGCGTGGGCGGCGTGAGCCTGCGGCTGGAAGGCAAAAAGACCGGCAATGTGTTTGAGCTTACCAGCAATGAAGACGGCACCTATTTCTTCGATCTGCTGCCGTCCGACACCTATATTTTCACAGCCGAGCTGCCGGATGGCCTGATGTACGCCCGCTATACCAAGAGCGGCGGTGACTTGCGCAGTGTGTTCACCGGCGAAACGCTGGTGCGCGAATTCCCTGTCAGCCCCACCAAGCGTCAGGTGGATAAAAATGTAGGCGTGATTCAGAACGGCACCATCAGCGGCGTGGCGTTCTATGATATGGACTATGACGGCATCCGGGATGATGATGAACCCGGCTATGCCGATGTGACCCTTGAAGTGATCAAGATCAGCACTTCTGACTCCATGGGCAAAGTGGTCACCGGTGCGGACGGTTTGTTTGAACTGGTGGGTCTGCGCAGCAGCGATTACCGTCTGCGGGCTGTTTTGCCGCAGGATGGCAGCATGTTCAGCCGTCTGCCGCAGGAGGATGGCGTGGAGGGCAATCGTTTCATCCAGAACGGTACTTCCAGAGAGAATCGCGTGGAGCCGATCACCGTTACCAGCGGCAGCAATGTGGCGGTACAGGTGGGCGTGGTCAAGCAAGCCACCATATCCGGCGTGCTGTTTGAGGATGCGGATTACAACGGCAAGAAAGATGCCAAGGAGCGCACCTTCTCCGGTCTCAAAGTACAGTTGGTGGATGAGCAGGGCAACATCGCTGCCCAGACCCAGAGCGCTGCCAAAGGCGTGTATACGATCAGCGGTGTCATGCCGGGTACCTATACCCTGCAGGTACAGCGTAACAAAACATATGGTTTCACCCGCCTGCGTCCCGCCGAGGAAGGCGGCAGCTATATCCGGGAGCTGATCGATGGCTTTGGCGTATCCGATCCTTTTGAGATCGTGATGGCTCAGGAAATGACCGGCGTGAATGCGGGTATGCTGCCTGCGGGAACCGTCAGCGGTGTGGTATTCCACGATATCAATGACAATGGCTTGCAGGACGAGGGCGAATTTGGCCTGAATACGGTGAAAGTGCGCCTGCTGTCTGCTGATGGCGAAATCGATCTGGTGCGTCCTGTGGGGGATGACGGTAGCTACCTGTTTGACGGCGTTATGCCCGGAGACTATACGCTTACCTTCCAGCTGCCGGAGAACACCGAGATGGCCCGGGTGACCGAAGGCGGCAATACGCTGGCCCATGTGGATTCCGAGACGGAAACGACCGGTTTCGCTGTTACCATGGGTGAAAACGTAGCTTATCCGCTGGTAGGTGCAGTCACACTGGGCACACTGGAAGGCGTGGCTTTCCACGATGTTAATGCCAATGGCCAGCAGGATGCCCAAGAGGCATCCCTTGCAGGCGTAACGCTGCTGCTGAGCAATGGCACCAACGAATATGAAGCCACTGCAGATGCGGACGGCAGATTCTCCATCCGGGATATCCGTCCGTCGGATTATCAGCTGACCCTGACCATGCCTCAGGGCTATATTGCCAGCAGCAACGCAGATAACCTGATTTTGCAGCCTCAGGCAGAGCAGACTGTTCTTTGCCCGTGGAGCGACTTGATCAGCCGCCAGCCAGCGGCCTTTGGGGCAGTACAGCCTGCCGCCATTGCTGGCGAGATCCGTCTGGATGAAAACAACAATGGTCAAAGCGAAACCAACGAACGCATGATGACGGGCATTCAGATGGAACTGGTCAATGAAGCCAATGGCGAAAGCCAGACGGTATTCAGCAATGAAAACGGCTTCGCCTTTGACAGTGTTCGCCCGGGTACGTACACTGTGCGCTTTGCCCTGCCCGCGCAGGCAGAACCTGCCAAGGTGGTGGACTCCACCTTCCGTTTCAGCGGCGCTGCCATGGAACAGAACGGTGTCACCGTAACGGAAGGCCAGCAGCTCAGCGGCCTCAGCACTGCCTTGGTGAGCCGCACCAGCATTGGCGGCAGCTTGTCCCTGTACGATGCGGCAGGCCAGCAACCGGTAGCCGGTGTGGCGGTCACGCTGCTGGACAGCAGCAATGCGGTCCTTGCAGCCACCACCAGCGACGAAAATGGTTCCTACCGCTTTGATGGGCTGTGGCCCGGCGACTACCGTATTCAGGCGGCTTTGGCTGAGAATGCGATTTTTGTGCGCCCGGATGATAACCATTATCCGCAGGGTGCCAGCATTATTCAGACAGATGATGGCTTCAGCAGCGTTATCACCCTGAAAATGGCGGAGCACCGGCTCAGCGAGAATGTGCTCTACATCCGTACCGCCAAGGTGGGCGATCTGGCTTGGGTGGATGAGAACGCCAACGGCCTGCTGGACGGCAGCGAACGGCGTCTGCCAGGAGTGACGGTTCAGTTGCTCCAGCAGGGGCAAGTGGTTTATGAAACCACCACCGATTTGCATGGCTATTATCAGTTTGATGTGGTCTATCCCGGCAACTACACCCTTCGGGCATCTGCTTATCCGGAACTGACCATCACCACACCGGTTCCTCAGTTGCGGATCATTTCCAGCTGCCTCACCAGCGGCGATGGACAAAGCGCCCAGAGTGATGAGTTCAGTGTGGAAAGCGGCAGTGTGACCAATGATTTTGATTTGGGCTACATGCTCCTGCCCGGGCAGCAGATGCCTCAGCTGCCTGAGGAACCCACCCGCAACTGGTCCAGCTGGAATGCCCAGTATACGTATATGCAGGAAACCATGCGGTAATGGGCCTGATCGGATCCTTTGCAACCCCGGCGCAGCGATTGCGCCGGGGTTTTCTGTATCAAAAAACGACGTTGTCAGATCAACGTCGGGGGTTGTCAAAAAAGGGGAAGGTGCAGGAAACTCAGTTTCCTGCCGGGTGTGGGCAGAGCCCACAAAACCTTGCGCCGCAGCGCTTTTCAGCAAGCACAGCGAGCACCGAAGGTGCAAGATGTGCGACTTTTGAACAGAAGTATGGGTTTTTCGACAGTCTGCGACGTTGTCAGATCAACGTCGAACTTCTGTATTCTGGTTGTTGGTGTAAAGCCAGGAAAAGAAGGGTACACCTATCATTTCTGCCGTTTTTTGGGAGGGTAGGGGTCGATGATGTCTGTTCGTTCCATCAGGTAGTCCAGACTGGTCTTGTAAAGCTCAGCCAGAAGCAGCAAATCGCCCGTAGAAGGAATCCGTACGCCCCGTTCGTATTTGGACAGCAGGCTCTGGTCGATGCCTGTGGCAACATACACGGCAACTTGAGTCAATCTGCGGGCGAGCCGTATGCTTCGCAGGTGGCTCATACACATCACCCCTGAGAAAATCATGTCATATTTGCCCTTGACGGATAGGACAAATAGTACTATGATGAACAAAAAGCACAGGTGGGATGAACCTTGGATTATTGCTATATGGGCAAGCAGATACGGCATTACAGAAGAGCGAAGGGTCTGAGCCGGGGTGAACTGGCTGATGCACTTGGCCTGTCTGCCGCCCATATTGGTCATATTGAGCGGGGCAGCCGTCACGCCAGTTTGGAGACGGTGGTAGCCATCAGCCGCCAATTGGAGGTTTCGCTGGATGCGCTGATCTTTCCGCAGGCTGATGCCAGCAAGGAAAAGGTGGACAGCCAGCAGTTGCAGCAGCTCCGGCAGCTTCTTTCGAGCGCCGGAGAGATCATCGATGGCTTGGCGAAATCTGCTGTCGATTCAGCATCAGCATAACCATGACAGACATATCATCCCGGGGACGGTCCCCGCTGGCCAGCAGCGCATTGCGAAGCAGCGCATCAGCCATCCGCTGCGGCTGGATAAAGATACTTTCGACGATGGCATGACGAAGTTCCTGCTCATCCCGAAAAGCATCCATCACACCGTCGCTCATCATCAGCAGAATATCGCCGCTGTGGAGGGTATACTCCGCATGGCAAGGCATGGCCTCCTCCAGAATGCCCAAGGGCAGCGAGGAGGCTTCTACTTTTTTCAGGTGTTCGCCCCGTACCACCCATGTGGGGCAGGCTCCGAGTTTTTCACAGATCACTGCGCCGTTCCATAAGTCCACATCGCACAGATCCACCGTGGTGAAGCATTCTTCATCGCTGCCTTGACTGAGCATAATGCCGTTGACTGCGGTGATCGCCTGTCTGCGGGTGTATCCAGCTTCCAGAAGCAGCATGAGCAGCTCCAGCGTTTTTTCACTTTGTATGTGGGCGCTTTCACCGTGGCCCATGCCGTCGCACAGCACCATCAGCAGCCGCCCGCCTTCGCAGCGCTTGGCAATGCAGCTGTCTCCGCAGACGGCTTTTTCGTTTTGCCCTGCACACAGGGACGCTGTGCCCACTGCCGCACTGTATACGGGCGTTTCTTCCAGTTCCACCCGTCCCCGTTCCACCCGGCTGATGGAAAGCTGCAGGTCCTCTGTGCGGTCCAGATGATTCAGCAGATGTCCGATGGCTTTGCGGCTGGGCAGAAGAGTCTCCATTTCCAGAGCAGCTTGCAGATGCCCGTCTACCCGCCTGGCATAGCATAGCCGGGCAGGAAAGCGCAACTCGTCCATCGCCAGCCGGATCACGTGAGCAGCCTGCAGATCGCCCACACTTTGGCCTGCCGCCAGTGCGCTCAACTCGCCCAAAGTACCGCTCATGGCAGAAAGATGGGTCAGCGTCAGCGTCTGTTCATACGCAGCGCGGCTGAGTCGGTGCAGGCGTTTCTTCTGGTCAATCAGCGCCTGTTGGGCTGTCTGCTGGATGGCCTCTGCGCGAAGACAGCCATGTTGTTCCAGTGTGGGCAGATCCTCTTCTGTTACCCGATGCCCCTTGCGTACCTGTTCCATGCTTTGAGCCAGCATTTGTTCTGTGTTGCGGCGGCTGCGCCCCCAGCACAACTCCCGATTGCTGCATTTTGCGCAAAGCAGCGCTCCCAGAGCTTCTCCGTCGCCTACCTGGTTACCTGACGGCTTGGGCAAGGCTCTGGCGATCTCGTTGACAGCATCCTGCATGTGCGCAATGCGCTGGCTCACAAAATCGTTTTCCATCCGGGCGTTTCCCGGCAGGCTGCTGCTCAGATACAATTCTGCCTTTTCTTTGAACAATCGGGGCTGCAATGCGGTAAACAGACTGCCGCACAGGCCGGATACCCAATGAATGGGCTGACTGTTGGCAGGGGTCAGGAAGGCGGTCAGCAAACAGGCGGCGATGGTGACCGGAACAAAGCAAAGCGGTCTGCGGACAAGCAGCCGGAGACCGCAGACAAAGCCGCACAAGCACAGCGGGAATACCATTCGGTAGTCGTGACCGCCCATAACCAGCGAAACCCCGCAGAACAGACCCGCTGCCGCACCATAGGCTGAGCCGTTCACAGTTGCTGCCGTCAGAGTGGTACATACGGCGAGCAAATGCCCCAGATTGACTGGTCCGAGTCTGAAAAAGCCTGATGCCGCAATCAGCAGCAAACAGAGCACCAGCACGCCCAGCTTCTCCCGGGCACGGGGTTGGGCGCAGCATTGCCGCCATTCCTCCAATCCGTTATGCAGCACAAAGGCTGATAACATGCCCATAGGCAGGGCGGCGGCAGCCAATACGGCATCCCAGAGGTTTTCGTTCAAACAGGCAGCGATCAGGCGCGGAAGCAGCGCAAACAAACAGAACAGAGCAGCTTGAATATCGGTTTCCGGGCGGCAGACTTGCAGTACAAGCCATAACAGGGCGCATCCTATGTATTGCCATAAATCCGGAGTGATTCCCCAGCACAGGCGCAGCGTCAGGGACAGGCCGAGTCCCAGCAGCGAAATCCAGCTGGGTTTTTCTTTGCTAGCCGGCAAAAGAGCAGCTGCAAAGGGGGAGGGAATCTGAAACCAACGGATAAAAGGCAGCAGGAAAAAACAAAGAAAGGAGCAAAACGCAGGGAAAATGGCGCGTCGCATGGCGCTGAGGGAGGCTGTCCACTCCCGGAGTGTCTCCTGCCATGATCTGCGCGTCTGCGCTGGTTGCTGGGAAGGAATCATGGTATACATCCTCCTGTGACAAGTATACAGGCAGTATAATCATGGAGAAATGGCGCATCTGTCGATTCGGGGTGCAAAATCTGTCGGCTGTTCCTGAAACTTCGACGCCTTTTGCACGGTGCATAGTCCTTTGCGCTTGGGTTCATGCTATGCCCGAAGAATAAAGGGGGGACTGTTCAGAATGGATAAACAGAAAAAATGGGCTGGATGGCTGGTGCTGACAGTGATTGCAGCTTTGGCAGCGGTTGCGTTGGCAATGACCAATCAGGTGACGGAAGGCCCGATCCGCCAGCAGAATATGGAACGGGCTCATGGCGCATTGATGGAACTTTTCCCGGAGGCAGATGATTTCGAAGCCATCACCCTAACGGATGGAGAAGAATTGCAATCAGCTTATGCTGTCAAAAAAGCAGGGGACACCGTCGGATATGCTGCAACCATCGCTTCGCAGGGCTATGCAGGTCCGGTGGAGGTGATCGTGGGCATGGAACCGGACTTTGTGCTGCGGGGCATTCGGGTGGGCGGAAGCGAATTCAAGGAAACAGAAGGCCTTGGCTCCAAAGCGAAGGAGCCAGCTTTCACCGGTCAGTTTCAGGGAAAGCAGCCCCCGCTTGCCTTGGGAAAGGAGATCGAAGGTATCTCCGGGGCTACCATCACTTCCACAGCCGTTGTAGAAGGTACCAATCAGGCAGTGGATACCCTGAAAGCGCATCTGGGGCAGGGACAGGCTGCGCCAGGCTCGGATCATGCCATGGTGTCGGAGAAGCCCACCCAGACGCAGAATCCGGCTGCAGCCGTACAGACAGAGGGCGGACGAACCGCCAATGCCAGCGTAATCGGTTATGCCGGGCCGGTATTGGTTCGGCTGACGTTGGATGAGAAGGGTGCCATCAGCGATCTCCGTATCGGCGGCGAGCGGATGATGGAGACAGTAGGAGTGGGAACCAGAGTGATGGAGGAAAGCTTCACCTCCCAATTCATCGGCAAAACACCGCCCATTCAGGCAGGCGATGTGGAGTTGCTCTCCGGTGCAACGATTTCTTCCACAGCAGCGGTGGAGGCCGTCAATCAGGCAGCAGCTTTCCTGACGGATAACGGAGAATGACCCCGCTCGACAAAACCAGATCTTTTTCACTGTAGGAAAACAGCAGCCGGATGGCGTATCCCTCCCATGGTTCATTCCATATCAAGGAGGGATTCACCATGCGGCTGCTTGTGGCAATGCCGGGTCTCCGGGCAGCGGAGGAGATCCGGACAAGGCTGTATGCCCGATGGGAGGGCTGGGAGATCGATCTGTGCAGCTATACCAGCGATGCGCTGCATCTGCTCAGAAGTCAGCCGGTTGATGTGCTGGTGCTGCATCGCTGTATTGCGGGTGCGGGCGGCAGGAAGGTGCTGGAGCAATTGGCCCGCTGGCAGCTGCCCTGTCCGCCACGGGTTCTGTATTTGTGCGAGGCGGAGGAGCGCACGCAGCTGTGTGCAGACTGTTTTGTTCACCCTTCTGCCAGCCCGGATGCGCTGTGCAGCCTTGTGGAGATCCTGGCAAAGAAGCCGCTGCCCAAGCTGGCTGTGCAGCAAAGACAACGGCTTTGGAAAACAGTGGATTCTTTTCTGGATGAACTGTCCATGCCCCGCAGCCTGAAGGGCCGATTCTATGCGGCATGGCTGCTTTGCTGGCTGGTTCCGTCCCCTCTGGGCGAGGAGAAACCGGTGAGCCGGTGGTATGAAGAATGCGCAGCCGCACACCATACCTCCCCAGCTGCTGTGGAACGCTGCCTGCGGGTAGCCGTGGAAAGCGTGTTTACCCAAGGAAGCATGCAGGGCATTGAGCGCTGCTTTGGCGCGACGGTGGACCCCGAGAAGGGGAAGCCCACCAATCGCGTGTTTCTCATCAAAGCAGCGCGGTTCCTGCGCCGCCGCATGGCGGATTATTCCTTTACGGAGACGCGTTCGCTGAACAGCAGCGAGATGCACCAAAGGCCTGCTGCGCCTACCAGTGTGTAGACGATACGGCTGATGGTGGCGGCCTGACCGCCGAAGAGATAGGCGACCAGGTCAAATTGGAACACACCCACCAGCGCCCAGTTGATGGCGCCGATGATGACCAGCGCCAACGAGATCTTGTCAAGCATGGCTTTTCCCTCCTGTTAGATAAGATGGGAGCAAGCAGCCAGACGCAGCGCCTGAGTGCCTCTCTCTATCGGGAGGATGCGCGGAATACTGGTGGTTTATTCGTACAGGCGGCTTTTCCCAGCATTGGCAGAAAGCATGCCTGCGCGTCCGTTCCTTGCAGAAGAACACGCTTTTTCCATGGTTCGTCAATGTCGATGAGTACCACGCAGCCGCAAAGCGTATCGGAGATCAGCGCCAGATGTCCCCGGATTTCCATCCGCATGCAAAGAGCCCATTCCGGCTGGTTCCATAGCAATTCTCCCGTGGAAAGAACCACCCGCATCAGACCGTCCGGGGTGCTGAGCAAGGCAGTTTCTCCGTCCGGGCACACGCGAAGGCTGCCGGGCTGCCCGGGCAGACGCAGTTTTTCCCGGGGCCGCACACCTTGTTGAGAGAGCATATACAGAACCGACTGCAATTCATCGCCCTCCATGGCGCACAAAAGCGCATAGCCGCCTTTGCAGAAATCGGCAGCAAAGCAGGGGTGGCGGGTGTGGAGGGTACGGAGGGGATACAACTCCGGTGCGGATAAAAGATAGGCTTCATCCATGCAGCCGCCCGCTACCAGCAGTTGACTGCCGTCATGGTTCAATTGCATGCTGCGTGGGAAAACGCCTGCTGGCATGGCATATTGAAGCTCGCCGCTGCCCAGATGGAAGGTGTGAATGCAGTCGGCTTCTGTGCTCAGCTGGTACAGATACCGTCCGCAGGGGGACAGGCATACGCCCCCAAGTCCGGGCAGCGCTGGCATATACAGTGGTTCATCGGGAACGTCCTGATGGATGCACAGGCACTCCCGCTTGCTGCGGCAGGCAACCACAAGGTGCGCTTTGGAAGCGCAAGGCCAGCAGGGGGATGAATAATCGCAAGAAACGCACCGGAGAGGCTCGCCCAGCTGGCCTGCCAGATACACCCCGGCTTTGGAATCCGTGATGAAAAAGCCCATGACAACGCTCCTTCCCTTCCTGTATCCATACCCTATGCCCATCGGCGCAGAATGTGAAAAACATTGCAGGAAAAAAGGCGCATCCTGTCGAATATATGATTTTGGCTTACTTTGTGTTTACCTGAGAAGGAGCGAAGCATGATGCGTTATCGTACGAAGGGAACCTGTTCCAGCGCTATCGATCTGGAAATTGAAAATGGTGTGATCACCAGCTGCAAGTTTACCGGCGGTTGCCGCGGCAACACGCAGGGTCTGGAAAAAATGGTCGTAGGTCAGAACGCTGAAGATGTTATGCAGCGCCTGCGCGGTATCCAGTGCCGCGGCGGCACCTCCTGCCCGGACCAGCTCAGCCACGCCATCGAAGAATATCTGGCACAGTAAGGAGAAACCCGTTTTGGAAGAAGTTAAGTCTATGAAATTCACCGATGCGGATTTGAGCGAAGAGATCGTCAAAGCCGTTGAAAAGATGGGCTTTGCCGAGATGACTCCCGTGCAGGCGAAAACCCTGCCCCTGATGATGGAGGGCCGGGATGTGATCGCCATTGCGCCCACCGGTACTGGCAAAACCTGCGCTTTCGGCATCCCCATGCTGGAGTATATCAACCTCAGCGACAAGCGGGTGCAGGAATTGGTGCTGGCGCCCACCCGAGAATTGAGCCTGCAGATCACCGACGAGTTGCGCGCCCTGTCCCGCTACATCCCGGGCGTGCGCATTGCCTGCCTCTACGGCGGACAACCTATCGTGAAGCAGCAGAGTCAGCTCAGGCAGAATCCCCAGATCATTGTGGCAACTCCGGGCCGTCTGCTGGACCACATGAACCGTGGCAATGTGCGGCTGGATGCGGTGCACACCATGGTGCTGGACGAAGCAGACGAAATGCTCAACATGGGCTTTGTGAAGGATGTAACCAAGATCATCGAGGCCACGCCCAACGACCGCGAGCTGGTGCTGTTCTCTGCCACCACCAATCAGGATGTGATGACCATCGCCTGGAAATACCAGCAGGATCCTGTGGAAGTGGTCATTCCCGCCACCAAGGAAAACCGTCCCCAGATCACCCAGTATGTGATCAGCACGGAACGGGAAAATAAGTATGAGCATCTGCTTTATCTGCTGGACAGCGATGTGTACCAGCGGGTGATGGTGTTCGTCAACACCAAGGATATGACCCAGCGGCTGTGCAAACGCCTGAAGGATGCGGGTTATCCTGCCGACTGCCTGCATGGCGATATGCGCCAGAGCGCCCGCAATCAGGTAATGCAGGGCTACCGCAAGGGCAAGTTCCAGATCCTGCTGGCGACCGATGTAGCAGCCCGCGGCATCGATGTGGACGATGTGGAGGCGGTCATCAATTATGACCTGCCCAACGAAAACGAGTATTATCTTCACCGCATCGGCCGTACAGGCCGCGCCAAAAAGCACGGTGTGGCGTTCACCCTGCTCACCTACACCGAGAGCGTTCGCTTTGATGCGATTCTCAAATACATCATGGCCCAGCCCGTGCCGCTGAAGTTCAACGATATGGGCATCCTTGTCAATGAGAACGACGAACCGTTCTTTGAGGATATGTGACCGCATTAACGATTGGAGGCATTCTCTATGGGCATTATCCCTTCCCGTAATCTGGAGGATCAGCGCCGCGAAGAAAACGGCGTCGTCTATTTCGACCGTGGCACCATTGAAGGCAAGGATGGCCGCAAGTACGACCGCTACGCCATTCAGACCCACTTTGTTCAGGTGGGCGAAAGCCAGCAGGAACTGGTGGAGAAGTATGTGCGTCCCCTCTACCAGGAAGGCGATATCCTGTCCTTCGGCGCAAAAGTCATGTGCATGTGTGTCAAGTCCGTCAAGACCCGCGAGCAGGTGAAGCCCGGCTTCTGGGCCAATCTGCTGTGGCGGTTTGCCGGCATCAACCACACCGGCGTTGGTGCCCACGAGCCCTACAAAATGCAGATGATCATCGATATCTGCGGTCTGCCCCGTGTACTGCTGGCTGCTTTCCTCAGCGCGGTCACCAAGCCCTTCGGCGTGCATGGCGTGTTCTGGAAGGTGTGCGGTCACGGCGTTGCCGGTATCGATGGCTTCTATACCCGTTCCAGTTTTGAACTCTACCATGAGCTGGCTCTCATTAACCCCGACAATCCCGATCAGCTGTGCGAGGAACTCTCCCAGCAGACCGGCATGCCCGTGGTACTGATGGATGCCAATGATCTTCAGAGGGATCAGCTGGGCAAGAGCAGCAATATGCCGCTGACCGATGCCCAGATTCAGGATGCCATGGCGGACAACCCCAGCGGTCAGGGCGATGAACTGACGCCCCTGATCCTGATCCGTCCGGTGGTGTAAAGAGGATCAACAGCAAGGCACAAGGCAGACAGGATGCCTTGTGCCTTGTTTGCTGTGGGTGCGCCGTTCGGATGCCAACGAAAGCGAAAGGTTGAGAGAGATGCTCTTCAATTCAGGTACGTTCCTGTTGTTTTTCCCTGTTGTTACGCTGGTTTATTTCCTCATCCCCAGGAAGGTGCGCTGGGTGTGGCTGCTGGTTGCCAGCTACTACTTCTATATGTGTTGGGAGCCGGTCTATGCCCTGTTGATGCTGGCTTCCACCGCCGTTACCTATCTGAGCGGGCTGGTGATCGGGCATTATGCCGGAGATGGCAAGGGAAAGCCACGGCAGGAGAGAATGCAGAAACTGGCGGTGGCCCTGAGCTTTATTCTCAATCTGGGCATCCTGTGCTTTTTTAAGTACTTCGATTTTCTGGCAGATAATCTGTGCTCTCTGCTGGCCCTTGTGGGGATCCGGCTCACACGGCCCAGCTTTTCCATTCTGTTGCCGGTGGGCATCAGTTTCTATACCTTTCAGGCCCTTGGCTATACCATGGATGTGTACCGTGGCAGCATCAGCGTGGAGCGGAATTTCTTCCGGTATGCGTTGTTTGTCAGCTTTTTTCCCCAGCTGGTGGCCGGCCCCATCGAGCGCTCCGGTAACCTTCTTCGCCAACTGCGTACCCCCACCACCGTCAACTATGATCGCATCCGTAAGGGTCTCATGATGATGCTCTGGGGTTATTTCCTCAAGATGGTCATCTCTGACCGGGCAGCGATCATCGTCAATTATGTGTATGGCAACTTTGAAAGGTACGCCGGGCTTACCATTGCTTTTGCCACCATTCTGTTTGCCATCCAGATCTACTGCGATTTCGGCGGATATTCCGCCATTGCGATCGGTGCGGCGCAGGTGCTGGGTTTTGACCTGTGTCAGAATTTCCGTCAACCGTACTTTGCCACCTCTGTGGCAGATTTCTGGCATCGCTGGCACATCAGCCTGAGTACCTGGTTCCGGGATTATCTGTACATTCCCATGGGCGGCAGCCGCCGGGGCAAATGGCGCAAGTGGATGAATGTACTGATTACCTTTCTGGTCAGCGGCCTTTGGCATGGTGCCAACTGGAGTTATGTGCTCTGGGGCGGCCTCAATGGCGGGATGCAGATCGTTGGCGAGTGGAAGGAACTGCTGAAGAATAAGGGCAAGGAACTGCTGACCCGAAAGGGTTGGAAGGAACCGGAAAGCGCTCATTCTTTCAGTGCGCGTTTGCTCCAAACGCTGATCACCTTCTGCCTGATCTGCATCACCTGGGTGTTTTTCCGCGCGGAAAGCGCCCAGCAGGGATTCCAGATCCTCCGGCAGATGTTTATGCGCTGGAACCCGTGGATTCTCTTTGACGATACCCTCATTTCCATCGGTTTGAACCAGACGGAGCTTTTCTGGTTGCTGGCCTGCATCGGGGTGCTTCTGTGCGTGGATCTGCTGCACGAAAAAGGCTGCCGCCTGCGGGAAAGCCTGCTTCGCCAGCAGTTTTGGTTCCGGCTGCTGATCTATATGCTGGGTATTTTCAGCATTCTCCTTCTGGGCGTGTACGGCCCCAATATGGATGCATCCGCATTTATCTACTTCCAGTTTTGATGGGAAAGGAGGAGAATCCTATGCTGATTTATCTGAAAAGAATTTTGGCGGTGCTGGTGATCATTGCATTGCTGCTGGCTGGTGTTCAGTGTTTCAACCGGGTGTTGCAGGGCTATTCCACAGACTGGTATCACCCGGAAATGTATCCGAAGAACAGCGTGGATGTGGCCTTCTTTGGCAGTTCTCATGTCTACAATGCCATTATTCCTCAGCTGTTGATGGATGAATACGGCATTGCCGCCGCCAATATCGTCAGTTCCGGCTTGCTGGGCAGCAATACGCTGCAGGCGCTGGACATGATGCTGGAATACCAGCGTCCTCAGGTGATCGTGATGGATCTGTTTGGCTTTCTGGCCCCGTATCTGTATGAAGCGGATATGCAGGGGGATGCGCAGGAGCAGAAAAATGACCGTACCTATATCACCCGCCAGCGGTTGGTGAATGCCATGCCGGTAACCGCGTGGCACAAGTATCCTTGGATCGTGAAGGATGGCATGCAGGATCCTGCCGTATTCCCGTACAGCTCTCTTACCTATTTGCAGCATAACAATCTGCTCACCAGCAACTGGCGCAATCTGACCGGCAAGACCCTGCTGCAAAAGAAAAAGAATCTGGGCTATGAGTTTGCCTTTGAACAGCGGTACCAGCCCGGGCTGGATGTTTCTGCCGAAGAATTGGAAGCTGCCCATGTGTACGAACCCTACTGGGAACAGTTGGATGCAATCTTTGCCCTTGCCCAGAAGGAAGGGCTGGAGATCATCTATACCTTTTTTCCGTATATGACCAACAATGCCGAACGGAAGCTGATGGAGGAGATCACCGATTATCTCAGCCAGAAGGGGGTCACCTATCTGACCATGACCGAGCTGATGGATGGCGCTATGCTGGATGACCACGAGGACTTCCGTGACAGAGGCCATTGCAATTACTACGGCGCCAACAAGCTCAGCTGGTTCTGGGGGGATTATCTTTACACCAACTATGACTTGCCGGACCGCAGCGAGGATGATGATCCCCGCTATGACCTGTGGAAGGAACGCCCCTATGGTTATGAAGGTCACGAGGCGGCTGGCCTGCTGTCTCGGGAGGGTGACTATCAATTCTATGCAGAATACCTTTCGCTGCTGAATGATGAGTACATTACGGTGGCAGTTATTGCCGGTACGGAAACCTTTGCGCAAGCAGATAACGCCATTTGGCCTCTGGAAGAGTACCTGGGCGCGGATCCGGAATCGCTGGGCAAGGAAAAAGCGGTAACAGTGCTGGTTCTGCATGGCGGTCAGATTCTGCGGCAGCAGACTTTTTCTTCTGCCGGACAGATGAATCTGCACCTGCTGGATTGCGGTTATGAGATCAAGGTATATCCGGGCCAGTATACCGCCGTCAGAATTGATGGGAAGGAAGCTTCCCGCCTTTCTCAGAATGGTGTGATGTTCCTTGTGACGGATGCGCTTCAGGAATGGCATATGGACAAAGCAACCTTTACCTTTGAGGAAGAGGATCCCATCCGTATGGATTTCGAGTACGAAGAGGAATAAGCAACAGCGCAGGAACACATCCCGATGTTCCTGCGCTTAGGTCGTCAAAAAACTGCCTTCGGCAACTTTTTTGACGAGTTTTGCACCGTTTGCCTAGGAGCCTACGGCCCCCCGGGCGGCAAACGGCGATAGGAATCCCTTGCTGCGCAAGGGTTCCGAAACCACCGGAAGGGTGAGCGAAGCGAACCGAGGCGCGAGG
>SVGQ01000023.1 GCA_015056245.1 Clostridiales bacterium | reverse complement strand
GTGGCGCCGACGGCGGGGCGGTTCTTGAGGAAGTTGCCCATGGCCTCGAGGACGTTGAACTTGGGCTGGTCATCCAGCTTGACATCCACTTCCTCGCGGATTTCGGTGTTGCGGATCATGAACTGGAAGCACAGGAAGCCCAGCACGCCCATGACCAGCGCGGCAAAGAAGACCTTCTCGCCCACCAGGTTGTTGTTGGCATCATAAATCAGGAAGGGCAGGATCACCATGGGCAGCATGTTGCCGGCGATGGAACCCACGCTGCGCCAGGCAGACAGGGAAGCACGGTCAGCGGGCTCCTTGGAGATCAGGCTCAGCAGAGAGCCGTAGGGCACATTGGCGATGGTGTAGAAAGCATCCCATACCACGTAGCCGGCGATGAAGATGATCATCTTGGCCCAGACGGGAGCGTTGGGGAAGGGCAGGAAGCAGCACGCGCCGCCCACGATGAGGCCGATAGAGCCGAACCAAATATAGCTAAGGAATTTGTTGCGCTTATACTTACGCTTGTCAGCATCGATGATGGAGCCGATGAGCGGGTCGTTGATGGCGTCCCACACCTGCACAATGATCAGGAGCAGAGAATACCACAGATCCAGCTTCATGAACTGGGTCCAGAAAATGGCCATGGTTCCCTTGAGCGCAAAGCTCATGTTGCAGCCAAGATCGCCGGCGGCATAGGCCAGACAATCCCGCATGCTAAACTTGCGCTTGCCGTTTGCATCCAGTTGAACGGGCTTCTTTGCCATGGGATATCCCTCACTTTGATTATTTTTCCGCCTGCGCGGACTTGCTTATCTGTATCATAGCAGGAATTGGCCTAACGAGTGAGGAATATATTCATGTAAAAGAGTAAAATTTTCTTGTATATTGTTGATTCTGGTTGGATTTTATCCGACAGAAAAAAGACAATCCGCTCACGAGGAGGTAAAAACACATGGAACATCAGGCAGTGATGGACTTTCTGGCGGGCACGCTGAGACGGATGCGGCTGAACCTGTCCATCTTTGAGCCGGAGGAACCGCTGGAGATGGCGGATCTGGGCCTGCGCGCCCTTTTGGGGCTGAGGGAGGATTATCATTCGCTGGCGCGGGCATTTTTTCGGATGATGAAGCCCAAAACGGTCTACAAACTGATGGATCCCTTTCTGTGCAGCTATCTCTTTTTTGCCATGCCGAACAGCACCCGCACGGTGGTGGTGGGCCCGTACCTGACCAGCGACCTGACCAACGAAGCGGTGCTGGAGATGACGGAGCGGCTGGGGCTGCCGTTGCAGATGGCATCTCAGATGACGGAGTTCTATGCATCCCTGCCGGTATTTGAGGATACCGCCATGCTGATGGCCCTCATCAGCACCATGGGCGATACGCTCTGGGGCGGCGTGGATGCCTTCGAAACCATTGACCTGAACCGGGACACGGGCGTGCCGCTGCCTATTGCCAACGATGTCGCTGCCATGGAAGAAAACCAGTTGACCATGCGCATGAAGTACATCGAGGCACGGTATGATTACGAAAACCAGATGATTGATGCGGTCGCCAAGGGGATGATCCAGCGGGTGGAGCTGATCACCAGCCACATCTCCCAGCTGAACTTTGAGCAGCGCATGGCGGATCCCCTGCGCAATGCCAAGAACTACTGCATCATCTGCAATACGCTGCTGCGAAAGGCGGCGGAAAAGGGCGGGGTGCATCCCCTGCATGTGGATCGCATCAGCAGCCAGTACGCGGTGCAGATCGAGAACAAGGCCACCACGGAGGGCTGTGTGCAGCTGATCGGCGAAATGTTCCGCGCCTATTGCCGTCTGGTGCGCAGCCATGCCATCAGCCAGTATTCCGCTCCGGTGCAGAAGGCATTGGTCTATATGGAGGAAAACCTGTCCGGTGAGCTGGGACTGCAGACGCTGGCGGAGGTGCTGCAGCTGTCGCCGGGCTATCTGTCGGAGCTGTTCCACCGGGAGGTGGGGCAGACGGTGGTGCAGCACATCACGGAACTGCGCATGAAGCATGCGCAGCATCTGTTGCAGACCACCCAGCTGCAGGTGCAGAATGTGGCACAATTATGCGGCATTGCCGATGCCAATTATTTTTCCAAGCTGTTCCGCAAATACCACAGCATGACACCCCGGCAGTACAAGCAGCGGCTGACGCTGCCCATGGCGGAAACCAGCCGGAGTGATAAATAACAATACAAATGAATAAACCCTCTTGCGCCAAACCTGCGGGGGAGTATAATACTCTTTGGCTGCTGCATCCATGGGGTGCAGCGCCTTTATATGGCAATGGAGGCATTGTGTTTCTATGAAGCAATCCCGCAATATCAACATGACCACCGGCAACCCCACCCGGTTGCTGGCGGCCTTCGCGCTGCCCATGCTCATCGGTAACCTGTTCCAGCAGGCGTACAATCTGGTGGACTCCATGATCGTGGGCCGGTTCGTGGGCGCCAACGCGCTGGCGGCAGTGGGCTCCACGGGTGCGGTCACCTTTCTGTTTTTCTCTGTGTGCAACGGCATCAGCTCCGGCTCGGGTGTGGTCACCTCCCAGTACTTTGGCGCGGGAGACACGGTGAAGACCAAGCGGGCCATCGCCAACGCGGCGTACCTGATGTTCATCAGCTCCTTTGTGATGGGGCTGGCAGCTTTTCTGGCAGCACCGGGCATGCTGGGCCTGATGGGCACTCCGGAGGATATTCTGCCGGATGCCATCACCTACATGCGCATGAGCTGCATCGGCGTGCCGCTGATCGGCGTGTACAACTACTCCTCCTCCATGCTCCGGGCATTGGGAGATTCCCGCACGCCGCTGTATTTTCTGGTGTTTGCCTGCTTCCTGAATGCCGCCATGGACGTGCTGTTTGTGTGCGTGTTCCATATGGGCGTGTTCGGCGCGGCGCTGGCTACCATCATCGCTCAGATGATCTCCGGCTTGGGCTGCCTGCTGTACGCCCTGCGCCACAACCCCTATTTCATGTTCAGCCGCAGGGACTGGCAGGTGGATCCGGTGATCATCAAGCACTCGGTGCGGCTGGGTCTGCCCCTGGCGATGCAGTGGTCCCTGATCGCTGTCTCCACCACGGCTTTGCAGGCTTTTGTCAATTCCTTCGGTACCTCTGCCATGGCGGCCTTCACCGCCACCACCCGTCTGGAACAGCTGCTGCAGCAGCCCTATGGCTCCATGAGCGCCGCGCTGGCTACCTATGCGGGTCAGAACTATGGCGCAAGGCGCATGGATCGGGTGAAGAACGGCCTGAAGCACGGCATGATGATGTCCGCGGTTTTCACGGCCTTTATGCTGCTGATAATGCAGCTCTTCGGCAATCAGATCATCAGTATCTTTGTGGCAGACGAGGAAGTGATCCGCATCGGCGGCACGGCCCTGCGCATGACCAGCTGGTTTTACATCTTCCTTGCCACCATCTATATGTGCCGCGGTATTCTCAACGGCATCGGTGATGCCCTGTTCGCCTTTATCAACGGCGTGGTGGAGGTGACCTGCCGCATCGGTCTGCCCATGCTGGTGGTGATGATCCCCACGGTGGGTATGTGGGGCATCTGGTGGACCACGGGCCTTACCTGGATGATCAGCGCGATTTTCTGCCTGCTTAGGTATTTCTCCTGGCGTAGAAAGGCCAGCGATGCCGGCAGCGTGGTGGCGCAGGATGAAGCGGAGATGCAGGCTGAATGACACGTTGACGAACAGGAGGAAACAGGATGAAGAAGCTGCTTGTTTTGCTGGTGGCTACTATGCTGGCAGTTGGTTCCCTGAGCAGTTGCGCCGCTGAGCGCACGGAGGTGTGGACGCCCCGGGAAGCCCCGGCAGTTCGCATGACCCTGCCGGAGGAAGAGAAGCTGGCGGCGCAGCAGGCCATTCTGGACAAGGGCACGCTGTTGTTCAGCGGCAAGACCAATGAAAGCTATCTGCCCACCGATCTGGGCTGGCTGAAAAACGCCCAGCCGGAGGATGCGCTGGCGTTGGTATGGGCTTGCGATGATCCCACCCACGGCGGCTGGGGCGTGCTGGGCCTGAATGTGAACGGGCAGCAGCTGGATATCGCCGCTGTTTCCGACCAGCCGGGCCGGGAGCGGCTGAACGTGTACCCCATCGCTCAGCTGGTTCAGCAAGCCGGGGTGGAGACCCCTGCGGAGCTGAGCCATTTCATGCTGGGGGCATGGAATGGGGGACGGGTGGCAGAACTGTATCTGCTGGAGGCAGAGGCTGCCGGCGAATTGCAGCAAATGCTGGCTGCGGTGGCGGATACGGAAGCCATCCTGCATACCTACACCGGGGAGCTGTCCAACGAAAACGCCATTCCTGAGGCCAAAGCTGTCTATGAATACCTGAAAGCCACCTGGGGCACTGCCTGCCTTACCGGGCAGATGGAATCCACCTGGATGGGTTCGCCGGATTATGAAATGCTGTTTTTGCAGAAGCACACCGGCAAGCTGCCTGCTATCCGGGGGCTGGACTTTATGCACAATGATTTCCGGGGCGTGGTGGAGCGTTCCATCCAGTGGTGGGAGATGGGCGGCATTCCGCACATCTGCTGGCACACCGGCAGCGATTTTGCCTCCGGCTACAACGAAAGCAAGAACCACAACCTGAACTGGGAGGAAGCCCTGACCCCCGGCACCAAGGCGTATGTGCGACTGCTCGAGGCCATGGACCGGGCGGTGCCCTACCTGCAGCAGCTGGAGGACGCGGGCGTGCCGGTGCTCTGGCGGCCCTTCCACGAGCTGGACGGCGGCTGGTTCTGGTGGTCCAAGGGCGGCAGCGAGAATTTTGTGAAGCTGTGGCAGCTGATGTACAGCCGCTACACCGATTTCTGGGGCCTTGACAACCTGATCTGGCTGCTGGGCTATTCCGGCAACGGCGGCAACATGGCGGCATGGTATCCCGGCGATGACTATGTGGATCTGATCGGCGCGGACAGCTACACCCCCGGCGCCAACGGACGGCTGTACGAAGAGGTGACCACCATCGCACCGGAGGGCATGCCCATTGTGTTCCACGAGTGCGGCACCATTCCCACCGAAGGGGAAATGGCAGCGGACAACGCACCGTGGCTGATGTTCATGGTCTGGCACACGGACTTCCTCACCGATGGCAAGTCCAACACGGCGGAGGGACTGAATGAGGTATACCAGAGCCAGTATTTCATCACGCTGGATGAGCTGCCTGCCTTCGAATAAGGATCCTGCTGCCGTAATGGCAGGGATCTCATCAGGCATTGTGCGGGAAATGCACGGCCTGCAAGCAGCCGAAATGCTGCTGAAACATGCAAATCAAAAAGGCCCTGCGGGTACAAAGCAAATGTACCTGCAGGGCCTTGCAGGTCGTCAAAAAACACGCCTACGGCGGCTTTTTTGACGAGTGTTGCACCGTTTGCCTACGAGCCTACGGCTCGCCGGGCGGCAAACGGCGATAGGAATCCCTTGCTACGCAAGGGTTCCGAAACCACCGCGCATGTCGCTGGTTTCGGTTTGGCAATTGGAGGGCTGCGGCCCTCCAATACCTCCATGGTTTTTTCGACAGTCTGAAAGGCCCTACGGGTACAAAGAAAATGTACCTGCAGGGCTTTGCTCTATTTACCGGTTAAACACATTCTCCGTCCGCAATCCTTGGATATGCTTGGTATCATTCACCAGCGCAAACCGAACCGGCACCAGCCCATCGGCAGCATCCGGCAGGGTAAGCACAACAATGCCGGTGTAATCCGGCCCCATGGCGGAGCAGAAGAAGGGGAAGGGGACGTTGAACAGGTGGGTCAGCAAAGCGGCGGTCTCGCCGCCGTGCCCGAAGAGCGCAACGGTATCATACGCGGGTTTCAGCACCCGGTAGTAGAGCCCTTCCCGTTGATAGCCAAGAGACAAAAGCCATTCGTCCGCAGCGGCTGCCACCTTGCGCACACACTCCACCACCCGGTTGCCCGCAAAGGGCGGGGTAACCGCCCAGTCAGGATCCAGCAGGGATTGGTTGGTTGCCGTCATATGATCAGCGGTATCCCAAGGATGTCCCTGATAGGGCATGGGAGAACCATCCACGCTGCCCCAGTTGATCTCGCGGAAAGCGTCCATGCCCTCCACGGCGAGTCCCAGTACATCGGCGGTATGCCGGGCGGTTTCCATAGCCCGGCCGCAGGTGGAGGAATAGATCTTCTGGATGCCTTCCTCCTTGAGCCGCTGTGCTGCGGCAGCCGCCTGCAGGTGGCCCAGCGGCGTGAGGCAGTCGTTGGCATAGTCCGGGTGACCGTGGCGTACAAGAATGATCCGCATGGAACGTTCGCTCCTTTTGTCTGGTGATTGTGCCGGAGAAAAGATTCGGCGCAGGAGATGGAATGTCCTCCTGCGCCCAAATGGGATGAATCAACCGTAGATCAGGTTCAGCTCGCTGTCCTTGTCAAAGAAGTGCATGACCTTGCCTTCGAAGGTGATGTACAGCTGCGCGCCATAGGTAAGCTGCTTGCGCTGTTCCATGGACAGGTTGATGGTGGGCACACGGACGATGAGGCGGGTACCATCCTCGGTGTACACATGCAGGTGCAGCTCGCTGCCCATCATTTCGTTTACTTCCAGCTTGCAGGGGATGGTGCCTTCGCCGCCCTGCTGGGCCAGCACCATGTGCTCGGGGCGAACGCCCAGCTTGATGGAACCGTTATCGATGCCCTTCTGAGCCAGTTCATCCTTCTTTTCACCGGTCACTTCGATCTTGGCGCCGAAGGGCTTGACGAAGTACTGTTCGCCTTCCCGCACCAGTTCGGTGTCGATCATGTTCATCTTGGGCGCGCCGATGAATTCCGCCACGAAGATGTTGCGGGGCATCTCGAATACTTCCGTGGGGGTGCCCACCTGCTCGATGATGCCGTCCCGCATGATGACGATGCGGTCGCCGAGGGTCATGGCCTCAGTCTGGTCGTGGGTAACGTAGATGAAGGTGGTATCCAGCTTCTGGCGCAGGAGGATGATCTCAGCGCGCATCTGGTTGCGCAGCTTGGCGTCCAGATTGGAGAGGGGTTCGTCCATCAGGAACACCTTGGCGTTGCGCACCATGGCGCGGCCGATGGCCACACGCTGGCGCTGACCGCCGGAAAGGGCGCGGGGCTTGCGGGTCAGGTACTCGGTAATGCCCAAGATCTCCGCCGCGTTGGTGACTTTCTCGTAGATTTCATCCTCGGGCATCTTCTTGAGCCGCAGGGAGAAGGCGATGTTGTCATAGACGGTCATGTGGGGGTAGAGGGCGTAGTTCTGGAACACCATGGCGATGTCGCGGTCCTTGGGCTGCAGGTCGTTGACCACCACGCCGTCGATCTCCACGATGCCTTCAGAGATGTCCTCAAGGCCTGCGATCATGCGCAGGGTGGTGGACTTGCCGCAGCCGGAGGGGCCGACGAATACCACAAATTCCTTGTCTGCGATTTCAAGGTTAAAGTCGTGAACCGCAGTCACTTTGTTATCGTAAATCTTCTTGACATCTGTCAATTTCACGCTTGCCATATGCAAAGTCTCCTTTTCCTCAGGTGAGTGAAAAAACCGGGCTTAGCCCTTGACTGCGCCGCCGGTGACGCCTTCCACGTAGTACTTCTGCAAGCACATGAACAGCACGGTAACCGGCACGGCTACCAGCACGCCGCCTGCGCAGAACATGGTGTAGCACTTGGAGATCTGGTCCTTGTTGAGCCAGTCGTACAGACCCACAGCCACGTTCTTGCCGGCAGATGCACCAAAGGCGATGTAGCGGGCAAACACAAAGTCGCCCCAGGGACCCATGAAGGCGGTCAGGATGGTGTAGATGACGATGGGCTTGCTAAGGGGCAGGATGATCTTCTTGAGCACCTGGAAGCGGGTGGCGCCGTCCACGCGGGCAGCTTCGTCCAGCGACTTGGGAATGGTGTCAAAGAAGCCCTTGGATACGTAGTAGCCCATACCGGAGGAAGCCACGTATACCAGAATCAGGCCGGGAACGGAGTTGGCCTGCGTCATGCCCAGATCCTTGAGCACCCGGTAGAGGATGATCATGGTCAGCATGCCGGGGAACATGCCAAGGATCAGCATCAGCCGCATGAGGGGCTTGCGCATCTTGAAGCGGAAACGGGACAGGGTGTAGCTCATGCACAGCACGATGATGGTCTGCAGGGCAGCCGTCACCAGCGCGGAGATGAAGGTATTCATGTACCAGCGGGGGAAGTCCGTCTGGAACAGGTTCACGTAGTTGTCAAAGCCCCACTTCTGCGGGATCACGTAGCCCACCTGATGGGTGCTTTCCACACGGAAGGACTGCAGCAGGATGCACACGAAGGGAATCAGCCAGATGATGCTGATGGCGATGAGAAACACATAGATGGCGGTGTTTGCCAGCGTCCGGGAAGCCTTGAGCCCCATGTGGCGGCGTGCCGGTGCGGAGGCATTCTGCAATGTTTGTTCACTCATTACTGGAAATCCTCCTCATTCTTGATAGACGGCAGCACATTGTAAACCACCAGAGAGATAACGGCAACCACCACGAACACCAGAATACCAACGACGGAAGCGAGGTAGTACTGGCTTTCCGCGCCGGTGGTGATCTTGAACAGCCACGTGATGAGCAGGTCGGTGTAGCCTACCGTGCCCGCCGCCGAGGAGGCCGCCGGGTTGGTGGGCGCGCCGCCGGTGAGCAGGTAGATCACGTTGAAGTTGTTCATGTTGCCGGTAAAGCTGGTAAGCAAATACGGGCCGGTAACGAACAGCATATACGGCAGGGTGATCTTGGTGTACTGCTGCCAGGCGTTGGCACCGTCGATGCGGGCGGATTCGTAGAGATCCTGCGGGATGTTCATCAGGATGCCGGTGGTGATCAGCATCAGGTAGGGGATACCGATCCAGATGTTGATGATGATCACCGTAATGCGGGCCCATGTGGGATCCTCCCAGAAGGGCAGCGCCTGCTGGATCCATCCCATACTCATCAGGAACCCGTTGATGATGCCGTTTTTGGCGAACATCTTGGACACGTACAGAAGGGAGATAAACTGAGGAATGGCGATGGTCAGCACCAGAATGGTGCGCCAGAGCTTTTTCAGGTTGATGCCCTTCTTGTTGATGGCCATAGCCACGAACATGCCAAGGAAGTAGTTGGTGAAGGTGGCGAAGAAGGCCCAGATCAGCGTCCAGCTGAGTACCTCGCCGAAGGTGGCGGCATAGGACTGGGTGCCCGCGCCGGTGCCGGAGGTCCAGGACAGCATGGTGTTGAAGTTGTCCAGACCCACCCAGGTGAACAGGTTGTTGTAGTAACCGTCATGGGTGCCGTCGTAGTTGGTAAAGGCCACCAGAATCATGAACACGATGGGCAGCACCGTGAAGATGATGATGCCGGTGAGGGGCAGGGCCAGCAGGGTCTTGTGGAACTGGTCGTCCACCAGAGAGCGCAGGTCGTCCTTGCCGCTCTTGAGCTTCTTGCCGCTGGCGATGATCTTTTCCGCCAGCTGGTTCTGCTTTACGTTGACCCGCCAGGTGTAGATGAAAGCGATGATGAAGAAAATGGTCAATACACCGTAGAGCAGAATTTTGAAGGAGTTGTCGTTGTAGGTGGTCACGTAGGTATCAAAGATGATGTTGTACTCTTCCGTGGGGCCTACCTTGCCAAGGCTGGGCAGCATGGAGAGCCAGTAGCCGCCGGCAAGGATCATGTAGGCGATAAACACCACTTCAAAGAGCAAAAACAGCAGGCCGCGGAGAATCTGTCCCCGGGCCAGATTGCCAAAACCCATCACCAGATAGCTGAGTTTGGTTTTCCAGTCGCCGTGTACAAAGGTGGTCCAGATATCGGAAGCTTCTTTGCCAATGGCCTTGGCTGCGGTTTTGATCAGGTTCCACAGGCCTACAAAGAGACCACCGATCTTCCCCGGGATCGCGGCGAAAAAGCTGGCGATCCGGTACAGAAGCCTCTGCCCTTTGGACAGCTTCAGGTATTCAAGATCAGTGTACTGTTTCATGTCCGGAATACGCTCCTTTAAGGAAAGGCCGGAACCAACCCAGTTGGCTCCGGCCAGATGTGTGATGGTTCAGAATCTGTTCAGCATGGCCTTTCGGCAGCTGCGCAGCTCTTCTTCATCAGTTCTTGATGATGTTGATGTCAGCGCCGTTGATGGTGATGGTGTAGTTGCCAGCCTCAGCGAAGACGATGTTGTTGTCGGGGTTGTCAGCGCCCAGATCCTTGATGAGTTCCTTGCCCACGGTAACCTGAGCAAAGCCCTTATCGGTGCCCCAGTCGCCGGGGTTCACGATGCGGCCGCCCATGTAATCGCTCTCGGGCACATCCAGGGTCAGGGTGTTGTTCTTGAGGTAGTAGGTTTCTTCCTGATCGGCGTTGTTCCAGCCGTTCCAGGCGCCCACGAACAGCAGAGCAGAGGTGTCCAGAGTGAACAGCGCGCTGATCTTGTCGTAGTAGTTGTCCAGAGCGGTCTGCAGGCCGGCTTCGTCAGCGGCAGCCTTCACGTCATCGCCGATAACCTTGGCGATATCCCACCAGGAACCGTGGATCTGGCCCTGAGGCACAGAGTAGGGAGACTGCATGAGCAGGGCGGCGAGGCCGGGGTTGGCCTGCACGGCTTCGGAAGCCTGCACAGCGCTGTTGGAGGGGCCCCAGGAACGCTCGTTGAAGCGCTCGGTCTGGCACTGTTCGCCAGTCAGGTACTGAGCCAGCTGATGCAGGGCAGCAGCACGGACGGGGTCAACCTGAGGCTTCACGCCCATGAGCTTGCAGCCGCTGAAGGAGCCCAGATGATAGGAGGTACCGTCCACTTCGAAGGAAGGCAGGTCGGTAACGCCCATGTTGTCGCCCAGGATGCCCTTGACGGTTTCGAAATCCCAGATACCGGTCACAACCACGGCAGCGTTGGAGGAGAACTCAGCGCCGGAGGAGGAGGACAGGTGGAAGGGGCTCTTGACCAGCTTTTCCATGCCCTTGGCAGCGATGAGGCCTTCGGGGCTGTTGAAGGTGTCCTTCACGGAGACGAACTGGCCTTCGGCGTCGGTTTCCCAAGTGGATTCGCAGCCGGTGGCGAAGAAGAAGGAAGCCAGGTACCAGGCAGAGGTCTGCATCTCGAAGGAGAAGTACTTCTGGGCAGCTTCGCAGTCAGCGATGATGGCTTCCAGAGAGTCGATGTGCTCCTCGGGGATGACGGTCTTGTCGTAGTACATGAAGTAGCCGTTATCGGCGGTGAGGGGATAGGCGTACAGGGTGTCGCCCACGGTAGCGGCGGCAACGACGGAGGGGTCGTTGGCGGCAGCCACGGTTTCACCGGCCTTCACGCCCAGCTTGGCCAGAGCGCCGGCCTGCACCAGACGGGCGAACTGATCCTGAGCAAAGCAGAACAGGTCGCCGCCGGCTTCTACGTCGGTGATCATGTTGGTGCCGGCATCAGCTTCGGAAACGGCCTCAACGGTGGCGTTGAAGGTGATGCCCAGTTCGTTGGACTGGTTGTAAGCTTCGATCTGAGCCTTGGTCAGGTCAACGATCTCGGCAGCAACCCAAACGGTGATGTCATAAGTGCCAGCCAGCTCGGAAGCGCCGGCAGTGCTGACCATGGAGAGAACCATGATGGCAGCAAGCAGGTAAGCCAGGAACTTTTTCATAATGAAACATCCTTTCTTTCTCTATTTCTGAGGCATAACAGCCCATAGAAACCGAATATTTTGGGGGACAAAAAAGATTGACGAAAAAAGGCATCGCCGTGCCGGTTTGTATCAATCTGCTTTGCTGTGCCCTTATTGTACATGAAAGGCACGTCGGTTGTCAAGGGGAAACGTTTGCACAAATGAAAATTTTTGTTATTTCTGTCTTTGGGAATGCGAAAAACGGTGCAATGCCTGAAACAGGCGCTGCAACCTTGCCGGATGCAGCGCCTGTTGGTGAATCTGTGCGATTGTTATACGAGATGCTTTTGCAAAAATGCATCCACTTCTGCCAGCGTCTCCTGGCAGGCTAAGCCGCGGAATCCATGATCCGTGCCCGGCAGTTTGACCAGCCGAACCTCTTTGTTCATGGCCCGGAGGGCTTCATAGATGCAGCACGAAAGGGATGGAGCCGGGTTACGCCGTCACGATGGCGTTGGCTTCCTGGAGCTTCAGGTATTCCACGGCCCACTCGCGCATCTTGTACTTCTGGATCTTGCCGGCGGCATTCATGGGGAAATTGTCCACAAAGGCCACGTAGCGGGGGGTCTTGTGCTTTGCCATGTGATCCATCACGTACTGCTTCATTTCAGCCTCGGAGGATTCCTCGCCCTCCTTGAGGATCACGCAGGCCATGATCTCCTCACCGTACTGCTTATCCGGCACGCCGATGACCTGCACATCCTGAATCTTGGGATGGGTGTAGAGGAAGTCCTCGATCTCCTTGGGGTAGATGTTCTCGCCGCCGCGGATGATCATATCCTTGATGCGACCGGTGATCTTGTAGTAACCATTGGCATCCCGGCGGGCCAGATCGCCGGTGTGGAGCCAGCCTTCGCTGTCGATGGCTGCGGCAGTGGCTTCGGGCATCTTGTAATAGCCCTTCATGATGTTGTAGCCGCGGGCCACGAATTCGCCGTCCACGCCGTCCGGCACGGGCTGGTTGGTCTCGGGATCCACAATGCGGCACTCCACGCCGAAGATGGCAGCGCCCACGGTGTTGACGCGGGTCTCGATGGAGTCGGTGGTCTTGGACATGGTGGTGGCAGGGCTGGCCTCGGTCTGACCGTAGGTGATGCAGATCTCGTCCATGTGCATCTTCTGGATGACCTCTTCCATCACCTTGATGGGGCAGGGACTGCCTGCCATGATGCCGGTGCGCATATGACTGAAATCGGTTTTTTCGAAATCGGGGTGGCCCAGCATGGCAATGAACATGGTGGGTACGCCGTGGAAGGCGGTGATCTTTTCCTGATTGATGCAGGCAAGGCCTTTGCGGGGGCTGAAGGCGGTGATGGGGCTCATGGTGACGCCGTGGGTCATGGAGGCGGTCATGGCCAGCACCATGCCGAAGCAGTGGAACATGGGCACCTGAATCATCATGCGGTCGGCGGTGGACAGATCCATGCAGTCGCCGATGGCCTTGCCGTTGTTGACCACGTTGTAGTGGGTCAGCATAACGCCCTTGGGGAAGCCGGTGGTGCCGGAGGTGTACTGCATGTTGCACACATCATGCTTGTTGATGGCGGCGGCGCGGCGGGTCACCTCGCTGGGATCCACCCTGTCTGCCATGGAGAGAGCGTCCTCCCAGGTAAGGCAGCCTTCCTGACGGCTTTCCACGGTGATCACATTGCGCAGGAAGGGGAATTTCCGGGTGTGCAGGGGCTGGAAGGGATCATGGCCCTCCAGTTCAGGGCAAAGTTCCTTGATGATGGCAATATAGTCGCTGTCCTTGTAGCCGTCCACCATGACCAGGGTGTGGGTATCGCTCTGGCGAAGCAGGTACTCGGCTTCGTGGATCTTGTAGGCGGTGTTCACGGTAACCAGCACCGCGCCGATTTTCACGCTGGCCCAGAAGGTCAAGTACCAGGCAGGCACGTTGGTGGCCCAGATGGCTACGTGATCACCGGGCTTCACGCCCATGGCGATGAGGCTGCGGGCAAACTGATCCACATCATCCCGGAACTGGGCATAGGTGCGGGTATAGTCCAGCTCGGTGTAGCGGAAAGCGTACTGGTCGGGGAATTCTTCCACCATGCGGTCCAGCACCTGCGGGAAGGTCAGATCGATCAGCTGGTTCTTGGGCCACACATACTTACCGGTCTTGCGAGCGTTGTCCTGCAAGCGGTGGCTGGTGCGGTCGCTGCCCATGAACTGCTCCATGTAGTTGGCAAACTGGGGGAACACGATACCGGCAGACTGCAATTCCGGCGCGGTATTCTTGACCCACTCCAGGGAGATATAGCCTTCGTAGTTCACGGAGCGCAGGGCGCGGATCATGCTTTCGATGGGCATGTCGCCTTCGCCCATGATCTTGTACTTCACCTTGCCGTCCACCATCTTGGAGTCCTTGATGTGGATGTGCTTGATGTACACGCCCAGATTCTGAATGGTGGTTTCCGGGTTCTCGCCAGCGAAGCGGTAGGGGTGGTGCATATCCCACAGGGCGGCTACATTGTCGCTCTCCACCCGCACCAGCAGGTCGCGCAGACGGGCGGTATCGGAGTACACGCCGTTGGTTTCCACCAGCAGGATCACGTTGTGCTTCTCAGCGTAAGGCACGATCTCCTTGAGGGCGCGCAGCACCACATCGTCATCCACGGGGCCTTCCGCATCGGCGTTGCGGTCGCCCAAAAGACGGATGTACGGTGTGCCCAGCTTCTCTGCCAGACGGATGTATTCCTTGATCTCTTCCTTGGTTTCGTTCCAGTTATAGGCATCCTTCAGCACGCAGCCCGTGGACAGGCAGGGGATCTCCAGATGCATCCGCTTCAGGTTGGCGATGGTCTTATCCAGCTGATCGGCCCGGAAAGGCTGGGCGCGGACGGAGAAAATATCGTTGCCGAGGCCGCGCATCTCAATGCCGTCAAAGCCAAAGTCCTTGGCCATGGAATAGATATCGGACCAGGAAAAATCGGGGCAACCCAGGGTGGAAAATGCGAGTTTCATTTGGTTGTACCTCCCTTTTTGTTTGCGCCGGAGATAAGAAAAATGCTTTCGCCTCCAGCAAAATCTGCAAGAGACGAAAGCATGTAATACTTCCGCGGTACCACTCTTGTTGGCGGCTGCGCCGCCCCCTTCAGCATCCCATGAATGCCTTTTCCTTTTCACGGTGGAATCTCCGTCTGACTTTACTGGGCGCAAAGTGCGCCGTTGAGCCAGCCGCTCAGGGGCCAGTACCGACTCATCTCCCCATCTGCTTGCACCAACCGCAGACTCTCTGTGGGCGGAGAAGGAGCCGTTTCTCCCCGTCATGGCGTTTGTGTGAGTGCATTCTAACAGGGAAAGGGGTGGGATGTCAAGGTGGGAGAGTGTTTTTTGGGTGTATTTGCACAGTGGTAACCGCCTGTCCATCCCAAATGATGGGATGGACATTTCTGGCATTCTCTGGCATACTAGATGATACGAACAATTGCTGCGCGAACGAACCGAATGCCTATCGGTCAGTTGAATCAGGCTGTGGGCCAGAACGAAGCTGCCGATTATGTGAATGACTTCCAGCTGCCGGTGAAGGAGGATCTTTTCCTCTATACCAGTACCAAGCGCAGGATGATCGAAATCCAGCCTGAAACCGAAGCCAAGGCTGAATAAGGAGGAGTATCATGAAAAGACTCATCGCTCTGCTGCTGTGCCTGTGCTGCCTGCTGCCTGTTGGCTCGTGGGCCCATGACGGCAGCTATATTGGAACCATGGAAGTGGTCAACTGTCAGGAGTGGGTCTCTCTGCGGGAAAAACCCAGCGCCTCTTCGCCCCGGCTGTGCAAGGTTTCGCTGGGATCCACCGTGCGCTGCGCCCGCTGTTTCGATGAAGACTGGTGTTCTGTTGCCTATGATGGCTATCAGGGTTACATCCAGTCCCAGTACCTGCAAGCCACAGAGGGCGTCCGCACCTTTGAGATGATGGTGGTGACCAACCCGGAAGGCGCGGAACTCTGCAGTGATATTGACGGCGCTTTCCCCCTGGGCGAAAAACTGCCTGAGGGCACCGTGGTGCGCCGTTGCTCATTGAAAAACAGCGGCAGGATGTATGTAGAATATGACGGACGCTGCTTTTTTACAGATGCCGCCAGCCTGACTGACTTTGCTCTCATGGATCTTTTTTCAGAAATTCTGCCTCTGCATATTGCCACTGATCTGTGGTTCGACCGGGGCGATGCCCCGAAACCCACCCTTCAGGCCAGCTTTTTGGATGCGGGCAGCGAAGACAGCGCGTGGGTTCAGTTTACCACCAGCATCCCGGTGGGAAATTTCCGGCTGTTCAACCTGGATTATCTGGATATCAGCGAGGATGGCTATTTTCTCTTTGATGCGCAGCAACTGCCCCAGTTTTCACTGGAAACCCTGATGCCGGAAGAAACCATGATCGTGGATATTCCCTTTCTGGGTACCATTCCCAATACTGCCGTCAGCTATCAGGATCACTACGGGGTAACGCATCTTTTCCTGTTGGAGATGAGCGGTGAGGATGGTTCGCTGATTTTGACAGAGATCTGACTTTCTTTCATTCCCAAACCATCAAACGCCCCGGAGCGCCTTTGGCAGGTCGGCTCCGGGGCGTTTGAACGGGTTGAATTTTTTCTTACTTTCCAAACGCGTCCTGATGGGCGTTGGGGCTGGCGCGCTTCTCGATATCCGGCATGCGGCGCTCGATGGCAGCCAGCGAGATCTCGATATCCTCCTCGGCCTCCTCGGCATCGAAGCAGCCCACGGTGACGCAGTCGGTGGGACGGATGGTGTTCCACACGAAGTTCAGGCCCACGAAGGGGGATACGCGGCCTGCCGCCATGGGCTTGATGGTCAGCACCGGCTTTTTGGCGTTGTGGATTATCTGGTTGACGGTCTCAATCTCCACCTGCATCAGGAAACCCATGCAGTTGTAGATCTGGATGTAGGTCTGCACATCGTATTCGTTTTCATCGGAATAGGTGATCAATTCCGGCATGTGGGCGGACAGGCCGGGGATCATGCCTTCCTGACGGATCATATCCAGATAGTCCGGCAGACGGTCGATGATGTGCTTGTTTTTGTTGACCAGGGCTTCGGCGCTGGAATGATGCACCAGACAGAAGGTGGCGCCGCATTCCTTGCTGCGGTGGATGGTGGCCCGGGCCTGACGGCGGGCTTCTTCGTTGTCATCCACGTTGATGATGGGGGTATCGATCAGGATTAGCTTTTTGCCGGTCTTCTCCTGCGCGTACTGGACGGCTTCCTGCATGACCCGCTCCTGCTGCAGGGGACCCATGATGGTATCCACGCCGCGGTCCAGGAAAGTTTTCAGCATGGGGAAAGCCTTTTCGCCATCGGAGAACTTGCGCAGGATCTGGTGGTCCTGTGCCGGGCTGCGATGGCTCCAGCCCAGCATCCAGTTGGTGCCGATGATCATACGGGAAAGGGAAACGCCAGCCACATCTGTACGGGGAAACAGAACTTCGCTCATAAACAATGCCTCCGTTGCGTTTTGATGATAATATGGATCTTTTTGTCTCAGAAGATATCCGGTATAGGTTTCAGTATACGGTCCCGGCGGGTATTTGTAAAGTATGAATTGCATGAGATGAAACCGGGATTTTCCTGATGCAATTCTGGAAAAATCGTATATAATGAGCATATGTGCGGAATGCGAAAACGCCTTTGCAAGGAGGATGCAACGATGAAAACAAATAAAAGGATGCTGGCATTATTGCTGGTATGGATGCTGCTGGCGGCAATGCCCTTTGCCGCGGCGGAGGAAACGGCCCTTGGCAGCGTGCCCCAGCGGGGGCTGATCCTGCCCATCACGCAGGAAGATCTGGCGGCGGGACTCCGCTTGGAGTACGCTGTACTGCCCACCACTTTTGATCCGGATCTGCCGGTGTTGCAAATTCTGTATACGGATGAGCCCGTTCTGGCACAGATGCAGGAAACGTACCTGACAGACGATCTGGATGAGTACACCCGCGCCGCCATGATCGAGGAGATGCGCACCTACAGCACCACCTCCGTGGGGGATATCCTGCTGTTTGAAAAGGCCATCTACGAAAGCCTGACCCAGGACGGTACTGCCATTGCCGATGTGCTGGGTGTGTCCAATGCGCCGGTGCTGGGTGAAAACGACGGGCATGTGTATGTGTGTCTGGATTATACGGGTCTTTTGTCCGCGGAGAACGCGGAATTGCTGGAGCGGGTCAATGCAGCCGTTATCCGCGCCAACGAGCTGATGAATGCCGCCAGTTTCCAGCCGCTGGTATTTGCCGAAGGCGAGTTCGATCAGCCGGAGGTGACCTTCCCCGCCTTTGCCACCACTGACCTCAGCGGCAATCCCGTCACCAGCGACATCTTTGCCGCCAAGGATCTGACTGTTGTGAATGTGTGGGGCACCTTCTGCGGCCCCTGCATCGACGAGATGGATGAACTGGCAGCCTGGAGCGCCTCCATGCCGGACAATGTGCAGCTGGTGGGACTGGTCAGCGACCTGCATTCGCTGGAGGATGCGGAAACGCTGGAGATGGCAAACCTGATTTGCGAAAGCACCGGCGCGGACAGCTACCTGCATCTGGTTGCAGGCGTGGATTTCTATTCCCTGATCAATCAGGTGGTCGGCGTGCCCACTACCTTCTTTGTGGATGCTACCGGCGCAGTGGTGGGCGAGCCCATCGTGGGCGCCAACGTGCCCGGCTGCATGGCCTTTGTGGAGGAACACCTGAATGCGCAGTAACCGCTGGATGAACGGGCTGCGGGTGGGACTGCTCTGCGCCGCTGCCGCCATGATGGTCTACGGCATCAGCCGGGGAGAGATGGCGATCGTGCTGAAAAAAGCTGTCAACCTGTGTCTGGAATGCATCGGATTGGGGTGACCGCATGAAAATTTCTCAGAAGATCAGGCGCAAAGCCGTTCAGATCGTTGCCTTCGGCCTGAGCAACTGCCATGCGGGCAATTTCTTTGCCAAAGGCGGGGCCAAGCTGTACACCGGTCCATGGAAAAACTTCTGCAACCCGGGCCTGAACTGCTACAGCTGCCCGGCTGCCTCGGTTTCCTGTCCCATCGGCGCATTGCAGGCAGTCAGCGGCTCGGTGAAAATGGATATGAGCTTCTATGTGGTGGGCTTCCTTTTGGCGGTGGGGGTGCTGTTGGGCCGCTTTGTGTGCGGTTTCCTTTGCCCCTTCGGGCTGATACAGGAGTTGATCGCCAAGATCCCGCTGCCGAAGAAGAAACTACGCTTGCCCCGGTTTGCCAAATACATCAAGTACGGCGTACTGGTGGTGTTCGTTCTTTTGATGCCCGTGCTGGTGACCAATGTGATCGGCATGGGCGACCCGGCTTTCTGCCAGTATATCTGCCCTTCCGGCACACTGCTGGGCGGCCTCCCGCTGCTGGGCACGCACCCGGAATTGCGGCAGACCGTGGGCTGGCTCTTTGGCTGGAAGCTGCTGCTGGCAATCGGCATCCTTGTGGGCTGCGTGCTGGTGTACCGCTTCTTCTGCAAAACCCTGTGCCCGTTGGGGGCTATCTATGGCATCCTGAACAAAGTGAGCTTCTACCGGCTCACCGTGGATGAAGAAAAATGCATCCACTGCGGCAAGTGTGCGCAGGTGTGCGGCATGGATGTGGATCCGGTGAAGCATCCCCAGTCCATGGAGTGCATCCGCTGCGGCGAGTGTGCGGCGGCCTGCCCCACGGGGGCGATCCGGCTGGGGTTCGGGGTGTTCCGCAGAAAGGATGCAGCGGACGAAGCAAAGCCGGTGACAGATGCCGTCGATGCGCAAAGTGCTGCCGGTGTATCTTCCATCAAGAACGCTCCGGCAGCAGAAACAAACACAACCGCCTGCACAGGCCATTGCGCCAATTGCTCTCTGTGTTCGGCGAAAAATGAATAATCCCAATGCAAAGCACCGTTCTGCCCGGCAAAAGCGAGGCGGAACGGTGCTTTCAGTATTCAGACTATAAGAAGTATCCATTCTCTTGCGCCCATGATATGGGCGCAAATGCGGGATTCTTAAGGGCCTCAGGCCCTTAAGTAGGGGCTGTAGTATGTAAAGAGGAGTTTAAGACGCTCCCCAATACATCATGACTGCGGCTCATTTGTGGTGAATGGAAGCGGTTATGAAGAAAGGAGTTACCCTTAATCACAATCGTTTTCAGGAACTACGAAAGGAGCACATTCATGAATTACTTTGAAGAAATCGGCATTCTTTACGAACTGCACTCCGACGGCTGTTACTATCCGAAGGTCACAGTGCCCGAACAAGAACCAGCACATTATGGTCGGTATGGCCTTCTGCACAAACAATACCTGAAGGAGCATCTTCCATTAGCATATGACACCCTACTCGCATGTGGCGAGCTGGTAGCACGTCTCAACCAGATAGATGACATTGCACAAGCACGTTACGAACTGCTGGTTGAGCAGATGAAGGAAAAACAAGGCATCACTGAGGAAATCAAAGCAAAAGATCCAATGGCATGGGTCAGCGCTATGAACAACATACACTCTTGCGTGGATGAGATCATCCTGACAGAGGTGGTGTATGAGTAATGAAACAGCAAAGTCAGTCACTCAACACCTACTTCTGGAATGTCGGGAATGATATTGCGGACATTCGCCTATTGGCAGAAGGGGCTGTAGCCATGTACGAAAATGACTCTGTGCCATTGCATCATTTGGGAATGACCCACGACGAGCAAGAAGCGGCTTCTGCCTTTGATACCATTGGTACAGCGCTATATGATCTCCGTAAGAGGATTGAGGAGATGCAACTGTCTCATTTACACGAAACAGTGCAACAGAGTGTTGATCGCGAACCCGAATAAAGGAGTGTTCCCACAGACCAATCTGCCCGCATCTCCTACGACAATTATGCCATCTTCCCTCACAGGATTCCATACCCACACACATAAACCCCAGCCCGCTTCAACAGCAGGCTGGGGTTTCCTTGTCCATTACACTACTTCACTTCAGCTTGATCTGCCGCAGCAGCGGATCCAGCGCAAAGGCATCCTCCGGGTTCAGGAAGGGCATGGCGTAGGCCACACCAACGGGTGTTTCTACGCGGAACTCGCTGGCGGGATCAGCTGCCATACCGAGAATACCGGGGGCCTTTTCGGTCAGCAACTGAACCGCTTCCTCGTTTTCCAGAAGCTCCATCATCATGGACTGGACGCTGTAGGGATGCAGATAGTCCACCGTAGGCTGATACTGCCAGTGATAGCTGCCGCCAGCCACGGCTTCAGTCGCATTGTCAGGATGATCCGGCAGAACCACCGTAGCGGTAGCGCCTTCCGGAACGATGGCATCCAGCAGAACAGAGCCGTCATTTTGGATGTTCCATGCCACTGTCCACTGCCCGGCAGGAGAATCGAAAACGATGTTGCTGTGCCGGATGCGTCCGTTCAGCTTGGGGGCAATGGTGGCGGCCTTCCAGCCGGGAGCCGCATTCCTGAGACCGCACACATGAGCGAACACCGCCTCGCACACGGAACCGTAGGCGTAGTGGTTGAGGCTGTTCATGCCCGTGCCGGAGATGGAACCGTCCGCTTCAAGGCTGTTCCAGCGTTCCCAGATGGTGGTGGCTCCCAGGTTGACGGAATACAGCCAGCCGGGGAACGCTTCGCTGAGCAGCATCCGGTAGGCCACGTCTGTCATACCGTTTTCCAGAAGCACCGGCAGCATCAGGGGCGCGCCGGTAAAGCCGCAGGTGATGCGGTAGAAATCCTTCTTCAGGCGGGTACGGAAACAGGCGATCAGCTTGGCTTTGTCACGGTAAAGGCCATGCTTCAGGGCCAGCACATAGGCGGTCTGGGTATCCAGCGCCAGCCTGCCGCCGGGGGTGATGTATTCCTCCATCAGGGCTTCGCGGATCTCATCAGCCAGATGGGCGTACCGGGCGGCATCCTGTGCTTCGCTCAGTATTTCGGCGGCTTGTGCTGTCAGCTGGACGCTCTGCATCAGGTACACCGCCTGAATGAACGCATCTTCGGTACCGCCCTTCAGAGACTGGTCGGTCATGCCATCCTGCGCCAGCCAGTCGCCAAAGGTGAAGGCCGGGAAGATCAGGTGGGTGCCGCCGTTCTTGATGTCCTCGGCGATCTGGTACTCCACATAATCCCGCATCAGGGGATAGGTCTCCCGCAGCAATTCCACATCGCCGTAGTGGCAGTACACATTCCACGGGATGATGGTGGCCGCATCGGCCCATACTGCGCCGCCATGAACCGCCGCGCCTTTCAGAGACGGGCTGTAGGCAGGCACATCTCCGCCGTAGTAGCGGGTCTGATCGGCGCGGAGATCCTGCATGTACTTGCGGTAGAAGGCTTTGCAGTCCGCCAGATAGCAGGCGGTGTTGACAAACACCTGCGTGTCCGCTGTCCAGCCCAGACGCTCATCCCGCTGGGGACAGTCGGTGGGCACATCGACGAAATTGCTGCGCAGACCCCAGAAGGTGTTCTTCATCAGCTGGTTCAGCTTCTGGTGGCTGGTTTCACAGCGCAGGGTGGGGCGCAGATCGCTGGAGAGCACCAGCATGGTAAAGTCAGCCGGATCAACGGTTTCCAAGCCTTCCACTTTGGCATAGCGGAAACCGAAGAAGGTGAAGGTGGGCTCCACATCCTTGACCACGCCATCGGAGATGTACACAAACTCTGACTTTGCGCTGCGCAGGTTTTCCCGGTAGAAGCAGCCCTGCTGCAGCACCTCGCCGGTCTGGATACGCAGGGTCTGTCCCTTGGGCAGGCGGTTCACAAAGCGGATAATGCCCGCTGCGTTCTGACCGAAATCCAGCACCTTCTCGCCCTTGGGGGTGATGATCAGGATGGGATGCAGCTCGTCTACCACGCGGATGGCAGGTGAAACAGGCGCTTGCAGGTTGTAGGACACCTCCGCTTTCACGCAGGGCACCGGCTCGCCGGGCTGACGGGTATCATCCCGCACTTCGCCGTCGTAGATGTTGCCGGACACGATGGGCGACTGAGCCGCCAGCCACCGTTCGTCGGTTTCCAGAATGGATTCGCTGCCATCCTTGTGCCGCAGGGTCAGTCGGGCTGCCAGCAGATAGCGGTCGCCCCATGTGTTTTCCCTGCCGCCGTCAAGCCCCAGACGGCCTTTGTACCAGCCGTTGCCCAGCCAGACGGAAAGCCGGTTGTCCGCTGCCAGAAGGCCGGTCACATCATAGGTCTGTACCCGCAGGCGATCGTCGTAGTCGTTGAAGCCGGGAGTCAGGTAGTCCGCACCTACCCGCTGACCGTTGATCATGGCCCGGTACAGACCCAGACCGGTGATCTTCAGCGTGGCCTGCGCTACATCCCCGGCGGGGAAATCCCGCCACAGCACCGGACAATCCAGCGCAGTGGACGGCGTGATAAAATGCATATACGAGCCTCCTTACGGTTTCAGATGCTCCTTGCCAAGGAAGGGATCGGTTGGGTTCTGCCCCCGGAAGCTATCCCGCCCCATAAGCTTTTCCACCAGCGCTTCCAGGGTTTCGCTGTTGTTGGAATAGCAGTTGATGAAGGTGCGCATCATGGGCACATCCACCAGATGGTAGGGATTCGCCAGCGAGGCAAATACCGTGGGCACCTCATGCACGAACCAGGGCACATTGTTGCCTGCGCCCCACATGGTATACCAGTTGATGCGGTTGGTGGTCTTGTTGGAGGCGTTCTCCACGTTAGCCAGATACAGCACCGCGTCGTAATGTTCGTGGAAGCTTTCCACCTTGAACTCCAGACGGGTGAAATCCTCCGGCTCGTAGAGGGTCACGGTGAAGCCCTCTTTTTCCAACAGAGCTTTCATATGCTGAGCGATGCGCTGCTCGCTTTCGCAGCCACCCAGCACCTCCAGCAGCAGCCGGGGCGTTTTGGCGGGATCCAGCGGCAGGGCGTGCTGGGTGTCCTTCACAAGGGTGATGGCCTCGTCAGCGCACTGACGAGCCCATGCATGATGTTCTTCGCAGCCGATACAGGCAGTATTCTCCACCGGAGGAATAATCTCCTCTTTGGCCTTGTTCCACAGACCCAGCGCGGCTTTCAGGGCCAGAATGCGGGTGATGGCTTCGTCCATGCGCTGCATGGTGAGCAGACCCCGCTTCACGCCGTCCAGCATGTAGCCGTAGTCCTCTTCCAGATCCTTATTGAACAGGAACATATCCGCGCCTGCCATAATGGTCAGGGGCACCGCCTCGGAGCGTTTCATGGCGGAGGTATAGCCCACCATGGGGGTGGCATCGGTGACGATGAGGCCGTTGAAGCCCAGCTCGCCGCGCAACAGGCCGGTCATTAGCTCCGGGGACAGGGTGGCGGGTACGGTATCCTTGGTTGTATCGGGATTGATGCGCTCGCGACATGCGGGCTGATCGATGTGACCCACCATGATGGTCTGGGCGCCTTCGGCGATCAACGCCCGGTAGATGCGCCCATAGGTAGCGTCCCATTCCTCGCAGGTGAGGCTGTTGATGCTGGTGAGCAGATGCTGATCCACCTCGTCCACGCCGTCGCCGGGGAAATGTTTGACGGAAACCGCCACGTTGTTTTCCGCAGCTGCCCGCATATACGCCTTGCACATGTCAATGACCCGCTCCGGGTCATCACCGTAGGAGCGCACGTTCACAATGGGGTTGCGCCAATTCAGATCCAGATCGCAGATGGGGGCAAAAGCCCAGTTACAGCCAGCGGCAGCAGCTTCCTTGGTGGATACACGGCCCATGCGGTAGGCATGCTCCGGGTCGCGGGTTGCGCCGATGCCCATCTGCTGGGCAAAGAAGGTGCCGTCCTCCAGAAAGCCGGTGGAGCCGAATTCCAGATTGGCAGCGCTGAGCACCGGGATCTTGCTGCCCTTCTGCATAAAGTCCAGCGCAGCGCGCACTTCGCTGGAAGGGCTGGTCTTGAACAGCAGACCACCCACATGGAACCGGAGCAGCTGATATTGCAGATACCCGGGGTCGGAAGAGTAACTGATGGGGCAGAACAGCTGGCCCACCTTCTCTTCCAGCGACATAGCGGCAAGGGTTTCCTGCACCCATGCGATCTGCTCATCACTCAGAAAAAAAGGTTTTGCTTTCAGATCAATACTCATGTGCCGGACACTCCCTTCTTCAAAAGCTTACCAATGGCCTTGAGCATGTTGCGTCCCTGAGCGTTGACCACGTTGATGATCAGAATGAAGGAACCCATGCAGATGTTGGAGATGGCGCTGCCCAGCGTGGAGGCAAACACCGCGTTGAGGGCATAGCTCAGCAGGCACAGGGTGATGCTGCCCATGATGATGCCGATGGTATCGCCGCAGAAACGGGCCAGCATCAGGCCGATGAACACCGGCAGAATGTTGGAAAACAGCTGCCCGACGGTCATCATGGAGGAATAGGCTGCGTCGTGCTTGGCCTTGGCGATCCAGATCACTGTTGCCAGGCCGAAGATCAGGCCGGAGAACACATAGGAGACGATCACGTTCCGGTTTTCCTTGATGCCGATATTCACTGCGGACTGCTGGTTGTTCGCCAGCAGCGTGGCCTGACGGCCCGAGGTGGTCAGGTAGCTGTAGATGGCATACAGGGCGATGACCCCGATCAAGGGCCAGATAACTGCCGGATAGGTGGCAAATTTGCGCAGCGTCATATTGGAGATGATATTGATGCCGGTGCCGTCAAACACAAGGCAAGTAATGGACTCGTACAGCAGCGCAAAGCCGATGGTGGTAATGATGATGGGCACCCGGGCCAAAACGTAGAACAACGCCACAAGCAGCGAAAACACCACGCAGCACACCACGCACAGCACCACCATCAAACCCAGATTGTTGTCCATGTTTCTGGCGATGTTGCCCGCAATGATGGCGGACAGCAGCATGATCGCGCCGCCGGAAAAGTCGAAGCGTCCGTTTTTGAACTGCAGGCCGATGCCCATGGCACAGGAGATGGACACCGCAATATCCACGATCAGGGTGCGCCACATCTTGTCCGTGCCGAAATACATCTTGCCGTTGGCGTAACACAGCCACATCATCGCCAGATTCATGATCACGGGCAGCATCAGCGTACCGCCGATACGCTTGAGGGCCGAAACCAGATTCTTTTTCATGTTCATATCCTCCTCAGCGGGGCAGTACGCCGGTTTTCTTGCGGCAGGTGAGCAGAACCACGATCAGGAACAGTACCGCCTTGATGACGAATACCTGATTGGCTGCCACGCCCAGCATGGGCAGGCCCACGCTCAGCAGCGCATAGGTAAAGGAACCCACGATGGCGCAGCTCACCCGGGAGCGCATGCCGCCGGAAAGGGGCATACCGCCAAGGATCAGCGCCACCATCACGTTCATTTCAAAGCCCGTGCCGGTGGAGTCGGAGGCAGAGGCGGTGTAGCCCATCTGGAACAGGGAGGCCAGCACCACGCAAAGGCCCATGATGATATAGGCATACACCTTGTACTGCACCAGATGGATACCGCTCTGCCGGGCAGCGGTGGGGTTGGCGCCGATGGCCTTGGCATTCTTGCCCAGCTTGGTAAAGTTGAACAGATAGCCCACCACCAGCACTTCCACCACCAGCGCCAGAATCATGAACCAGGTCTGGCGGAAGAGGCTCACATCGAAGGTGTTCATCAGTGCCACATTGCGGCTGCCGATGCTGTTGTAGATCACGGAGGACACACCGCTGATGACCATCTGGAACACCAGCGAGGAAATGACCGGATGGATGCCCAGCACTTCGCCAGCTGCGCCGTTGATGGCGCTGATGATGACGGAGATCACCAGCGAAAGCAGGATGCCCCACAGCAGGGAGCCGGTGGCATTGCCGATGATCACCACCAGCGTGGCGTACAGGCCCACCTGACGGCCAATGGAGATGTCCATGGAGCCCAGAGAATACACAAATACCGCGCCCACGCTCATCAGCGCCAGAACGATCACGTTCTGCATCAGGGTCTTGATCTTTTCCGCCGACCAGATGCTCTCGCCGAAGATGGGGGTGAGAATGGTGAAGAAAATGATGCAGACCGCCAGACCGCTGTAGGCAGCAACCTGCGTGGAATGCTTCTTAAGCCAATTCATACCGCTGCCTCCTTAAATCATGTATTCGATAATATCGGTCTGTTTCAGATCTGCCGAGCGGATAAACTCGTGGGATACGGCAAAATCCTTCATGATGAGGATCCTGTCCGCCATGCCGATGAGCTCGCTGAGCTCTTCGGAGATCATCAGGATGGCTTTGCCCTCTTTCTTCATCTGCTCGATGAGGGCGTACATGGCCTGCTTCACGCCGATATCCACGCCGCGGGTGGGGCAGTCCATAATGACCACCTCGCTGCCTTTGGCCATCCATTTGGCAAAGGAGACCTTCTGCTTATTGCCGCCGGAAAGGGTGTTCACATACTGCCGTCCGCTGCCGCACTTGATGCGGAAAGCGTCGATCTGTTCCCGGGCCATCTTTTTCTCGCTGGCGGGGTTGATGAAGCCGTTTTTCTGCAAGGCGGTCAGGGAGGGCAGCACGATGTTGTCCTCAATAGCGGCATCCAGAATCAGGGACTCGGTATCCCGGTTCTTGGAGATGTAGCCAATACCTTGCTGAATGGCTTCCAGACAGTTGCGGATGGGCTTGCCGCCCCGCAGCACCTGACCAGCCTCCAGCTTTTCCAGACCATAGGCGGCGCGACCGATTTCATGCATGCCGCAGCCGGACAGACCGCCAAAGCCTACAATCTCGCCCTTATGCAGGGTCAGGGAGAAATCCCGGATGGGGCCGAAGGAGATGTTTTTCAGCTCCAGCGCCACTTCCTCCTGATGGGAGGGATCGTAGTCCTCACGATAGTATTTCTCGCCAATCTCCCGGCCCACCATCATGAAGCGGATCTTCTGTACCGCGTCGGGGGCATCCATCTCCTGCCGGTTCAAATGCCCGATGATCTCGCCGTCCCGGAGCACGGTCAGGTCGGTACACTGCTCCAGAATCTCGTCCATATCATGGGAGATGAACACCACGGCCTTGTTTTCCTCCGCCATTTGGTGAATGAGCCGGTAGAGGATCTCGCGGCCTTCCAGGGAAAGGGCGGTGGTGGTTTCGTCCACCACAAGGATCTGGGTGTCATCCCGGACGCAGCGGACGATCTCGATCAGTTTGCGGTCCTCAAAGGTCAGGCTGTCAATGCGGTCCCGGGCCTTGATGTGGCCTACGCCGAACTTGCCCAGCAGCTCGTCGGCAGCCCGGTACATCTTGAACATGTTGATCACGCCCAGCTTGGAAAAATCCTTCTCGCTGCCGGCGAACAGGTTCTGGGCCACGGTAACGCCGGGAATGGTGTTGGCCTCCTGCAGGATCATGGAAATGCCCGCATTCTGGCTTTCCACCATACTGCCGGGGTTCCATGCCTTGCCCAGATACAGCATTTCGCCGCTGGTGGCAGGCTGCATACCCGAGGCAATGGACATGATGGTGGACTTGCCCGAGCCGTTCTCGCCTACCAGCCCCCGGATCTCGCCCCGGCGCAGCTGGAAATCCACATCCTTGAGGGCGATGGTGGGGCCAAAGGCCTTGTGCATGTGCCGGGCTTCAAAAATGACTTCGTTTGCCATGGTGATGCTCCTTTGCAAGAAAGGCGCCTGCGCCCGAAAACAGCGCAGACGCCTTGATGTGTCAGGGAATGGAATTACTTCAGCAGCGCATCAACGGTAACCTGCTCGGAAGCGAACAGATCCTTGAGGCCGGTGTAGGTGGCTTCCGCGTTGAAGCGGACGCACAGGTTCAGCACGTCGTCCACGGAGACCTGAGCCTTGGTCACATCGCCGCTGCCCAGCATGCCAAGATTCATGGCAGCATCGATATCAGCCACGGAATCGATCACGTAGGGCTTGGAGTCGATGCGTTCCACGGCGAAATCTGCGAACTGGGTGCCGGAGATGGCGTTGTCCAGCAGCACCATGGGATAGGCAGGATCCTCGGAGGGAGAGATGCAGATCCAGGCGATGTTCTTGTCCTCGCCGATGTCAGCGATGATGTCGGCGTTGTTGTTGAAGCCGCCGGTGATGATCTGGGTGCGCATATCGCAGAAGCCGTTCAGCTTGGCGGTGACCATGGTGGGGTACACAAAGTCGATGCCGGCGCAGAAGGCAACGATGGCGTCCAGATCGTCGTGACCATTCTCCAGGAAATAGCTGTCAGCCAGAGGCTGGAATTCCAGCGTCAGGGGCTCGGAGACCACAGTGATGGGAGCTTCGGCGGTGGCGTTGTAGGCTTCCACGTCCGCCATGAAGGCGTTCACGGCAGCGGTCTGGTTGGGGTAGGCATAGCCGGGGAAGTTGACCACAGAAACCTTGGTCCAGCCCTTGGCCTTCACAACCTCAAAGTACTGATGGCCCATGTCAGCGCCATCCTGGAAACCGTCGCAGATGGTGCCCAGGAACTTCGGTTTCTGCAGCACGGCTTCGTTCGCGCCGCCAGCGGTGAACACAGAGGTCATATCGGTGTTGTAGCCCGCCACATACAGCTCGGGATACTGCTCCATGATGGACTGCAGGCCGCCGTCCTGGCTGGCGATGAGGCCCACCACATCGGAGGTCATGCCGTTGGAAACAGCGGTCAGGTTGCCGGCGGCATCGTTAAACATATCGCCGTAAACGATGGTGAACTTGTAGCCCATCTTTTCGCAGATGGCGGTCAGGTAATCGCGGGTGGTTTCGTACTGGATGCCGCTGGACAGGTTGCTCAGCCACATAATGGTGCCGCGGCTTTCCTCAGCAAAAGCGCCGCCCACCATGGACAGGCACAGGGCCAGAGCCAGCATGAGAGCAAAGATCTTTTTCATGGTTGGTTTCCTCCTTATTGGTCAACATCAAAACGGGGTTCTGTTGATGATGCTATTGTAGCAGGAATTTTGTCCTGCGGAAACCGGTATGATTATCCACGTAACTATCATTTTTTGCGCTGATTGTCGCCAAAGATGACAAATCTTTGATGCTCGGTTCAAAAACCATGAAATCTTGTCCTTTTTATCCATGAAAATTTGCACCATTCAGGACAAAAATCAATGGTTCAAATCTGACAATCCTTCCAAATACGCACAAGCTGTACTTCCAGCGGCTCCAGTTCCGCTTCCAGCCTCAGCTCGCCATGCTGCGCTGAAAGGATGCTCCGGCGCATCATGGGTCGGGACAGACTGCGCAAAAGGTCGCATTCTTCCGGACTCTGCACAGGCTGGGCACCCATCTCCACCCATTTGTCAAAGGAAGAACCATGTTCCCGGTTCAGAATGTAGGTCTGCGCTTGCCACAAGCCCTCCTCCACCCCGGTGATCGCGATGGAAAATGCGCGTTTCCGGTAGGGGCCGAAGGCAGTGTAGCGATCCGTTTCTGTCATATCGAACATCTCGCCGGAGGCATACAGGTCGGAATAGTGCCGGTAATGGTACAGCATCAGCTGGTATTCGCCGCCCTGACGGGTCAGGAACCAGCCGTCGCCCTGGCCCACCAGCATATCCCCCAGCTTGCCCAGCAGCCAGTAAGCATAATAGGAAGCTTTGCGGATGCCGTTGTAGGTGAACAGACCCATGCCGCCATGGAACAGGCTTTCCGGTACCTGATGCTCCTCAAACAGGTCGGTGAGCATCCAATAGCCCATACCGTCCAGACGATCCATGTTTTCAAGGATATTCTTGACCAGATAACAGGAGCGAAAGCAGGTATCCCCCAACAGGGAACGGTGCGCCGGCGAGAAGTTCCACTCCGTCAGGAACACCCGGCTGGTATCCCCATAGTGTTCCGTGGTATAGTTGCGCACCAGCGAGATGCACTTGTTCAGCAGGTGCTCATCCCGGGTCAGCTGCAGGCGGCTCATGGGGAAGTCCAGATTCTTTTCCTTGCCCCACTGGCTGGGAGCCAGATTGGTGCCGTAGTAGTGGAACAGCACATCATCCGGCAGGCAGTCGTGCCGGATGCACCACTCGGTAAAGCGTTTCAACCATGTGCCGTTGTCGATGGGATCGAAATAGGTGGACGGCCCGGCGATGCGCAGCCCGGGATGTACGGCGTGCAGGGTCTGCCATGTGGCACGATAAAATTGATAGAACTCTTCATCCGACGCAAACCCAAACAGGGACAGGGGCGTATCTGGCTCATTCCACACAGTGAACAGCCAGCTTTCCACCTCTCTGGCACCATAGCGCTGAAGCAGATGCTCCACAAAAGCTCTGGTGAGATCGCACCAAGCCGAAAGCTCCGCTGGTTCGGAATTGATCATGGTGGACTGCATGATGCGCCGCTGGGGATGCTTTGCCAGCGCGGCAGGCATGAAGGACAACTGGATCAGCGGCTTGAGGCCGATGCTCTGCAAAAAGTCCAGCACCTTATCCACATACACGAAACTGTATTGAAGCCGTCCTTCCCGATCCGGCAGACACATTCGCATATCATCGGACAGGATGCCGTGGAATTTCACATACCGGAAACCCACATCTGCCTGCAACTGCCGGAGCATTTCCTGCACATCCGCCAGCAGCAGTTCCTTGGCGCTGCCCACGCCGGTAAAGGTTTTCCATGTGTGCTGGAGGGATATGCCCGCTGCTGCGGCGTCAGCAACGCCATAGGTGGCGATCTCCGGCAGCGCGGCGGGCTGCTCAGCCGCCTGAGGTTCCTCGTGAAGAAACGCGGCAAAGGAATGAAGGAACTGATGGGTCTCCAGAATGGTGTATTCGTTAAAGTCCACCGGTCTACTGGCGCTGAGCCGCGGCATGCCCTTGTGTTCCCGCCGGTACTGGCTGGGCAGCATATTGTATTTCTTGCGGAACTGCTGCACAAAGGCCTGCGCATTGGCAAAACCGTTCTGGCTGGCGACTTCTTCGATGGTCAGGTCGCTTTCCAGCAGATCGCTCATGGCCCGGGAAAGCCGCTGCTGGTTCAGATAGGCGGTGAAATTCATGCCCATCATCCGCACGAAGAAGCGGGACAGGAACGGCGCGGACAGATACTCCTGCTCTGCCAGCTGTTGCAGGGAGATCTCCTCATGGCAATGCTCGTTGATGTAGCTGACAATTCTGGTAATGCGCTCATACTGATGCTGGTTGTGCTTCTGTTCATCCCGTGCCCGTTCCACCCGGAAGCAGGTCATCAGCTCTGCCATCAGCGAATAGCTCAGGGATTTGGCCCGCAGCGCCCGGCCTTCGTCATTGTCGGCGTAGATTTTGACAAACTGAGCCACGATTCTTTTCAGTTTCAAAAGGCCCGGGTTGCCCGGATCGGTGACGGAGTTGCAGTCAAAATACAGATCGCTGCGCCGCACCACCCGCTCGTCAAACAGTGTCAGCTTGATCTGCACCGCCGCCATGATGCACTCATCCGCGTTGAGTTCATGAGGATCATTGGCGTTGATCAGGATCACATCGCCTGCCGTCAGGGTATGGATATGGCCCGCCACCGTGATGCTCACCGAGCCGGACACCACAAACAGAAGCTCCAGACTGTTGTGCCAATGAAGCCCTGAATAGCCCAGCTGATGAACGAAAAATTTCACAGGGATGCTTTCGCCAAAGTCGATGATCTCGTGTCTGTATTCCATGGTGCGCTCCTGATGAGTGTTATTGGGAAAGGACAAAGGGATGCAAATAGTATAGCATATGCAGGGTGGGTGTGCCAGAGGAGATAGAAGGAGTCAGATGTATGTGGGTATCCTTTTGTTTCGACACTCAGCGGAACAAAACATGGAATTCATCCTCTTGGCAACAAACGCCCGCTGGCAATGTTAGCACATCCGCAGGGGATGACGATCATCCGTCATTTTGAAGGACAGAACCATTATTACAAGCCAGCTGGAGTACAAGCCACATCGCCCATGCCTGAAAGATCGGGGTGGACAGCTTCTGGTACAAGGAGTCCACTGCTGAGGCGCCGCTCAAGATCATGGATCGTACCATGCATGCATCTATTCCATTCCCCAAGGGACTGCACCAAAACCGTTGCAGTCCCTGCTTTTTGCTTATTGCGCCCTTCCCACCGAAAACGTTTTTGTTCCCAATGGACAAATACGGCACATTTTTCACAAACAAACAGTAGACAAAATGGTTTTTATCTGCTATAATCATTTTGCTGGAAAACGGTTGCATAAATCAATAATGGTTGTGAAAGATGGAATAGTTGCTATTCTGTATCTTTGTGTTTTCCATTCGTACCCTGAGCGGTTGGCATACCGCTTGGAAATACCGGTGTTTTACCGGAAAATTTTGAAGGAGGATACCTCAATGAAGAAACTCGTTGCCATCCTGTTGACTCTGATCATGGCGCTGGGTTGTGTGGCCGGTCTGGCTGAAGGGAAGACCGAGTTCAACATCCACGTTCTGGTCTGGAAGTTCGACGACACCTACGGCTCCTCTGTCCGTCAGGGCATGATGAAGTGGGAAGAGATTCTGGAAGACGAACTGGGCGTGACCAT